>NZ_JBEOPJ010000008.1:0-235564 GCF_040309945.1 Shewanella sp. AC34-MNA-CIBAN-0136 | reverse complement strand
TTATATGACGCCAGCGGCTGCCGAAATGGCTGCATAAAACGCCCCCTGTTTGTGTACAGTTTTACTTGACCACATCAAGCTATTGTTTTGTAAATAGTGAAAATGTTGCGGGGCGGCTGGGAGTTCCAAGAGGGAATAGCCGTTAATTTCCTCTTGCTCTGGTGTGGGTGAAGCGCCACGACGTTAGTGGCCGCAGGCCATAAAGTACAAAAGTACAAAAGTACAAAAGTACAAAGCAAAAATAACACCTGGATTCCGGCTCAAAAGCATTGCCGGAATGACGCCGTATTTGGCCTGTGCAGGGTGGAACCTTGCGATCTTAAGCGTTAGTGGCCGCAGGCCATAAAAAGAACAAAGGTTGACCCTTTTGCCAACCCACAGCAAATCCAGCAACCTATAGCAAATCCTTCATTCTGTGATAAAACATTCCAGCTGCAAGCAATGGCGATCGCAACATGGGCCCGCCTGGGAAGGTCATGTGTTTAATGTCATTAAACACATCAATACGTTGTGATTGCTGGCTAATGGCTTCAGCAATTAATCTTGCTGCCATATGCGTAGCGTTTACCCCGTGTCCGGCATAGGCTTGAGCAAAGTAGATGTTGGCTGCGTCAGGTAAACGGCCTATTTGCGGCATGCGATTGGCGCCGATGCCCATCATTCCGCCCCATTCATAATCAATTTTGATGCCTTTTAATTGTGGAAACACTTTTTCAAGATTAGGTCTTAACTCGGCTTCAATGTCTTTTGGGTCTTTACCAGAATAAGTGCATAAACCACCAAACAATAAACGACGGTCTGCTGATAAATGGAAGTAGTCTAACGCCACGCGCATATCGGCAAATGCCATGTTTTGCGGGATGATACTGGCACATTGTTGCTCGGTTAATGGCTCAGTGGCTAATAAATAGGTGCCTGTTGGCAACACTTTTCCACCAAGGAAAGGGCTTAATTTGTTACCGATATAACCATTACCGGCCATGACTAGATAGTCACAAGTTACTTCGCCTTCAGCGGTAATGACTTTGGGTTTAGTGCCTTTAATGATTTTTTCTGCGGCGCTGTATTCAAATAATTGTGCGCCAAGTTCGCGGGCGACACGCGCTTCGCCTAGGGCTAAATTAAGTGGGTGCAAGTGTCCGCTGCCCATATCGACCAAGGCGCCTTGATAAAAGTCTGAACCGATAACTTCACCAATTTGTGAACGATCAAGCAGCTTGATTGTTTTTTGATAACCTTGGTCTTGCAGATCTTGGTATTCTGCCGCTAAATCATCCATGTGCCGTGGCTTTACGGCTAAATCACAATAACCCATGTGTAAGTCGCAATCGATTTTGTGCTCGGCAATGCGATCGGTGACAATATCAACGGCTTCAAAACCCATTTGTTGAATAGATTTTACACCTTCGTCACCAATTTCATTTCGAAATTGGCTAGCATCATGACCGATCCCACGGATAAGTTCACCACCATTTCGGCCAGATGCGCCCCAACCAATACGTTTGGCTTCGAGCAATGCGACACTGTAGCCGCGTTGTCTGAGTTCAATTGCAGTATTGATCCCGCTAAATCCACCGCCGACAATACACACATCGACAGTAATGTTTTCGGTTAGCTTGGGGTGCTGATAAAGCTCTTTGGCGGTCGCGACATAAAAGGAGTCTGGGTAGTGTTGGCTATGAATCGGGGATTTATGCGACATAAATTCTCCAAGCTATTGATTATAGTTGTAATAATAACTTTTAAATGAATAGTTAGATGCAATCTAAGCCATCTGCGGTGTGCATTTTATTTAACACTTATTTGGTGTAAAATACAATTGCTTTGATTTAAGTAAGATATCATGCTTAATGAATACAGATTTTTGGTAAAGTGTTAATAATCTGCAACACTTTAGCAGCAGGATATTGGTCAACATTTACTAGGAGAACGAATTTGGATATTGGTACAAGCCTAAAAGCTGTTCGTAAATTGAAAGGGTTATCTCAGCGTGAGTTAGCCAAGCGTGCAGGGGTTACCAACAGTACAATTTCAATGATTGAGAAAAACAGTGTTAGCCCTTCGGTGAGTCCACTTAAAAAGGTTTTAGCCGGGATCCCGATGTCATTAGTGGATTTTTTCTCTATTGATGATGGCTCTATCGGTGACCAAAAAGTGGTTTATCGGGGTAATGAGTTGCTGGATATAGGTACGGGTGAATTAGTCTATAAGCTTATTGGCCGTGATTACCCAAACCGTGCGATGTCGCTAATGAGTGAAACATATCCTGTCAATGCTGATACAGGCGCTGAAATGCTGCAACATAAGGGTGAGGAAGGTGGCATCATTATAGAAGGTAAGCTTGAGCTTACTGTTGGCGAAGAGGTTTTTATCCTCGAAAAAGGCGACAGTTACTATTTTAATAGTGAACAACCTCATCGATTTCGTAACCCATTTGATGAACCTTGCAAGCTAACTAGCGCCACAACACCAGCTGATTTTTAATGATTTATTATTCAACTTTTTCTGCTTATACCTACTACATTTGTTCAAGGGAATAGCCCAAGATTATCAATTAATCTTGCTATTCCTACTTCTCAAAAAGCTAATTTCTAACTCACTTTTAGCCTTTGTCGTGTTACTTCCTAGCATGAGATTATTGGCTTGTGTAAAGAATATTAAGCAACAAATTCCCTTTTTTCGTGCATTGCCCTCCCCATTTTGGCGCATTTCTTTATGATATTTCATCAAAGTTACTGGGAATATTTTTTTATGCATTGCGGTTAATTTAAAGTTACTATTTTGTTTTTAAAGTGTTTTAATTTATTTTTGTTAAAAGTTGTTTTTATCATCAGTTATCCTCTTGCCTAGCTAAAAAAATCCGTGTAGTGTGTGAAAAAACGAACACGCAAAACATTAAGTTCGTCACATTCTTTGCTAAAGGTGAGATATGTCTCTGTCAGGTCTTCCCCTCATAGGGGTAGTAGCGTGCAACCAGCAAATTGGTCTTCATCCATTTAACATTGTGGGTGAGAAATACTTGTTAAGTGTAGTTAATGGCGCTAAAGGGTTCCCCTTAGTCATCCCATCACTGGGCGTAGATACGCCTATTGACGCTATTCTTGCTCGTCTCGACGGAATCCTTTTTACAGGTTCTCCATCGAATGTTGAACCTCATCATTACCAAGGTCCTGCCAGTGATGATGGAACCCATCATGATCCCAAGCGTGACGCATTAACCTTACCACTGATAAAAGCCGCTATTGATGCAGGGATCCCTGTATTAGGTATTTGTCGTGGTTTTCAAGAAATGAACGTTGTTTTTGGTGGCAGTTTGTATCAGAAGCTACATGAAGTTGGCACGTATATTGAACATCGTGAAGATAAGAAAGCCCCATTAGATGTGCAATATGGTATTTCGCATCCAGTTAAACTGGTTGCTGGCGGGCTTCTTCACGATGCATGGGGCTGTGACACCGCAGAGGTTAACTCTGTTCATACTCAAGGCGTTGAACGTCTTGGTGAGGGGTTACAGCCAGAAGCATTCGCTCCAGACGGTTTAGTGGAAGCATTTTCTGTTAAAAATGCTAAAAATTTTGCATTAGGAGTCCAATGGCATCCAGAATGGAAAGTAACCGAAAATGCATTCTATACTGCAATCTTCGAAGCATTCGGACAAGCCTGTAGACAACATGCGGCAACACAAGTGAGATAAAAATGGATAAGTTAATCGCTTTTTTAAAAGACAAAAAAATTACCGAAGTAGAATGTGTTATCAGTGATATGACTGGCATTGCACGAGGCAAAATTGCCCCAGTAGATAAGTTTGTATCAGAAAAAGGCATGCGTTTACCTGAGAGCGTGCTGTTGCAAACGGTCACCGGTGATTTCATTAACGAAGAAATTTATTATCAACTTCTCGATGATGCCGATATCGATTTTGTCTGTGTTCCAGACGAAAATGCAGTATTTATGTTGCCATGGACCGTTGAAGCCACGGCTCAGGTTATCCATGATTGTTATGATCGTATGGGTAATCCAATTGAATTGTCACCGCGTAACGTGTTGAAGAAAGTACTTAAGCTTTATGAAGATAAAGGTTGGGAACCGGTGATTGCGCCAGAAATGGAATTTTACCTCACCAAACGTTCTGATGATCATGATTTACCGCTTAAGCCACCTATTGGGCGCTCTGGCCGCCCAGAAGCAGGCCGTCAGTCTTTCTCTATCGATGCTGCTAACGAATACGATCCATTGTTTGAAGATATGTATGATTGGTGTGAAATCCAAGGGTTAGATATTGATACTTTGATTCATGAAGACGGTCCAGCACAAATGGAGATTAACTTCAGCCACGGTAATGCATTGTCATTAGCCGATCAGGTGTTCATTTTTAAGCGCACCTTAAAAGAAGCCGCATTAAAGCATGATGTGTGTGCCACCTTTATGGCTAAGCCTGTTACCGATGAACCTGGCAGCGCGATGCACATTCACCAGAGCGTACTGGACATTAAAACCGGTAAAAACATTTTCACTAAAGAAGATGGCACTCAAAGTAAATTATTCCTCAGCTATATTGCGGGTTTACAACAGTACATTCCTGAATTGTTACCGTTAATGGCGCCAAGTGCTAACTCGTTCCGCCGCTTCTTACCGGGCACTTCTGCTCCAGTAAACTTGGAATGGGGCGTGGAAAATCGTACTTGTGGTCTTCGTATTCCTGAATCATCGCCACAAAATCGTCGTATTGAAAACCGTATTCCGGGTGCTGATGCTAACTGTTATCTTGCGATTGCTGCCAGCTTATTATGTGGTTATATCGGTATGGTTGACGACTTAAAACCTTCTACACCTGTGACAGGAAAGTCGAACGAAAGCCGTACTAATAACGAAAACTGCTTACCTTTGACCTTAGAAGAAGCGTTAGTGGCGATGCAAAGCAGTGATGCTTGTATTGAGTATTTAGGCCAATCTTTTACCACTGGTTTTGTGGCGGTAAAACAAGCTGAACTTGAAAACTTTAGACGCGTTGTGAGTTCGTGGGAACGTGAGTTCTTATTACTAACAGTGTAATGATGGCTGAGCGTATTGGCTTACATTATTAATGTGTGTGGATAGCAGCAGATAGCAAATACCAACGGATTTGCTATCTGTTTGAAAGGATACAAGTATGACAAAACCATTATCGACAGATGCGATGATCCAACAGCAAAAGCTTGAACGTCTGCAAACAGCAGACAAACAGCATTTTATTCACCCATTTACCGATTCAAAGGGGTTAGCTGAAAAGGGCTCTCGGGTGATCGAACGGGCTGATGGAGTATATCTGTGGGATGTAATGGGTCATAAACTGTTGGATGGCATGGCAGGTTTATGGTGTGTCAATGTGGGCTATGGTCGGCAGTCAATTGTGGATGCTGTCAGCAAACAAATGCAAAAGCTGCCCTTTTATAATAGTTTTTTCCAATGCTCTCATCCTCCAGCGATTGAATTAGCGCAAAAAATTGCTTCTCTTGCCCCTGCGCACATGAACAATGTGTTTTTTACCGGGTCGGGTTCTGAGTCAAACGACACCAACTTACGTATGGTGCGACGTTACTGGGATTTAAAAGGCAAACCAAGCAAGAAAACTATTATCAGTCGGGTTAATGCTTACCATGGTTCTACTGTCGCGGGTGCCAGTTTAGGTGGTATGTCGGGCATGCATGAACAAGGCGATTTACCTATTCCTGGCGTGGTGCATATTGCGCAACCTTATTGGTATGCCGAGGGTAAAGATTTATCCCCAGAAGAATTTGGTTTGAAAACTGCGCAAGCACTTGAAGCCAAAATTATTGAGCTAGGCGAAGACAATGTTGCCGCTTTTATTGCCGAACCTTTTCAAGGCGCAGGTGGGGTGATTATTCCTCCATCAACGTATTGGCCTGAAATAAACCGCATTTTAGCCAAATACGATATTTTATTTATTCTTGATGAAGTGATCAGCGGTTTTGGCCGTACCGGAAAGTGGTTTGCCGCTGAGTATTTTGATTTGCAGCCAGACCTTATCACGATCGCCAAAGGCATGACGTCCGGTTATGTGCCAATGGGCGGGGTGATTGTGTCAGACAAAGTGGCCGAGGTTATTAAGCAAGACTGCGGCGAATTTACCCACGGTTTTACTTATTCTGGTCATCCGGTTGCCGCAGCAGCTGCATTAGAAAATATTCGTATTATTGAACAAGAAAAATTAGTTGAACGTGTGGCTAACGATACCTCGCCGTATTTACAGTCGTGCTTACAACAATTGGCCGAACATCCATTAGTGGGTGAGGTGCGTGGTGTTGGGTTAGTTGCAGCTATAGAGTTAGTCAAAGATAAATCGTTACGACAACGATTTGATGCCAACGTCGGCGTTGGAACATATTGCCGCGATGCGTGTATCACCCATGGTTTGGTGATGCGTTCTGTCGGCGACACCATGATTATTTCACCGCCATTAACCATTAGCCATAGTGAGATTGACGAGTTAGTCGCGAAAGCGACGCAAGCGTTAAATGATACTTATCAACACGTAAAAACCATGGAGTGATGTCCCGTTACTGAATGATTATTGCAATATAGTGATTTTTTAACCAATTGCATTTACACGATCTAGTAATCGAAAGTGTTTTTGATAGAATCGCGCTGAAGGAAACAAGTAATGTCGCGTTAACCATACCGATGCATAGTTAAGTTGTAGCATTGGATAATTTCTTTCATTAGAAAGAAGATTTTACACGCTGGTAAGACCTAGCGAAAAAAACAAATGTCAGTACCATTCTGACCATTATCCAACAGGGAGAAAGTATGAAGCTATTAAACAAACTATCCACATTGGCCTTAATTACTGCGGGTGTGTTTTCAAGCACTGCTATTCAGGCTCAGGAAGTGGTTAAAATGTACAACTGGTCGGATTATATTGCCGAAGATACCTTAGCCAATTTTGAGAAAGAAACCGGTATTCATGTTATTTATGACGTGTTTGACAGTAATGAAGTACTTGAAGCGAAATTACTTTCTGGCCACAGCGGTTATGACATTGTTGTTCCGTCTAATCACTTTTTAGCTAAGCAAATTAAAGCGGGTGCATTTCAAAAGCTTGATCGCGCTAAGTTGACTAATTATGCCAACTTAAAGCCTGATTTAATGAAACAGCTACAAAAAGCTGATCCGGCCAATGAGCACGCAATTCCGTATTTATGGGGCACTAACGGTATTGGATATAATATCGAAAAAGTGAAAGCGGTATTAGGTGAAGATGCGCCATTTGATTCTTTAGAGCTTATCTTTAACCCTAAGTATGCTGAAAAAATTGGCTCATGTGGTTTCTCGATGCTTGATTCTGCCGACGACATGTTACCTCAAGCCCTGATTTACTTAGGCTTAGATCCAAACAGTAAAAATGCTGCTGATTATGAAAAAGCCGCCGCAGTGTTGGAAAAAGTACGTCCTTACGTCACTTACTTCCATTCATCGCGCTACATTTCAGACTTAGCTAACGGCGATATCTGTGTCGCGTTTGGTTTCTCTGGTGATGTATTCCAGGCTGCTGCACGTGCTGATGAAGCCGGTAACGGTAATAAGATTGGCTATTCTATTCCAAAAGAAGGCGCCAACTTATGGTTTGATATGTTAGCCATCCCACAAGATGCCACTAACGTAGATAACGCCCATAAACTGATTAACTACTTACTTCGCCCTGAAGTGATTGCACCTATCAGTAACTATGTTGCTTACGCTAACCCTAACGCTCCAGCACAAGCCTTAGTTGACGAAGCGATTCGTAATGACCCAGCCATTTACCCACCACAGTCGGTAATTGATAAGTTGTACATTGGCGATATTCGTCCATTAAAAATTCAACGTGTAGTAACGCGTGCATGGACCAAAGTGAAGTCAGGTCAATAACCTAACCTCACTAGCACTCAGGGCGAGCCCTCTCGCCCTGTTTTTATAGCAGTATTGATGTATTTATTGGCTAATTTTGCCACTTTAACAGATTGTTACGTGTGCCCAGAAACAGGCTGTTCTGTTGCGGTACGCATACTCCAAAAGGCGGAGCAGTATTATGGTAAACACCTCGAGCGTCACTAATAAACCAACCACAAAGACGCAAGATAAAGTGCTGCTCAAAATTGAGCGTGTTAGCAAACTTTTCGATGATGTGCGTGCAGTAGACGACGTCTCGTTAACCATTAACCGTGGCGAAATATTTGCGCTTTTGGGTGGTTCAGGTTCTGGTAAATCAACCTTGTTACGCATGCTCGCGGGTTTTGAAAAGCCAACTGAAGGGCGTATTTTTCTTGATGGTGTCGACATTACTGATATGCCACCGTACGAACGCCCTATTAATATGATGTTCCAATCGTATGCTTTATTTCCGCACATGACGGTTGAACAAAATATTGCTTTTGGATTGAAGCAAGACAAGATGCCTAAGGCTGATATTGCTGTGCGGGTTAAAGAAATGCTTAAACTGGTGCACATGGACAAATACGGTAAACGTAAACCGCATCAGTTATCGGGTGGTCAACGTCAGCGTGTCGCCTTAGCTCGTTCATTAGCAAAGCGACCTAAATTATTATTACTTGATGAGCCAATGGGCGCATTAGATAAAAAGCTGCGTACTCAAATGCAGTTAGAAGTGGTCGATATTTTAGAAGCGGTAGGTGTTACCTGCGTGATGGTAACCCATGACCAAGAAGAAGCCATGACTATGGCCGGACGTATTTCGATTATGCATGAAGGTTGGATTGCCCAAACCGGCAGCCCAATGGACATTTACGAGTCGCCAGCTAGCCGTATGGTTGCTGAGTTTATTGGTACGGTTAACTTATTCGAAGGTGAAATCATTAAAGATGAAGTTGACCACGCAATTATTAAATCGCCAACTTTATCGCAACAGTTTTACATTGGTCACGGTATTTCAACCAGTCTAGAAAACAAAAATGTATTTTTAGCCCTACGACCAGAAAAAACCATTATTACCCGCCAAAAGCCCGAAAGTGAATATAACTGGGCTCACGGCGTAGTGCATGACATCGCCTACCTAGGTGGTTTGTCGGTGTATTACATTAAGTTGAAAAACAACCAAATCGTTCAATGCTCAATGATTAACCGTGAACGCCGCGCCGATCACCCAACGTGGGAAGATGAGGTTTACATCAGTTGGGAAGACACCAGCGGGGTTGTATTAAACTCATGAAGAATCCATTGAAAATATTCAAAGGCCGACATCTCACCATGGGGATTCCATACCTATGGTTGTTACTGTTTTTCGCCTTACCGTTCGCCATAGTATTAAAGCTGAGCTTTTCTACTGCTGCGATTGCCATTCCACCGTACGAACCAACGTTTAATTATGTTGATGAGGCGCTAAATATATTCGTTAATCTGGGTAACTATTTATTGTTGCTGCAAGATTCAATGTATTACATGGCGTACTTAACCTCATTAAAAATGGCCTTTGTTGCCACACTTGGCTGTTTGGTGCTTGGTTTTCCGATGGCTTATGCCATTGCCCGCGCCCCAGTAAGAATGCAGGCGGTATTGCTGCTACTGGTGATGTTGCCGTCGTGGACCTCCTTTTTGATTCGGGTATACGCATGGATGGGTATTTTAAGTAACAACGGTTTAATCAATAACGCCCTGACTTGGTTAGGCATTATTTCTGAACCAATACAAATGCTGAATACTAATTTTGCAGTATACATTGGTATTATTTATGCCTACTTACCGTTTATGATTCTGCCGCTATACGCCACCCTTGTTAAATTAGATTTAAGCTTACTAGAAGCAGCTTCAGATTTAGGCTCTAGCAGTATCAATACTTTCTGGAAAATTACTCTGCCATTATCAATGGGCGGTGTAATCGCTGGCTCGATGTTGGTATTTATCCCTGCCGTGGGTGAGTTTGTTATTCCTGAGCTGCTGGGTGGTCCTGACTCATTAATGATTGGTAAGGTGTTGTGGCAAGAGTTCTTTAATAACCGCGACTGGCCGGTAGCTTCATCATTAGCGATTGTTATGCTAGCGTTATTGATTGTCCCAATTACTTTGTTCCACCGTTATCAGTCACGCAACATGGAGAGCGACGTATGAAGAAGTTAAGTTTCTCTAAAGTGATGTTGTGGGTGGGGTTAATCTTTTTATATGCGCCAATGCTTATTTTGGTCATCTATTCATTTAACGACTCAAAACTGGTTACCGTGTGGGGAGGATTTTCGCCTAAATGGTATGGCGAGCTATTTGAGGACCAGCAAATATTAAATGCAGTCTGGACCAGTTTACGCATTGCCTTTTATAGCTCCACCATGGCAGTGATTATTGGAACGATGGCAGCGTTTGTGATGACCCGTTTTAGACGCTCATGGGCTAAGTTAACCTTGTCTAACATGATCACCGCACCTTTGGTTATGCCTGAAGTTATCACTGGTTTGTCGTTGCTACTGTTATTTGTACAAATGTCAGAAACCTTTGGCTGGCCAACTGAGCGCGGCATGTTTACGGTATGGATTGCCCACTCTACTTTCTGTGCTGCTTATGTTGCGGTAGTGGTATCGTCAAGACTACGTGAACTGGATTTGTCGATAGAAGAAGCGGCGATGGACTTAGGTGCAACGCGATTAAAAACCTTCTTTTTAATCACCATACCAATGATAGCGCCATCACTTATTGCCGGTTGGTTGTTATCATTTAGCTTATCGTTAGATGACTTAGTGATTGCCAGCTTTACCTCTGGTCCTGGTTCTACAACCTTGCCTATGGTGGTGTTTTCGTCAGTACGCTTAGGGGTTTCACCTAAGATTAACGCGCTGGCGACGATTATTATTTTAGCGGTTTCTTTAGTGGCTTTCTTATCTTGGTATTTTGCACGCCGAGCAGAGAAAAAAGCTAAAATTGCGATGGAATAACAATACTCAATAACACAATGTAAAAGCCACGCTGATGTCAGTGTGGCTTTTTATTTTCGATAATCTATTTGCTATATTCTACTGACACAGGTGTTTAATATATTCAACAAAGTGTCAAAAATTACGCGATTAATGCTAGTTTTTAAATTTGCATAAGTGTAGGATGAGTGAGTTGAATTACGTTTTGAATCTATAAAGGAAGTGCTATGTCCGCCACACCTCATGCTAGTTCATATTATGCTGCATCGGCTAATGATAAAGTCGAACGTCCTCGCTTAGAATCTACAATTGAAACAGATGTTTGTGTTATTGGCGCGGGCTATACTGGTTTGTCTTCTGCGTTACATTTATTAGAAAGCGGCATGAAAGTTGTGGTGCTTGAAGCGGCAAGAATTGGCTGGGGAGCATCAGGTCGAAACGGCGGTCAAATTGTCAATTCTTTTAGTCGTGACATTGATTCTATCGAAGGCGTTGTCGGCAAAGAACAAGCTAAACTATTTGGTCAAATGGCGTTCGAAGGTGGTCAGATTATTCGTGACCGTATTGCCAAATACAACATTGATTGCGACTTAAAAGATGGTGGTGTTTTTGCCGCCATGAACGCCAAGCAAATGGGCCATTTACAGAGTCAAAAATCATTATGGGAAGCTCATGGTCATAACAATCAATTAGAGTTACTCGACCAGGATGGCATTCGCAAAGTGGTTAATACCGATTTATATGTCGGTGGTTTACTCGATAAAAGCGGTGGCCATATTCATCCTCTAAACCTTGCATTAGGTGAAGCCCGTGCGGTGGAATCCCTTGGTGGATTGATTTTTGAAGATTCAGCTGTCATTAAAGTGGACGATGGCGCATCACCGGTTGTGCACACAGCACAAGGCCAGGTTAAATGTAAATTTGTAGTGGTAGCTGGTAATGCTTATTTAGGTAAATTACTGCCAGAGCTACAAGCTAAATCCATGCCTTGTGGTACTCAAGTGATTACCACTGAACCATTGTCAGATGAAATGGCTGCGAGTTTACTACCGCAAGACTATTGCGTTGAAGATTGTAACTACTTATTAGATTATTACCGTCTTACTGGCGATAAACGCCTTATTTTTGGTGGTGGCGTGGTTTATGGTGCTCGCGATCCGGCCAACGTTGAAGCCTTGATTATGCCTAAACTATTAAAGACCTTTCCGCAGTTAAAAGGGATTAAAGTTGACTATGCTTGGACGGGTAACTTTTTAATGACGTTATCGCGCCTGCCACAAGTGGGCCGTATTGGGGATAATATTTATTACTCACAAGGCTGTAGTGGTCATGGGGTTACCTATACTCATTTAGCCGGTAAGTTAATTGCCGAAATGCTTAATGGCCAAGCCACACGTTTTGATGCCTTTGCCGCATTGCCGCATTATCCATTCCCTGGCGGGCATGCACTTCGAGTGCCGTTTAGTGCCTTAGGTGCGTGGTATTACACGTTACGTGACAAGTTTGGCATATAACCATCAGTTGATTACCAGCTGGCTGTTAACGATTGATTAATCAATGATTAACTGAGTTTTATTAGAATTTAGTAGGAGCGCATTGTGATTTTAAATGATCCAAGCTTATTGCATGAACAATGTTATATCGATGGCCTATGGGTGGGTGCTAACAGCGGCGAAACGGTTGCTATAGCTAACCCTGCTACCCAAGAAATCATCGGTAATGTGCCTGTTATGGGCAAAGCAGAAACCGAAGCAGCCATTACAGCAGCCAATAATGCCTTACCTGCATGGCGCGCGCTGACTGCAAAAGAGCGTAGCCAGAAGTTACGCCGTTGGTTTGAGTTAATGCATGAAAATGCTGAAGACCTGGCGTTGATGATGACGACCGAGCAAGGTAAACCGCTGGCAGAATCAAGAGGTGAAGTAACCTATGCTGCCTCGTTTATCGAATGGTTTGCCGAAGAAGCTAAGCGTATCTATGGTGATACCATTCCTGGTCATCAAGCAGATAAAAGACTGACTGTTATTAAGCAACCTGTTGGCGTGACTGCGGCGATTACCCCGTGGAATTTCCCTGCTGCGATGATCACCCGTAAAGCCGGGCCTGCACTAGCAGCCGGTTGTACTATGGTCGTTAAGCCTGCGCCGCAAACTCCATTTACCGCATTAGCATTAGCTGAGCTTGCACATCGTGCGGGCATTCCTGCTGGTGTGTTTAGTGTTATTACTGGTGATGCGATTGCGATTGGTAATGCTTTATGTGAAAGCCCTATTGTGCGTAAATTATCTTTTACTGGTTCAACTGCGGTAGGAATTAAGTTAATGGAGCAATGTGCTCCAACACTTAAAAAACTGTCATTGGAGCTAGGTGGTAATGCACCGTTTATCGTTTTTAATGATGCCGATATTGATGCCGCAGTTGATGGCGCAATGATTGCTAAATACCGTAATGCCGGTCAAACCTGTGTGTGTGCCAACCGTATTTATGTCCAAGCAGGAGTGTATGAGCAATTCACCCAAAAGTTTGCTGCAGCAGTGGCTAAATTAAGCGTCGGTAATGGTGTGGATACTGGGGTGAATATCGGCCCGTTAATCAATGCTGATGCAGTGACTAAAGTACAGCGTCATTTAGCCGATGCGGTTGCTAAAGGCGCAAGTATCGTCACTGGCGGTAAAACACATAGCTTAGGTGGCTTTTTCTTTGAACCTACTATTTTACGT
Source organism: Shewanella sp. AC34-MNA-CIBAN-0136 (assembly GCF_040309945.1). NCBI lineage: Bacteria > Pseudomonadati > Pseudomonadota > Gammaproteobacteria > Alteromonadales > Shewanellaceae > Shewanella > Shewanella sp. AC34-MNA-CIBAN-0136. The sequence continues at coordinate 221,952 of NZ_JBEOPJ010000008.1, read as the reverse complement.
GACGTTGATAAATCGATGTTAGTTGCCAAAGAAGAGACTTTTGGCCCATTAGCACCGCTATTCAAATTCGACTCAGTAGATGATGTGATTAAACAAGCTAATGACACTGAATTTGGCTTAGCCGCTTACTTTTATGGCCGTGATATTTCGCTGGTTTACAAAGTAGCAGAAGCACTTGAATACGGTATGGTGGGCGTTAACACCGGATTAATCTCGACCGAAGTCGCGCCATTTGGTGGCATTAAATCGTCTGGATTAGGCCGCGAAGGCTCAAAATTTGGTATCGAAGAATACCTTGAAATGAAATATATCTGCATGTCAGTTTAAGAGAGCGGGCTATGACTAAAACAAATGATGGATTAATGGCTCGTCGCCAAGCGGCAGTGGCTCAAGGTGTAGGGCAAATTCACCCAATTTTTACTGAACGTGCTGAAAACGCCACAGTATGGGATGTTGAAGGTCGTGAATATATCGACTTTGCCGGTGGTATTGCGGTACTCAATACTGGTCATTTACACCCTAAAGTTAAAGCGGCTGTGGCAGCGCAGCTAGATGCATTTTCTCACACATGTTTTATGGTGTTGGGTTACGAAAGTTACATTGCGGTATGTGAAAAACTTAACCATTTAGTGCCAGGCGATTTTGCTAAAAAAACCGCCTTATTTACCAGTGGTTCTGAAGCGGTCGAAAACGCAGTTAAAGTAGCCCGTGCTTATACCAAGCGTGCTGGCGTTATCGCATTTACCTCTGGCTATCATGGTCGAACCATTGCTGCGCTAGCATTAACTGGCAAAGTCGCACCGTACAGTAAAGGCATGGGCTTAATGTCTGCCAACGTGTTCCGGGCTGAATTTCCGTGTGAAATGCATGGCGTGTCTGAAGATGATGCTATGGCATCAATTGAACGTATTTTTAAGAATGATGCCGAGCCTGCCGATATTGCCGCAATTATATTAGAACCTGTGCAAGGCGAGGGTGGCTTTTACGCGGTTACGCCATCATTTATGAAGCGCTTACGTGAATTGTGCGACAACCATGGCATTGTGTTAATTGCCGATGAAGTACAAACCGGCGCTGGTCGTACTGGTACTTTCTTTGCGATGGAGCAAATGGGTGTAGCCGCAGACATTACTACCTTTGCCAAGTCAATTGCCGGTGGTTTCCCACTATCAGGTATTACCGGTAAAGCAGAAGTCATGGATGCTGTTACCGCTGGTGGCTTAGGTGGTACTTATGGTGGTAGCCCGATTGCCTGCGCTGCTGCGTTAGCGGTTATTGAAGTGTTTGAAGAAGAACAATTATTGGCCCGAGCTAATGAAGTTGGTCATCGGCTTAAGTCGGCACTCACTGATATGCAAGCTAAGTATCCGCAAATTGCTGATGTGCGTGGATTGGGTGCAATGATCGCCATTGAGTTAATGGAAGATGGTGAACCTGCTCCGCAGTACAGTGGTAAGATTTTAACTGAAGCACGTAACCGCGGACTGATTTTATTGTCTTGTGGTACTTACGGCAACGTTATCCGAGTACTGGTACCATTAACTGCGCCAGATGCACAAATTGATACTGGTCTTGCGATTATGGACTCTACATTTCAGACCGTGTTTAAATAGCGGCTCTTTTTGTCAAAATAATCAATAGAATCCCGTTTTTACGGGATTTTTTATATCTCATACTTACTTAATTTTTAAAGCTGACTACACTTTATTGTATCTGAAAATTAATACTAAAGCGGGAGCTCAATTGAATGAAGGCATTATCCATTAAGTCAAAGTTGTTATGGATCACCTCGGCGTTATTTGTTGCCACAGTCATTACACTCTCTTTAAGTTTGTGGCTAGGGTTAAAAGATAAGAATACCAGTCTGGCCGCAGAGGTTGAGGTTGCGTTACAACAAGAGATTAATGACAAACTCTCAGCAAGAGCGGGTGAGTATGGTGAGCGTATTGCTGGATTTATCAATGAAGCTTATCGGGTTCCCTTTTCGTTTGCAGGCTTACTGGAACAAACCTCAAAAAAAGATCCTTTAAGTCGTGAGCGGGTGGAGTTATCGCTTGCGGCAATATTGCAGAAAAATAACATCATATCATCGATGTATGCGCAATTTGAACCTAATGGCTATGATGGTCTCGATGACAGTTATCTTCAAGGTGAAAGCCACAGTGTACCGAATGCGGGCACATTAGAAATTTACTACACCCGCAATGATGACGGCACAGTAGAGCAGAATCAAGTTGATGAGGCGGCTGAAAAATACGTTACCACGTTAAATGAGTTTGGCGTTCGCGAGGCTGAGTGGTACTTGTGTGCCAAAGACAGTAAAAAGCCGTGCTTAATGGAACCATATTTGTACGAAATCACTCCAGGCAATACTGCACTCATGACCTCGTTAACCGTGCCCGTTATAGTGGATAACCAATTTAAAGGTCTCGTTGGCGTGGACATCAACTTGCCGATATTTCAAACTATGATTATGCAATTATCTAAAAGTTTGTATGGTGGACAAGCTAAGGTGACCTTGGTGAGCCAGAAAGGGTTTGTGGTGGCTGCTAGCCATTATAAAAAATTTGCACGACCTTTTAGTGAATCTGTCGGGCCAGAATTAGCTAAAAAGCTGTTGGCATTAAATAGTTCATCGGGGTTTGTAAATGAACCAACCACCATTGCCGTGGCATATCCTATTAACATCCCTATTGCTAATGCAACTTGGTCATTGATTATTGAAGTGCCGAAAACCCAAGCGTTTATGGCGGTAGATCATATGAATACTGCCATGAATGACATGGCGATGTCTCTGGGCAGCTTGCTATTAACCATCGGTATTGTTGTCACGGTTATTGCGGTGCTTATTATCAGTTTGGTTATTCGCAGCATTATTGCGCCGCTTAATATGATCCAAGCTCGCGTCGAAAACCTTGCCAGCGCCGAAGGCGACTTAACTCAAGCGATAGAAGTCGATGCCCATGCGGAGTTAATTGCATTAGGCAGTGGTATTAATGCCTTCATTGCGAAATTGCGCCATCTCATTTCCGAACTCAAAATTCTTGCCGACCGTTCGCAACAAGAGAGCATAAAATCGGCAGACATTGCTAAGCACACACGCGAAAGTGTTAATCGCCAATATGGTGAAATTGAAAGTGTGGTAACAGCGGTTAATCAAATGAGCGCCACCGCGCTTGAAGTGGCTAAAGCCTCTGAGCAAACCGCAATGGAAACCGAATCTATGACGGTTAATGTGAAAGACGGTCAGTCGCGGTTAACTCAAGCAATGGTATTTGTTGAGGGAGTCTCGGGTGATTCAGCACAAGCTCAGCAAGCGGTAGGTATGGTGTCGCAAAGCAGCGCCAATATTAGCCGTATTTTAGAGGTGATCAGTTCCATTGCCGAGCAGACTAACCTATTAGCGTTAAATGCGGCTATTGAGGCTGCCAGAGCGGGGGAACAAGGCCGAGGCTTTGCTGTTGTTGCCGATGAAGTCAGAACCCTTGCGTCTAGAACTCAAACGTCGACTAATGAAATTAGTACCTTGATTGAGTCGTTACAAAAAGAAGTTAAAAATGCCTCGAGCATTATTGATAAAGGTGCCCAAGGCGCACAAAAAGCGGTTGAGCAAACTCAGCTAGCATTACAATCGCTGAATGCCATCGTTGAACAAATTAACCAAGTGTCAGGTCAAGTGACCCACATCGCTACCGCAGCTGAAGAGCAGAGTGCGGTAACCGAAGAGGTCAATCGTAACATTACTGGCATTTCAGACTCGGCTGCTGAGTTATCACAGCTGGCTGACAGTGCTCAGCAGAGCAGTGACAGCCTAGCTGATTTAGTTCAGCAGCAGCATCAGCAATTGGGACGATTACGAACTTAACCCTGCTTTAACCTAGCGCGAACAGTATGAAAGGTGGCTTACAAGCCACCTTTTCTATTATTATTCCCGCTTAGATAGTTACCACTAAGATATTATGGCTGAATTTATTGCTCCACCCTGCGATGGCAACATTGAGGTTTTATACCAAGATGAACATTTGTTGTTGATCAATAAACCGACGGGATTATTAAGTCTCTCGGGGAAGAATCCATTAAACAAGGATTCAGTACATCATCGTTTAGTGCAAGATTATCCAACGGCTACGTTAGTTCACCGTCTCGATTTCGGTACGTCAGGTATTATGTTAGTGGCGCTAAACAAAGAGATTAATGGATTATTAACTAAACAATTTCAGCTACGCACTGTCACAAAAACCTACACCGCAGTGTTATATGGTGATTTGGTTGAGCAACATGGTGATATTGAATTACCGATCGCCAAAGATAGTGATAATTTCCCATTTATGAAAATTTGTCAGCAAACTGGTAAACCCGCTCACAGTCAATATCAAGTAATTGAACGCCATCAACAAGGGCTATCAACACGGGTCACCTTTACCCCTATTACCGGCAGGACTCATCAGCTACGCATACACAGCCAGCAAATAGGCCATCCTATTTTAGGTTGTGACTTATATGGTAATGACTATTCGCAAGCGATGTCGGACCGATTAATGTTGCATGCCACTTCATTATCGTTCACTCATCCAGTAACAGAACAACGGATTGATTTTGTTTGCCCAAGTCCATTTTAACCACTTCTAGTAACAAACTGATGTAAGCATGGTGAAAACTGATGCATAATCAATCTATTATTTATTCTTACATAGGTTAATCAGCATGGTGATTTCATGGTTAGATTCGCTGGCTTTAATTGTATTTTTAGTTAGTTGGATAGGGTATACCGGTTTTGCCCGTCGTAAAGCCAAAACCTCTAATTGCATTGCACGAGTAATGCATCAGCAACGTATTCATTGGATGTCGCAGGTAATAGCCAAAGAGATACGCGTAGCGGAAGCGGCATTATTGGCTAATTTAGAACGCAATATTGCCTTCTTTGCTTCAACAACTTTACTGATCCTGGCGGGTGTGTTGACGTTATTTTCGCAGGTTGAAAAGCTTGAAACCGTGATTGGTTCAATTCCCTTCACCTCGTCGCCTAATCACGCGCTGGTACAGATCAAACTGGCTCTTTTAGCTGGGATTTTCGTGCTAGCATTTTTCCAATTTACCTGGTCAATGCGTCAATATGGTTTTGTGAATATTATGATTGGCGCGGCACCATTAGATAAAACCGGTAGCGATAAAAATGCATTGGGCTATGCAAGGCAAATGGCCGTGGTACAAGATCAAGCGGCGCATTCATATAACTATGGCTTACGTTCTTATTACTACTCTATGGCGGCGCTGTGCTGGTTTATGCATCCAGGAATGTTTATTTTAGCCAGTTTATTTGTGGTATATACCTTGTACCAACGTGAGTTTAATTCTAAAGCCGTAGTTGCTATCACTGCAGCACAGGCCTATTTAGAAAAGAATCCAGCTTATATTGGTCGAGATTAACCTCAAAAAACATGTATTGTTTGTTAACATTAACGGATATGGCGTAATAACATGACTTAATGCAAGATGATTTGAGTGAGTTTATGTGTTCAATTCAAAGTCTATGCAATCATGATTTAATGGTATTGCATCAGTACGACATAATGCTAACCACCAGTCTATACCATTAAGTGTCATCAATTTTTTGTGATTTATATATATTTTAGTGTGTTAAGCAAACGTTTTCAGGGGTGATATGTTTCATAGTATAAAAGCCAAGGTTATCACTATTTTCTCTTTAGTCATGATAGCTTTCACGTCTGTGCTTTTAATCACTATATTTATCAATGAGCGTGATCGTGTACTGGATTTAGCATTAGAAAACTCTACCAAAATTTCGAAAATGCACGCAAACCTCCTCAGCCAAGAGTTTGCTCGATATGTGGTTATGTTAAAAATGCTCAGCAACAACCCAAAGACAAAGCTAGGTGATAAAGCGACTATCGCTCGACAGCTGCAAAGGCTGATGACAATGGGGCGTGGTAATTTCATTAATGCTATTTATGTAGACAAAAATTTAAATTTAACTGATGTGTTAGGTAATACAAATAAAGTCACTCATTCTTCATTTATACGTGCTGAACAATGGGTGGGCAAAGAATATAATATTAGCACGCCAGTAATCACTCGGTTTGAAAAGGCCCCCGTTATCATGGTGGGAGTACCTATTTTAGACACGCAAAATAACTGGATAGGAACACTTGCAGTGGCGGTGCCTCTCACCATCATCTCCGCTAAATTAGCAGAAATTAAGCTCGCAAAAGAGAGTTACGCTTGGTTAACTGACTCGAATGGCTTAATGGTTTCACATCCGAATAAAAGTTTTATAATGAAGAATAAACTTTCAATGACAGAAAGTGCTGATTATCCAGGATTTTATAAAATAGTCCGACAAACTAAATTACAAAATGATGGCTACGGTCGTTATAGGGATGCCAAATTAAATGAATCGAAGATAGTCACATTTTCAAAAGTTGATTATCTGCCTGGCTGGACCTTGTTTGTCACAACTAAAGAGTCTGAAATTTTTCACGCTATATATACAATAATGTACGACGTTTTAGTCACTTCGATCATTTTGATGGTGATATTTTTATTACTCATCAGTGAACTATCCAATAGAATAACAAAACCAATCGTGCAACTGACCAAAGATGTAAAAGCCTCTGTTAAAGATAAAAAAAGTTATCTAAAAATAATCGATTCAGATGATGAAATAGGTCAACTGTCTAAAGCTTTCCACGATAGTCTTCAAAAAATACATTTACACACTATCCATTTAGAACAAATGGTCAATCATCGAACCCAAGAAATCACCGACAAAAACTTACTGCTTAATCAGCAAAATGAAAAGCTTGAACAGCTTGCCTCTAAAGACCCGTTAACCTTGCTTTATAATCGTCGAGCTTTTAGCGCTCTGGTTGATAAAGAGATCTCCCGCGCTAAGCGACATCATTTTCCTGTTACTCTGGTCATATTAGACATAGATTATTTCAAAAAGATTAATGATGAGTTTGGCCACAATGTTGGTGATGATATTTTGTGCCGTTTTGCGGATGAACTGTCTGTAAATATGCGCAAAGAAAATCTCATCTGTCGTTGGGGGGGCGAAGAGTTTGTGATTTTAATACCAGAAGCGACCTCGGCTATGGTCTTTAAACATATTGAAGCGCTACGTCAAAAAATCTCACAGATGGACTTTGCGCCAATTGACAAGTTAACCTTTAGTGCCGGCATGGCAACTCTGCGTATTGAAGAGCCTTTTAAAGAGTGGTTCCAACGAGCTGATAGCGCTTTGTACAAAGCCAAAGGATCGGGTCGAAACAAGATAGTAGTTGATGACATTATTGGCTAGAAAGAAGCTGAGGCATATACGATAGCGAAGCTTAAATTAGTTACCTTGGTTTTTACTTAAGCCGATTGGCTATCCTCTAATGCATCACGCAGATTGTTCAAGAGCGTTATAAGCGCTTATCGTGGAGTTATTTGATGGTTGGTGATTTGCATAACTATCAAAATGGCAAGCGGATTCAAATTCCTTCAATTACTGACTTTTATTTAAGTATCTGCTACACATTTGCTACAACACAGAACGCCAGATATGAAAAAGCCGTAGTAGGTATTAACCTACTACGGCTTATCAGAATTGGTGGCCCCTCCCAGACTCGAACTGGGGACCTGACGATTATGAGTCGTATGCTCTAACCAACTGAGCTAAGGGGCCGACTTAAGATAGTCGTCACTATCGAAAGCGGGGAAAGTATACGAAGTTTGTTGGCACTTGTCACCCGTGTTTTTAGTTGTATTTACTTATCTTGTTTCAATTGGTTATCTGTTAAGCAATTATTGCGTTTTTGGACATAAAAAAACCTGCCGAAGCAGGTTTTTATACTATTTTTTCAGTGAGCTTATTCGTCTAAGAACGACTTTAAGATTTCTGAGCGAGAAGGGTGACGTAATTTACGTAACGCTTTAGCTTCAATTTGACGAATACGTTCACGTGTAACATCAAATTGCTTACCCACTTCTTCTAACGTGTGGTCAGTATTCATATCGATACCAAAACGCATACGCAGTACTTTTGCTTCACGGGCTGTTAGGCCAGCTAACACTTCGTGTGTGGCGTTCTTTAGACTTTCGCTAGTTGCTGAGTCAAGTGGTAGCTCGAGGGTAGTATCCTCGATAAAATCACCTAAATGCGAATCTTCATCGTCACCGATTGGGGTTTCCATTGAGATTGGCTCTTTAGCGATTTTCAGCACCTTACGAATCTTATCTTCAGGCATCATCATACGTTCAGCCAATTCTTCAGGAGACGGCTCACGGCCCATTTCTTGAAGCATTTGACGAGAAATACGGTTCAGCTTGTTAATCGTTTCGATCATGTGTACTGGAATACGGATCGTACGTGCTTGGTCGGCGATTGAACGAGTGATTGCCTGACGGATCCACCACGTTGCATAAGTCGAGAACTTGTAACCACGGCGGTATTCAAACTTATCTACTGCTTTCATCAAACCAATGTTACCTTCTTGGATTAAATCCAAGAACTGTAAACCACGGTTGGTGTACTTTTTGGCAATAGAAATAACCAAACGTAAGTTAGCTTCAACCATTTCTTTTTTCGCACGACGAGCTTTCGCTTCACCGATAGACATACGACGGTTAATGTCTTTAATGCCTGCGATGGTTAAATCTGTTTCAACTTCAATAGCACCAAGTTTGGTCACACAACGCGTTACGTCATCGGTGATCATACGCAAACCTTCAGCGTAAGGCTTAGTGCTTTCTTTTTCTTTGTTAAACCAATCTAAGTTTGTTTCGTTGCCAGTGAAAGCCTTAATAAAGTTTTTCTTTGGCATCTTAGCGTGTTCAACACAAAGCTTAATGACTAGACGTTCTTGAATTCGTACGCGGTCCATCATGTTGCGCATGCTTTTCACTAAACGGTCAAACTGTTTAGGTACTAAACGGAATTCTTTGAATAATTCGCCAATAACAAATAATGAGCCAATCGCTTCAGGGTGGTCACGGCCTTTTTCGGCAATAATTCCTAAGCTTTTTTCGTAGGCTTCTCTGAGTTGAGTGAATTTTTCTTTGGCTTCTTCAGGGTCTGGCCCTTTGTTGCCTTCTTCCTCTTCCTCATCGTCATCATCGTCGTCATCGTCATCATCATCATTTTTAGAGTCAGCTAATTCTGAACCAACATTGGTGGCAGTTGGTGCGACGTCATCGTCGTCAGGATTGATAAATCCAGAGATAATATCAGACAAGCGCAATTCTTCAGCTTCATACTTATCGAATTGCTCTAAGATCATTGCGATCGCTTGAGGGTACTCACTGACAGAACTCTGTACAGTGTTGATACCTTCTTCGATACGTTTAGCAATAACAATTTCGCCTTCGCGAGTAAGTAGCTCTACCGTGCCCATTTCGCGCATATACATGCGGACAGGGTCTGTGGTTCGGCCTAACTCACTTTCTACGGTTGCGAGAGCTGCCGCTGCTTCTTCTGCAGCATCTTCGTCTGTGTTGTCTTCCGACATCATCATGTCATCGGCATCTGGCGCTTCTTCAAAAACGCGGATACCCATGTCATTTATCATCTGGATAATATCTTCAATCTGATCGGAATCGACCATGTCTGCAGGTAAGTGGTCGTTCACTTCTGCATAGGTTAAGTAACCTTGCTCTTTACCTTTAGCGAGCAACAGTTTGAGTTGCGACTGCGGAGTGTGATCCATAGATATCATCCAATTTTGGGTAACTGATAAAACGATAGGCCAGTTAGCTGTGCTAAGTGGCGCGCAAATCGTCAATTATAGCTGTGTGGACTAACCTTAGCTAGTCCATGGCAATGTTTGTACGCATATTCTTCACGAATAAATTGCGTATTACTTCGCTATGCCTTTCATTATAGAAATCAGCTTTGTTAGCTGCATTTTTTCAACTTTCGTTAAAGCCTGTTTTAGGCTTAATTCCTGATATCGTTGTTCAATATATTGGTTGTTTAACCAAATCAGGGTTTGCTTAAACTCTGGCAATACGTTTTCATCCGCCACTTGATGTTCCCATTGGGCTAGCTTTATTAGAGTGCTCTTTTGATTATGCTCTCTATGCATTTCAAGTAGTTGTGCGCTGTTTAACGTTTGCTCTCGAGTTATATCTAACAAATGATTGAGCAATTCTATGCCGGTCATCTGTAATCGATCTAGTGCAGGCTGTTTTGCCAAACCAAAGCCTAAACTTGGGTTTTGGACCAGTAGGGCAATGGCCAATCTTAATGGCGTACCACGACCTTGTAAGCCTTTCGCATTTAACGGTTTTGGCTGTTTTACAGTAAAACCTAATTTTTTCTTTAAATCTTCGCTACTGTTCATGCCTAATTTGTGTGCTAAATTTTCTAACAGTAAATTCTGTAGGACGGTATCTTGTACCTTTTCGATTAGCGCAATGGCTTGCTTGGCTAATGCCCCTTTATCGGTACCGTGGTTAGCACTTAATGTGTCAAACAAAAACTCGGGCAGTAACATGGCTTTTTGCATTAATGCTTCGAATGCTTCTTTGCCAATTTTGCGGACCATAGTGTCAGGGTCTTCACCTTGCGGTAGAAACATAAACTTGACTTGGTCACCCGGTTTTAACAGTGGTAGCGCTGTTTCTAGTGCACGCCAAGCTGCTTCGCGGCCGGCGCGGTCACCGTCATAACAACAGACCACTTGTTTTGCACTACGCACTAAAAGCTGAAATTGTTCAGCTGTAGTCGATGTACCTAACGATGCAACCGCATAATCAATCCCAAATTGGGCGAGTGCGACGACATCCATATACCCTTCAACAATTAACACATGTTGTGGGTCACGGTGTTTTTGCTTTAGCTCATATAAACCATAAAGCTCATTACCCTTATGAAATATGGGCGTTTCTGGAGAATTCAAGTACTTTGGGGTGCCGTCACCCAAAACTCTTCCTCCAAATCCAACAACACGACCACGACGATCGCGTATTGGGAACATTAATCTGTCGCGAAAACGGTCATAGCGTTTACCGCTATCATTGGCAATTAACATGCCTGCGGTCAGTAATTTATCTTGGGCGGGCAAATTTTGCCTGTAACGACCCAGTAAACCATCCCAACCATCGGGTGCAAACCCAATGCCGAACTGCTCAACAACGTCACTCGATAATCCGCGAAATTCAAGATAATCGACAACTTTTTGTTTGTCTGTATGCTGCCTAAGTTGGCTTTGATAGAAGAGGTTAGCTTCTTCCATCAGTTCGTATAAGTCTCGACTTAATCCTTGATCTGGCCTTTTCCCTGTGCCTTGCTCTCGTGGTACGGCAAGACCAAGTTGACCTGCAAGTTCTTCAATGGCATCAACAAATTCTAGGCGATCATATTCCATGACAAAATCAATAGCATTGCCATGGGCACCGCAACCAAAACAGTGGTAAAACTGTTTGTCTCTGCTGACGGTAAAAGAGGGTGATTTTTCGCTATGAAAAGGACAACAAGCCGAATGGTTCTTACCGGCTTTTTTCAACGGCACTTTACGGTCAATTAGATCGACTATGTCTATTCGAGCTATTAGCTCATTGATAAAATCACGAGGTATCGCCATTGATTGCTGTTGTTCTCGAATTTACTTTATCAACTGATGTAAACAAACAAGCCGTGCAAGTGCACGGCTTATTCAACATTAAAAATTGATTACTTCAATTTAGCGCGGATCATTGTACCAATAGCACTCATATCTGCACGGCCTTGAACTTTAGTTTTTAATGCTCCCATTACTTTACCCATATCCGCCATGGATGCAGCACCAACATCAATAATAGTAGCATCGATAATCGCTGCTACTTCATCTTCTGTTAGCGGTGTAGGCAGAAAATTTTCGATAACTCGAATTTCATCTGCTTCTACGGCTGCCAACTCCGGACGATTCGCTGCTTCATATTGAGCAATCGAATCACGGCGTTGTTTAACCATTTTGGTTAATACAGCTATTGTCTGTTCATCAGTCAGAGTTTCGCGGGTATCCACTTCAATCTGTTTGATGGCAGAAAGTGCCATACGAATTGTTCCTAAGCGCACTTTATCTTTAGCGCGCATGGCATCTTTCATGTGGTCTTTTAGCTGATCGGTTAAGTTCATAATGAGATTAATATAAACGTACGCGACGTGCGTTTTCGCGAGAAAGCTTCTTAGCTAGACGCTTAACTGCAGCTGCTTTTGCACGCTTACGGGCAGTAGTTGGCTTCTCGTAAAATTCACGAGCACGCACGTCAGCTAAAATACCAGCTTTTTCACAAGAGCGCTTGAAACGACGAAGAGCTACGTCGAATGGTTCGTTTTCACGTACTTTAATAATTGGCATACGCCATCACCCCTTAGGTGTAGTTATGTTGGATGATTAAATCGACTAAACATTTTTAGTGACTTCACTCAAACCAAAGGCTATTTAAAATGGTGCGGAATTTTACACCGAGCGGCGACCATTTGTAAACCCCTGATTGATTTTCTCTTCGGGGAAATAGCCCACTGTTTCATTTTTTTAATATTTAACCTGAACTCGGTATATAGAGTTGAGAATATAATTATAAATATCATAATTTTAGTAATTAACCTCTATCAAACTTGTCATTTTTTACTAACAAATCGAAATGACGCGTCAAATAGCGGGCTTATTGCAAGTCTTCTTGTGTAAATAATCTCGACGTTAGCAAGGCAAAGGGCTGTTTGGGAGGAATTTGTTATCTTAAGTTCAGGTTATTTAAGAAAAAGTAGCCGTTATATGTCTATTCGTTTAAGCCGTTAGTTGTACTGCAGTGCCTGTTTTGTTAGGTAACGCGCATGGACAATATCATGGTTGCCCCTTGGTAAGTGTATTTAATAATCATGGTTGCCCCTTGGTAAGTGTATTTAACACTAATTGTGACTGTTTAAAATCGGTTTGTTATCTATGTTTTGCTGGTTCAGAGTCTTGAGTTGATCTCTTACTTATAAGCTTACTTATAAGGATAGGTATTTAATCGTTAAACATTGGAGTATTTACGCTGAGACGGGTAGAATTGGCGGCCTTATTTTTAATGAAGACGAGAGATTATGCGGGTTATTGGTATTGAGACATCCTGTGACGAGACTGGGGTTGCAGTGTATGACGATAAATTAGGCTTATTGTCGCATGTGCTATACAGCCAAGTTAAATTGCACGCCGATTATGGTGGTGTTGTGCCTGAGCTTGCCTCTCGTGATCATGTTCGCAAAATTGTGCCATTGATTAAGCAGGCTTTATCAGAGGCTAATTCAAGCCTAGATAATATCGACGGTGTTGCTTATACCAAAGGTCCTGGGCTAATAGGTGCATTACTTGTTGGCGCTTGTGTGGGACGCTCTTTAGCGTATGCATGGAATAAACCAGCGATCGGTGTGCATCATATGGAAGGACATTTATTGGCACCCATGCTGGAAGAAAATGCGCCTGAATTTCCTTTTTTAGCCTTGTTAGTGTCTGGCGGCCATTCAATGTTAGTGCAAGTTGAAGGCATTGGACGATATCAAGTGTTAGGTGAATCTGTCGATGATGCTGCAGGCGAAGCGTTTGATAAGACAGCCAAGCTCATGGGATTAGATTATCCTGGCGGCCCTCGTTTAGCCAAACTAGCCCAGAAAGGCTTGCCTGCGGGGTATAAGTTTCCACGTCCAATGACGGACAGGCCAGGTTTAGATTTTAGTTTTTCTGGATTGAAAACATTTACCGCAAATACGATTGCTGCAGAACCGAATGATGAACAGACTCGTGCCAATATTGCCCGTGCATTTGAAGAAGCGGTTGTTGATACCCTTGCGATAAAATGTAAACGAGCCTTGAAGCAAACAGGTTATACACGTTTGGTGATTGCCGGTGGTGTAAGTGCTAATACTCGCTTACGTGAGACATTGGCAGAGATGATGACCAAGTTAGGCGGTCAAGTGTATTATCCTCGAGGGGAGTTTTGTACTGACAATGGTGCCATGATTGCTTACGCTGGATTACAGCGTTTACGTGCAGGGCATATAGAGGGGCTTGAGGTTAAAGGTCAGCCTAGATGGCCTTTGGATACGCTGCCTGCAGTAGATTAATTGATGAGTTAGCGTGTTTGAGTCGGTAAGCTTGAAAGTAATGATTTACTTTCAAGCCGCCAAGAAAACCTAATACTATTTGGTGTTGGGTTTTTTTATGGATTTTTTTCGTGTGACCTTACTTTCTTCGCCATGGCGCAAACGGCCAATATTGTCTTTGTGGCGGATTAAAATAAGGGTTGAGAGCATCGCAACAGGCAGAATAAAACGTTCGTCTAACCACCAAGTGTAAAAAGGCGCTAAGGTTGCGGTTGCCATTGCGGCTACAGAGGAATAACGCGTTAATAGTAAAAACACAATCCAAGTGAGGATTAGGCATATTGCTAAATCACCGCCAATGGGGGCCATTGCACCAAAGGCCGTTGCAACACCTTTTCCGCCTTTAAAAGCAAAAAATATTGGGAATATATGCCCTAAGCAAGCGCTGACAGCAATAAAACCTAATGATGCGGCATCAAGTCCCATTTTATAGCCCAGATAAGAAGGCAGGGCGCCTTTGAGCATGTCAAAAAATAACACAAGCGCTGCAGAACTAACTCCACCAATGCGTAGCACATTAGTGGCACCGGGATTGCCGGAGCCGCTGGTTCTTGGATCAGGTAAACCTTTTAATTTACAAACCAGTACGGCACTTGAGATCGAACCCGCTAGGTAGGCGGTAATGATCATCAAAATGGTGACTGTAACGGCGTTCAAATTGGTTTCCTTACTCTTCTTAGGGTATCATCGCGCATTCATTTGTGAGACAAGTCATTTTAGTATCCACTGAAGCTGTCTTCGCGTTAACATTAACCATTTAGTTGATGTTAATTGAACAACAGCGCCTATCCTACTGCTTTAATTCATTAGGAAAAAGCTTAAATGTGCATATTAGGCATATAATCGGTAATAAAGTTTGATTAGGATGAACTTAACGTCTTTTTACATCGGTTAAGGTAGGAATTTATATGGATAAAGTACTCATTCGCCAGTTAGCGATAGAGACCATTATTGGTATCTATGAGTGGGAAAAAAAACTTCATCAAACATTGCTTATCGATTTAGATATGGCATGGGACAATCGTCTTGCGGCCGCTAGTGATAGTTACGAAAATGCATTGTGTTATGAAACGGTATCAAATCGTTTAACGGCATTGATTACTGAGAATCCGATAGAGCTGATTGAAACTGTTGCTGAAATGATTGCGCATTGTTTGCAAGACGAATTTAATGTGCCTTGGGTTAAAGTGGTTGTGATGAAGCCAGGTGCAATACCTCATGCTGTTTCTGTCGGTGTCGAGATCGAACGCGGTAGCATTTAACTGTTATTTTTTTTAATGTTTAGCATTAGGTCAGTCAATGGCACGTATTTACATAAGTTTGGGCACTAATATTTCGCCAGAGAAACACCTGAAAGCCGGTTTGGTTGATTTACAACAATATTTTGGCCCATTACAATTATCACGGGTTTTTGAGAGTGAATCGGTAGGGTTTAAAGGCACTAATTTTTTAAATATGGTGGCTGCGGCTGATACCGATTTATCAATTGCACAGGTTGTGGCGACATTTAAGCAAATTGAACAAGACAATGGCCGTATTCGAGGTGAGAAAAAATTCAGCCCGAGGAGCCTTGATATTGACTTATTGCTGTATGACGATGTTATTTGTGACATCCCCGTTGAATTGCCTCGTGGCGAAATTTTGTTTAATGCGTTTGTATTGTGGCCTCTGGCAGAATTAGTCCCTAATCTGTCTCATCCGGTGACGTTACAAAGCTATCAAACACTTTGGCAGAATTATGACAAACAGTGTCAACAATTGTGGCCTATTGTATTTGAGTTCCCACCAGAACTATTACCCATTAACACGTTATAACTAATCGATAAGTTAATCTCTAACAAGGACAAATATGGAAACGTTTCAAGTTATTCTGCTGGCATTAATCCAAGGGCTTACGGAGTTTTTGCCTATTTCTAGCTCGGCACATTTAATTTTACCATCACAAATATTAGGTTGGGCAGATCAAGGTTTATCATTTGATGTCGCAGTTAATACAGGCTCTTTATTTGCCGTGGTCATTTATTTTCGCCATGAGATTGTTGTACTGGCAAAAGCTTGGTTTACCAGTTTAGCTAGCAAGCAACAAACTCAAGAAAGTAAACTCGCTTGGTGGATTATCTTAGCGACTATTCCTGCTGTTATTGTCGGATTTACTGCCAAAGACTTTATTGAAACCCATTTCAGAAATACTTTAGTGATTGCAATAACTACGATTGTTTTTGGTTTGCTGTTGTGGGCGGCAGATAGAATGTCAAAAGCACAGTTAACTGAATTTCAAATGGGTTGGAAAAAGGCTTTGCTTATCGGTTTAGCACAGGCTATGGCATTAATACCTGGCACGTCGCGCTCTGGCGCCACGATGACAGCAGCACTGATGTTAGGGCTAACCCGTGAAGCCGCGGCTCGCTTTTCATTCCTTATGTCTGTTCCTGTTAGCTTTGGTGCCGCGTTACTGGTGACCAAAGACTTAGTCAGTAGTCCTGCACCTATCGATTACCAAGCGCTTGGTTTAGGGATTGTTGTATCATTTGTTGCTGCGTATTTATGTATTCATTTCTTTTTAAAATTTATTAGCAAAATAGGCATGACGCCGTTTGTATTATATCGCCTTGCTCTTGGTGCGTTATTGCTTGGATTACTCTATCTTTAATATAAGCATTTAAGCGACTTTTTATTTGCATAGCGGGTAGGCTTACCACACTAGGTATTTCTACCCGTTTGTTTTACCGTCTTTCAATTAACTATCAGTGTAATTATGACTTTATCTTTATTATGTCCAGTGTGTTCAGCTCCACTAAATCAACATCAAGCTTCAGCGGGATTTTATTGCGATAACAAACATCATTTTGATAAACACCCTAATGGTTACTGGCCACTGCTGAGCAACGTAAAGGGCAAGAGTAAGCCGCAAGTGGAGTCTCGCCAACAAATGCGCGGGCGACATTTTTTATTAGAAACAGGCTTGTTTGCACCGTTAATTAAACAACTTCAAACAGTATTGCTGGACTTATGTGCCTCTACCTCTAATGGTGACACACAATTACAGCATATCGATTACCAATGTGCTGATGGTTATTATTTACGTCAGCTTGTGCCTGCGTTAGTGGAAGCCAATGTATCGTGTCAGCATTGGGGCATTACCGATGCTGAAAATGCTATCTTTGCCGCGGCAAAATCTGAAACACCGGCGAATTTATTGTTGTTGGCGTTAAAAAAATTGCCCTTTGCCTCGCAATCAGTCGATATTGTGACGGTGCTTGATTCACCGTTAAAAGGGAAAGAATGCATTCGGATTTTAAAAGATGACGGTCGAATTGTATTGTTGCAGCCTGGTATTAGGCATTTATGGCAAATTAAACAACAAGTTTATCCAGACTTAGTCGAAAAGCCGCTACAGTTAAATTTACCCAATGATGTGGAAATTGATGCACAGCAACAAGTGGTGTTTACTCAGTCAGTTACCGGTGAGCAGGCATTAACATTGCTTGATATGTCGGTATTTGGTTGGCGTGCTAATGATCAGCTAAAGCATCAAGTTAAATCTACTGCAATTAGTGAACTAGAGTTTGACTGGCAGATTATAACGCTCAAAAAACGCTTATAAAAATGTAAAAGCTGATGGAAAGCGATAACAAGCGATAAGATGAAAGTGCGGTGAGGGCGTTAGAGCCTAAGAGCTAGGACGCTTCGCGGCTAGATGATATACAAGCTAAGATTGGTTGCGATCGATGACAAGCGATGACAAGCGATAAGGACGACAATGCGGTGAGAGCGTTAGAGCCTAAGGGCTAGGACGCTTCGCTGCTAGATGTTATAAGAGCTGGTGCTAAGATTTCTGTGATGACAAGCTATAACGAACGGTGAGCGCGTTTACAAGCCTAGGGGCTAGAGCGCTTCGCTGCTAGATGCTATAAGAGCTAATGCTAGGATTGAACTTTGTGTTAATGGTCAATCCAGATGATATCTGTGAGATTGTTTAGAAAGATTAAATGAATGTATAGATTAATAGTGAAAAAGCTGGTGTGGAGAAGCTGTAGGTGTTTAGATTTTTCGCTTGATACCGCTTGATACCGCTTGATACCGCTTGATACCGCTTGATACCGCTTGATACCGCTTGATACCGCTTGATACCGCTTACTATTACTTTTCTACGCGAAGCACAAATAATTAAGGCTTGATGTTGAAGTACTACTTAGAGTAGTGGTATCAACAATCAAGCCCTAATAATCAACCTATGTAAATAAGCTAATTTTTAATAACTATTCTTACTTTTTGTAAGAAGAAGCCATGTTGTCTAAACGGTCGTTAGCACGTTTAGCTTCGGCTTGTGCGTCCATAGAAGCAGCTTTAGCGCCTTTAACATCAGCAGATAGCTTGCTTTGCTCAGACTTTAAAGAACCAACTTGTGCTGATAGTTGATCAACTTTGTTACCTAGGTTTGCTACGCTTTCTTCTAAAGCAGTAGTGTTAGCACAACCACCTAATAAAGCAGTCATCGCAACACCAGCAATCATCAGTACTTTCTTGTTCATGGGTAAATCCCTTAATATATAGGTTGTTAAATAGTGCAACGGCATGTGCCTTTGCAACGGCGTAATTATGTCACAGATTTTTTTATTTGCTATAGGCAAATATAAGATTGTTCATTTAAAATAGCGAAATAAATGAAAATTGCAAGTCTACCGGGCCAAAAGCATCATTAATTGCCGAATTTATATAAATCTTAGTGATTTATTGCTTATTCCCTGTTAAAAAATGCTTTTTTCCGCTTTTTTTCATAAAACCCTAAATAGGCAATAGCTAATGTAGCTGCTTGCTTTCAATATATTGTATTTTATAGTTATTAATCGTTTCGGCTCGATTTAGCTGAAGTTGACTTTTAATCTGTGATCCTTGGTAACCCGCGGCAATAATCGATTGCACATCGACGTTGCTCGCTAACTCATAGCAATGTAGTAAATATTCGGCTTGTGGATAGGAAGATTGTTCAAATCCAGTTCGTCCTCTTAAGTCGCCATGACAACATAATAGTAGCTCTGTTAAGCGTTGAGGTTTTCGCCAAAAATCACCTTTATCAAATAATTTGACGATGGTTTCTGCTCTTAGTTCAAACGCGTTATGAATGTTTTGGTGTTGATCGCTGACTAATAATGCTAAATCACGGTATTCGTTTGGCACTCTAATTCGTTCACAAAGCTTTTTAATGACCGGCAAACCTTTCTGCCCGTGGCCATAATGCTTCGGCCAATCTTGTTTTGGGGTCAACGCTTTACCTAGATCGTGAACTAGAGCGGCAAAACGTACTGCTTTATTGTCACTTAACAGACTCGTTTGCTCGAGAACCATGAGGGTATGAATGCCAGTGTCTATTTCAGGATGCCACTTTTCAGGTTGTGGCACGCCAAACAACGCATCAATTTCAGGAAATAACACTGTTAATGCTTGGCATTGCTTTAATACATTGAAAAAAACCTGCGGACTTTGGCTGCTTAATGCTTTATCACATTCTTGCCATACGCGTTCTGGGGTGAGGTGATCTAATTCACCACTATTAGCTATGTCGGTCATTAACTGTAAGGTTTCAGGTGCAATAGTAAACCCTAAGTGGTGAAATCGAGCGGCAAAACGAGCCACTCGTAATACACGCAAGGGATCTTCAATAAAGGCATCTGACACATGGCGAAGTATTTTAGCGTTAATGTCTGCAATACCGTGGAACGGGTCCGTCAGTGTGCCGTGCTCATCTTGCGCGATGGCATTAATGGTTAAATCACGGCGCAATAAGTCTTCGGCGAGAGTGACATCTTTATTGGCGTCACAACTGAAACCTTGATAACCCTTACCGGTTTTTCGTTCTGTTCTGGCTAACGCATATTCTTGCTGAGTTTTAGGGTGCAAAAAAACAGGAAAGTCTTTACCGACTTGCTGATAACCCAATGCGAGCATTTCTTCTACGCTGCTGCCAACAACCACATAATCTTTATCAACGACAGTTTGTTTAAGAAGGGTATCGCGTACGGCCCCGCCTACTAAATAAATCTTCATGGCGTACCACAACGTGTAATAATAAGTTGCTTAAATCTTATCAGAGTTAGATTTTTACGGCTAACTTTTGACAAGCTGTCATACAAGCATTAACGTGAGCCGTCAGTTTCAAATAAGGATTTTTGGTCGAATGTATAAAGCCTTCTATGGATTAAACGATAATCCATTTTCTATCGCGCCTAACCCTCATTATATGTTCTTAAGTGACCGTCATCGTGAGGCGTTGGCTCATTTAACCTACGGCCTAGGTGAAACCGGTGGCTTTGTATTATTAACGGGTGAAGTCGGCACTGGAAAAACCACTGTTTCTCGCTGTCTATTACAACAAATACCCGATAATACCGACACCGCGTTTATTCTAAACCCATCGTTAACAGAGCTTGAACTCTTAGCCACCCTATGTGATGAGCTGGAAATTAAATACGGTGAAAATCCGACGTTAAAGCAGTTGACTGATTTAATCAGCATGTACTTACTGAATAATCACAAAAATGGTCGTAATACGGTGCTGATTATTGATGAAGCACAGCATTTGCGTTCGGAAGTATTAGAGCAGCTGCGTTTATTGACCAATCTAGAAACCAACACCAAAAAACTGCTGCAAGTGATTTTGATTGGCCAGCCAGAATTACAACAACTGCTAAAGCGTCAAGACTTACGTCAGTTAGCACAGCGGATCACCGCTCGCTATCATTTATTACCGCTAAATAAAGATGAAATTGCTCTATATGTGTTGCACCGTTTGCAGGTTGCCGGTAGGCATGAGCCGCTATTTACACGTAAGGCGATAACCGCGTTACATAAACATTCTGGCGGTATTCCGCGTTTAACCAACTTATTATGTGAACGTGCATTAATGGCTGGTTATGGTCAAGCTAAGGTTCCGATCGATCACAAAATGGTTAATCAAGCTGCGGTCGAAGTATTGGGTGATATTGATGTACCAGGCGACAAACGCTGGCCATTTATTGCCGCTACTGCGTTGGTGCTCGCTTTTGGTTTATCATTTTATCTGTTTAATCGTTCAGCCATTGAAAACAATATGAATGCGAATGCGGCGATAGCAGATGTTCAAGCGCAATCTAGCCTAGCCAATCAAACGCCTGCAGTTATGCCTAGCCAGATAAACCAAGCAGCACAAACTCAACAAGTACAAGCAGCAACTCCAGTTGCCAATGCACAACAACAAATTATGCGCCAAGCAATGCTACAAAGCAGTAGCATTGATAATGCCTTTGCCGGATTATTTGGCTTGTGGAATAAACAGCCTATTATCGGCTTGTCTGCCTGCCAAGCTGCGCAGCAACAAGATTTAGCCTGTTATCAGCAACAAGGTAATTGGCACAGTATTATGCGTCTTAATTACCCCGCAGTTGTTTACTTGCAAGATACGCAAACGAACGTGTTTTATGGCGTAATTGTTGAGCGTCAAGCCGAACAGATTTTATTGCAACTGGGCGAGCAACAATTTTGGGTGAATAAAGATTGGTTTGACCGTCACTTTAGTGGCACTTTTGAAATTTTGTGGCAACCAGACAGTGTCTTGCCGCGTGAGATTGGTCAGTCCTCTAGCTTGGCACAAGTGCAATGGCTCGAAAATAGCTTAGCGTTAGTCAACAAGCGACGTGCACGACTACTGACGCAGTTTGATAGTGATTTAGAGCAACAATTAATGAATTTTCAACGTCAGCATGGGTTAAAACCAGACGGTATAGCAGGCAATCAGACCTTGGTGCAGCTTAACTTATATCTGAGCCAGCAAGGCCCTCGTTTAAGTGCCTCTGAGGTGCGCAGTTAATGTCAATTCTATTGGATGCGGTTAACCGTAAAAAGCAGCAACAAGGTGATGTTGTCGATATTATGTCGACGCAGCCGCCTCAATATACATCGCAATCTAACAGCTCAAATAAGTTGAATCAGTATAGTCTATTGGCTGTAGCCATTGCTTTGGGCATCGGCGCTGCATGGGGCATGAGTGTGCTATTACAGTCACCGTCTGCATCGTTATCAACTATCCAGCATAATGACGCTAATGTACTACAAACTGTCACGGCGCCAGTTGCTGTTGTTACACCACATAAAACACCTGAAGCATTAGCCGTTAATAAAAATGAATCAGCGGTACAAAATAACGATGATATTCGTTTAGCGGGTAAGGTGGCATTACCTATTGCCAAACCTTTCAATACGAATGCAATGAACACGCAAGCGGCAAGTTATAATAACAATGGTTACGCTGAACCTTCTGGTGTGAATGAACCATATCTGCAAGCAAATGATGGCCAGCGCAATTTTCAACAAGCTAACTCCCAGCAATTCAACTCTCAGCAATTTAACTCTCAACAAACCAACGCCCAACAAGCCAATTTTCAGCAACCAAGCTATCAGCAGCAAGCAGGTTATGAACAGGATAATTATCAAAGCGGGCAAGATAGCAGCGTTGATGAATATCAGACACAAGAGAGCAATCGTCAACAGGCGCAGCAGCGAGAAGCCATTGCATTGGGCGCTAAGGCTAATCGCCGAGGTTTAGCAGAGCTTGAGGCATTGCGCTTGCAAGTAAATGCTGCCGCAGAAGATGTCGATTTTGCCTCTGTTAAAGCACCATCAATTAAAGAGCAGAGTAATTTGATTGCTGCGTTTGAAACTGCGCTTAAAGACGTTGAATATGAACAGTCGGCGAATCAGCAAGTGACCTCAGCAAAATTAGATCCTATCCCTCGACCTTCCAATCAGCAAATTCCTAAGTATGGTGACTTACCCGCGAGTGTGCAGTTGCAAGTACCGGAGTTTAATATTAATGCTCATGTGTATTCGACAGAACCAAGTAATCGTTGGCTAAATGTCGATGGGGTTGAATTACAGCAGGGCGATATGATCAAGAATAAGCTGACGATTGTAGAAATTCGTCCTCGAGATATCGTATTAGAAATTGATGGTGAGCAATTTAGAGTGCCAGCAATTTAAGGCGATGTTGGGATGTTAGGCATAAAACAAAGGCGCTATTAGCGCCTTTGTTTTATCTGAAAAACCCTCGTACTAAATATTAGCCGTGAATGTTATTGGCTAAAAACAGCGTTAATCCATAACCTATGCAGTAGCATAATAGTAATGCTGGAACATATTTTAAGTAGCTTACGAATGTCAGTTCTTCAACTTTACTCATCGCGATAATGCCAGATGCCGAACCGATGATTAATAACGATCCGCCTACACCAACCGAATAAGTTAAGCCTAACCATTGTGCTGTTGTCAGTACGGGATCTGCTTTTAATAATGCTGCAGTTAGTGGCACGTTGTCTAATAATGCAGAACCGACACCGGTAAAGAAGTTAGAAATGCTTGGGTTATACATGCCATAGACTTCTGTTAATAGGTTAAGCGTACCAATCTCTTTAAGCATACCAACCAGTAACAAGATACCTAAGAAGAACAGCAGGGTATCGAACTCAACTTGGCGAATGTATTCTAATACCTGAACTTCTTCGGTTTTACTCTTATGGGTAGTGCCGACTAAGAACATTACTGATAAACCGAATAAAAAGGTCAATACCGGTGGAATACCAAACAGCACGTTAAGTACCATGGTTAATACGATGGTGGTGAAGAAAATCAAGCCAATGACGATATCAACGGTATTGTAGTTTTGCTCAATTGGCGATGTGCTCACATGCCCTTCGGCTTTGAGTGAGAACAATATTGCTAGGATCATAACGCTGATGCTGGCAGGAATGAACAGAATTAATAATTCAGAAATATGCACTTTACCGGCAAGAAAAATCATCAGAGTCGTTACATCGCCGGTGATTAATGCAACCCCACCAGAGTTCACCGCAAAGATAATGAGCACTGCCATACGGCGACGCATTTGTTTGTCTAAATTAAAGGTGGTCAGTAAACCTAACGACACCAATGTGGCTGTCACGTTGTCACAAAAAGTCGACAGTACTAACGAAAACATCCCAACTTGTATCATCAACATGCGAACAGATACTTGCTGCGGAAATATTTTTTGCACCAGTACTTGGATCATACCTTTAGCGTTAAGGTAAGCAACAAAGGTCATAGTAGACATTAAAAACAGCCATAAGGTGGCAATTTCTAATAAGTTTTCATTGAGTTCTTCACCGACCAGTTTACTTTTCTCTGGGCTACCAGAGGCAATAAATAAGGTGATCCAAGCAATACAGCCAAGGAACAGGGTGGTTTTGGCTTTATTAATATGGGTAACTTCTTCGAGCACGATACTTAACAGCGCAAGCACTGCAAGTGAGATAAGAAAGGTATGTAGCATGACTGCAATTCCAACTTTGTGTTGTAGGTAATCAACATCATTACCATGAATTTTTGCTAACCTAATTCAGCCTTTTTTTTAAGGTTCAATTAAGCTTTCCGTTTGGCGGGGCGATCACATCACACCACGGGCATTTTCGCAATATAGATCACAGTTTTTTCGTTAATTATCGACCAAAGTCGTGGATAAAATAATTAACACAGAGAAAGGTAATAGGAATTTGTTAACATAAATAAAAATAGGATAAACAACGTAGTTATTTATCCTATTTTTGTTACCAACAGTTTGCTTAACCTAAAAAGAGGTTAACTGATGAAGTTGAGCTATTTCATTGCCGCAAAAACGCGATCAACAGCAGCTAAAGTATATTCAATTTCAGCATCACCATGAGCCATAGACATGAAGCCTGCTTCATAAGCACTTGGCGCTAAATAAATACCTTCATCTAACATGGCATGGTAGAAATGACGGAAATGCTCCATGTTGCATTTTGTGACTTGGGCAAATGACGTCATTGGCGTGTTATCTTCAGTAAAGAAGAAACCAAACATGCCGCCCACATAAGTAATATTTAATGGAATACCATGTTTGTCTGCTGCGGCTTTAAAGCCTTCAGCAACACGTTTAGTTTTGTCTGCAAGCGCTTCATACAAACCGGGTTCACATAAAGCGTCCATTTGCGCTAAACCTGCAGTCATTGCAATTGGGTTACCTGATAATGTACCCGCTTGATAGACTGGACCTGTTGGTGCGATAAATTGCATAACGTCTTTACGGCCACCAAATGCGCCTACAGGCATGCCACCACCAATGACCTTACCAAGTGTGGTTAAGTCTGGCGTTACGCCATAGTGACCTTGTGCGCCACTCATAGAGACACGAAAGCCCGTCATCACTTCATCGATAATCAATAATGCACCGAATTCGTCACAAATTGTACGTAAGCCTTGTAAAAAACCTTCTACTGGCGGGATACAGTTCATGTTGCCCGCAACGGGTTCAAGGATGATACAAGCGATATTGTCTGGGTTCTGTTCAAATATAGCGCGTACAGAATCAAGGTCGTTATACGTCGCGGTTAAAGTGTGCTTGGCAAAGTCTTCTGGAATACCAGGTGAACTTGGCTGGCCTAACGTTAATGCGCCTGATCCCGCTTTAACCAACAAGCAGTCAGCATGACCGTGGTAGCAACCTTCAAACTTTAAAATATCATCACGGTTAGTAAATCCACGGGCTAAACGGATTGCACTCATGGTAGCTTCGGTGCCCGAACTTACCATACGAACTTGTTCCATCGATGGCACCATTGAAATGACTTTTTCAGCCATTTTTACTTCAAGTTCAGTCGGTGCGCCAAATGATAAGCCGTTTTCGACAGCAGCTAACACTGCTTGACGAATTTTAGGATGATTATGGCCTAAAATCATCGGTCCCCATGAACCCACATAGTCGACATACTTTTTGCCATCGGCATCAAAAATATAAGCGCCATCAGCTTTTTCAATGAACAAAGGTGAACCACCGACACCATTAAAGGCACGTACAGGTGAGTTAACGCCACCAGGAATGGTTTTTTTAGCCTGTTCAAATAAAACTTCGGAACGGGTCATGTCTAATCCTTAATATTGTGTGCCAATTATCTATCGGCTTTACGTGAATACCAGTTTACTGGGCACTCATACTTTTCGAGTTGGTTTTCAACTCCAAGTGTTAATGCAAAAAGTGCCATACGTATAAGTAAGCCGTTGTCGGCTTGTCTAAAAATAGCCAAACTTGGATGGCTGTTTAAATCATTGTCGAGTTCATTTGCTTGCGCGCGTGAATCACGAGGTAATGGATGCATAATCACCGTATTTGATTTGCAATGTTGCGTATAAATATTGTGATTTAAGCGAAACTTACCCCGGTATTTATTGGCTTCTTCCTGTGACGGAAAGCGCTCTTCTTGAATACGGGTAAGATATAAAATATCCGCGTTATGTAAATTACCTTCAAGTTGTTCGGTTATTGTGATCTTATGGCCAGCATTTTCAATGTCGGCGATCACATAGTCAGGCATTGCTAGCTCACTTGGCGATATCAATGTGAACTTAATGTCCTTATGCATACAAAGTAAGCGCGAAAGTGAATGCACAGTGCGACCATATTTTAAGTCACCTACCATGGCAATATGCATACCATCGATACCCATACCTGAATGGCTTAATTCTTTTTTGATGGTAAATAAGTCCAGCAAGGCTTGAGTTGGATGTTCATTTGGTCCATCACCGCCATTGATCACTGGCACTCGGCTGCCTTCAGCAAACTCTTTGACGGAGTAGGCATCTGGGTGACGCATGGCAATCACATCTGAGTAAGTTGATAGTACTCTAGCCGTGTCATACAAGGACTCGCCTTTTGATAATGACGATGATGCCATTCCGGTGGTTTCTCGTACATGTCCGCCAAGCAAATTGAAAGCGCAGCCAAAGCTGACACGAGTACGGGTGCTAGGTTCAAAAAAAAGATTGCCTAAAATAGCACCTTCCAACACTTTGGTGCGTTTTTCACGCAAAGCATAAGGGGTCATTTTGTTAGCAACATTAAAAATAGTGTTAATCGAATCCAGATCTAACTGGCTTACTGAAAGGATATGTGAACCTTCGAACTGTGTCATCAGCCTGATTTCCAAAGTTTAGGGGCAAAATATTCACCAGAACAGCATGCTATTTTACCGTATTATTATATAGGGCATTATATAGAGTGTTATATAGGTTATGTGTAGGGTGGCTGAGGCAAAATTGTAGCAGAAAAGAACCGCCAGATAAATATAATAACCGTGCTGAACTTTGAGATTCACTTGCTGCTATGAAGAACATTCGCAGGGCTTTAGTTTACTTTTTAATGGAATTAAGTTGCGCGCCTTTATGACTCATTCAGCACTGAATGAGCGGCATACTGACCGAGCTACCTCAAATTTCATTGTGCTATAGCAGCCCTTGTATGGGTTAATGAATATTTGTTAAAGCATTTCGTCTCACTATTTAAGCTGTCTAACTTGCTAATAAAATTATCGCTTTCAAGGTGTTAATACGTATTGTTAGCCAATAGACCTATTTTGAAAATAGGTTGATTGAATAGGTACATTCCTTCTTCACTCGGTGAGAGCTTATACCGAGGATAGGCTGGGACTATACCTGCCCGGAGCGGATTTCTTGAAGTAAATTAGCCCAACTTATTACCCCAACGACTTTCTGATTAGTGCCTCGATAGATATACACTTCACCGGAGCGTTTCGCGACCAGCGCTTCATAAGCTTCATTTAGGGTGGCCGTGTCTGGTAACCCCGGCATAGGGAGGCGTGATAGCGTGGTTGAATCTTCAAATGACTGCATTTCAAGGCGCAGCATTTCAATTTCTCCCTCAGCATTACGCACTAGTACTGGGCGACCTGCTGCCCGTTTGAGTACTTCAAGTAGCAGTTCGTCATCATCATTAACAATGACAAAGCGTTTATCCATCAGTACCCTCACACCTTTCTTTTGTAGCCCTTGGTTAAGCGGAGCAATTTTGTAACCAAGCCCCATAATATCAAGTTGTTTTAGCAAGATAGAATTGGTATTAAATCCCTGATACGCCACCAAAAATGCTGGGATGGTGACAAACATGGCCGGTAAAATAATCGAAGCATCGTTGGTTAATTCAAGTAATGCAACTAATGCTGCTAGGGGCGCACTCAGGCAAACCCCCATCATCGCCGTCATCCCAATCACGGTATATAAGCCAACATAAGGCGCAATTGACGGGAATATTAGGCTACTGACTAGAGCTAGAATTGCTCCGATTAAGGCGCCAATACCATAGAGCGGACCGATAAGTCCGCCTGGTACGCCAAAGCCAATAGCAGCAATGGTCGCCAACATTTTTGCTAATAACAGCGCGATTAAAAACAACAAACTAGGATGCTCACTAATGGCTTCATTGATGGCAAAATCGCCTGAGCCTAATGCCTGTGGCATGACTAAACCAACTAGAGTGGTGACTGCTGCAGCAATGAGCAGACGATAAATTAATGGCAAGTGCTGGCCAGTGGCAGTGACTTTCATCAGTGAAAAGTTAAACAGGGCAGCGACACATCCCAGCGCAAGTCCGCCAATGAGTAAAATAGGATAATGATCGAGTGGAATGTGGATCACATTGATCAAATCGTATTCGTGAATATTACCAAATACAAGTTGGCTTGATACCGCGCCGCAAATAGCAGATAGCATAATAGGGAAAAAGTAATGAATTTTGTACTCTCGTACAATGACTTCAAATACAAACAAAACCGCAGCCAGCGGTGCGTTAAAGGTGGCAGCAATACCCGCGGCAATACCACTAGCACACATAATGCGCACGCTATTGTCTGGTAACGAGAACTTCTCAGCCATAACACTTGCGCTCACCGCACCTAAGTGAATCGCTGGGCCTTCTTTTCCGACAGAAAAATTGGTCATCAGTGCGATTAATGCTTGAAAAAACTGTCCAGCAGCTGATTGAAGCGGTACCTTACCGTAGTGCAATTTAAATCGATGCAATACATAAGCAATGCCCATGCGCCGGTAACGCTTTGACCCCAACAATGACAGCAACCAAATAAGCAGCGCGCCGATTAAAGGTAAGTAAGAGCGCCAATCGCTTAAGGTTGAGCTAAGGCTCATGGAATCTGCATGCAGATATTGTTCTGCCCACACCAAGCTTAACCGGAATAAGATAATCACTAATGAGGCGATGATGGCAAATAACAGTGCGAGTGCACAAAGTTGCACACTAATTTTAGCCTGAGATAACTTATCTCTAAATTCGTTACGTAGATATTTGCGCGTAGTTCTTTTGGCGTGAATAATAGCGGCTTTATTTATCTTAAATTGCACGGTTTGACTCTAAAGTCTGTTGATATTTTAGGGTTATGTTTGGCAATTTTTTATTGATTGACCGATAACGCGTATGTGTCATGTTATGACTCTCCATCAATTTGCACTAACGCCTTTTAACAGGTCAAAGTACTGCCTGCGCATGTTTTTTAGCTCTTTACGTTGGCTGGTAAAGCTTTATTTGGCAAGCAAATTATTATCATTAGAACCTTATTTACAATGCATAGGATTTGAACAAGATGTTAAGCTCTACAGAAATATAAGCCCTAAGCAAATAAGCTTCATCAAGCATACTGTATTTTATTAAAAGGTTGTAACGTAATGTTAAATTATCACCGCTGGTTAGACAGACTGCAAGTTTTAGAACGCAAAAACCGGACATCAAGCATATACTTAATAGGGTTAATGGTAGTGTGTTTTTTGCTGGGAGCGATAAGTTTTAACCTATGGCTTTCATTTGCACCAGAGGCTACACCAAATAGCGCCAGTGGTAAGCGTAAATTATTGCAAGAACTAGAGACGCAAGCGCAAGCGCTTGCCAGTCGTAATTTAGCCTTAAGTATTGCTGATAATGCCAACAAAGAAATGCAAGAAATGTTTAGTCAGCAATTATCTGCACAGAAAGCGTTAGAAAAAGAATTAGCATTTTATCGCAGTGTTATGGTTACCGATGCTGATGTTGAAGGGGTGGCAATTCATGGCGTGGAATTATCTCAAGGTGTAGCTCCCGAGCAATATCAGTTACGACTAATCTTAACTCAGTTGCAAAAACGCAAAGTAAAAGTGAAAACCAACGCCACTGTATTGTTGCTTGGCACACTAAATAACCAGCCGGCCGAACTGTCTTTGAGCGAGTTAATTAATAAAAAGCTGGATTTTGAGTTTAATTATTTTCAAATAATGGACAGCGATTTTGTGCTGCCAAGTGGTTTTAATTTACAACGAATTATGGTTAAAGTGAAGGTCGCTGCGAGTCGTGGGGTGAAAGGCGGGGAGATTGAACAAGTCTTTAATGTGCCAGAGCTGTTGATGGGTGAAAAAGAACTGCGGGTAATACTTGAACAAAATAGTCAGGTAAAGGATAATTCTCAGTAGACACCGAAGTAAGAGGTAGTAATGACTGAACAAGTTGATGCAACAATGCCGATCCAATTTACCGATGCGGCGGCGATAAAAGTAAAAGGTCTGTTAGAAGAAGAACAGAATCCTGAATTAAAGCTACGTGTATATGTAACAGGTGGCGGTTGCTCTGGTTTCCAGTATGGCTTTACATTCGATGAAAAAGTCAACGAAGGTGATTTCACCATTGAAAAGCAAGGTGTGCAGTTGGTTGTTGATCCAATGAGTCTTCAGTACCTTGTTGGTGGTGAAGTGGATTATACATCGGGTCTTGAAGGTTCACGCTTTTTTGTTAAAAACCCTAATGCGACCACCACATGTGGCTGCGGGGCTAGTTTCTCGGTGTAATGAGTCTTACAGCAGCGATAAACCACGCGATAAATGAGATAACAATCTCACTGTAGAATGGATTTATATAATAAAAAGCCGTCTTTTGACGGCTTTTTTGATTTATGGACAACATCTCTAAATAATACAACCGCTTATTAGCTACTCATAATGTTGAGGTTCATCCGCGGTTTAAACCACGCTTTCACTTTGGCATTAAAGCTAATCCACACTTGTATAATACCTAGCGTAATCAGCACTGAGTATATAAGCCAATCAGGCACTACGGCTTGAAATAAACCAAAATCAAATGTCGTTGGTCCGGCAACCAAATTATCTGGGTCATACATTATGATCGGTAATAGGCTATACAACAGCAGTTGCAACAGACAATAAACCCGCAGAAGATATAAGCCCGCTTTCTGGCGACCGATAATTGCCAATACCATCATCAAGGTCAAAATGCATAACATTGCACTTAACTCTGATAGTGAGCTGGCGGCCATTAATCCACTGACAGACGATAATGTATAGATAACCATTAAGGCAATAAGTCGTTTTGGTAAACGTGGTTTGACCGTTACTTTATCTATTTGGTTTGATTCCGAGCTGATTATTGTCATAACACATTAATGCTTTTGTTGTTTCTTTGGCGAAATACGTTCGTCCATTTCAAACGGTGGTACAACGACACCTAAGTCTTCTTGTACCGGGAATACAGCGATAAATAAATCATCATCTTCCATGCCGCTCACCCAACGTTCTTGAAACTCGTCTAGTGGAATGGCTAATGGTTCACAGTCTTTCCATTCATCAACGGCCCAAAGTGCAGCCGTTTCTTCAGATGGCCACATTGGAATACAATCTTCATCTTCAGTGGTTAGCATGACGCAACCATCTTGATCTTGAAGTGTCCAAATGATTTTTTCTATTTTAATTTGCTCAACCATATAATCGTAACGGCCTTCTGGCGTTAGATTCATCAGTTCAGACACACTTTTGGTTTTGTTGCTCATATTGACTCTCATCTTAAGTTACGGCTTTGCCCAATTTCAAACGATTGGGCAAATTTGTGGGCATCATAACATTGAGGCCACAATTGCAAAAGTAAACCGTACATATTGGTGTATTTATCTCGCTTTAAAGCGGCCACCTAATATAGCCGTGCGTGACGCACCCGTGACGGCCGGTAAGTTGGCGGGTAAATCATGGTGATAACGCATTGCTAGCCATGCAAAGGCAATCCCTTCAACCCACTTAGCATCAACACCTAAGGCGCTGGTAGTATCGACTTTATAGCCGGGAACCAAAGTGGCTAGTCGCTGCATTAAGGCTTTATTTAACGCGCCACCGCCGCAAACAAACAATTCGCCAGTCGGTGACAATTTATTAATGTCATTGGCAATACTGTGACAGGTAAGGTCAAGTAAAGTGGATTGAATGTCTTGTTGATCTAAATGGCTATAGTCAGCGAGTTGTTGTTCAAGCCAAGCTTGATTAAATAACTCTCTGCCAGTGCTTTTTGGATAGGCTAGTGAAAAATAAGAGTGTGATAATAGCTGCTTGAGTAAGTCTGGGTGGGTGGTGCCAGAATCTGCCCAGGCACCATCTTCATCAAAAGGTTGGTTTAAGTTTTGTTGAATAAAGGCATCGATTAAATTGTTACCTGGGCCAGTATCAAAGCCTAATACTTGCTCACTATTGCCGGGTAAATAAGTAACATTGGCAATGCCGCCAATGTTTAAAATAACTCTTGAATGACCAGACTGAGCAAACACTTGTTGATGAAACGCCGGAACTAACGGTGCGCCTTGGCCGCCAAGGGCGATATCTTTACGTCTAAAATCAGCAATAACATCGATATTGGTTTCAATGGCAATGGTGTTTGGATCGCCAATTTGCAAGGTAAAACCCATTTCTAAATTGGGCATGTGACGCACGGTTTGTCCATGTGAACCAATCGCGATCACCTCAGCGGCAGTCACTGTTGATTTTGCCAATAAGTGATTTACTGCCTGAGCAAACAATTTGCCGACACTGCGATCGAGCCTACCTAAGCGGTTAATTTCATCTGTTTCGGGTTGACATAAACGCTGTAAGCCTTTTAATAAATGTGCTGGAATGGCTTCTGTATGGCTGGCGATTAGCACAGGATGTTCGGCCGAAAAATCAACCAATACTGCATCTACACCATCCATGCTTGTGCCTGACATTAGACCGATAAAATACTCTGGCTTAGACATGAAGTGACTCTCTGTTAACAGCAATAAAACCGCTTATTAATTACTTGCCAATTGCTGTT
Organism: Shewanella sp. AC34-MNA-CIBAN-0136; assembly: GCF_040309945.1. Classification (NCBI taxonomy): domain Bacteria; kingdom Pseudomonadati; phylum Pseudomonadota; class Gammaproteobacteria; order Alteromonadales; family Shewanellaceae; genus Shewanella; species Shewanella sp. AC34-MNA-CIBAN-0136. The sequence goes on along the minus strand of NZ_JBEOPJ010000008.1, from coordinate 188,842 downwards.
GTTGATTTGATTTTAGTTGCGTCATCAATTGCTTGCTGAGTGCAGCGAATTTGTTCTTCTCTCTGCTATCAATTGGCATTGATTTAGGTAAATCGATGGTTCGTGGATTGCGATGAACCCCATTTACAATAAATTCGTAATGTAAGTGAGCGCCAGTGACTCGGCCTGTTTTACCTAGAGTACCGATTATTTGGCCTTGTTTAACCGTTTCACCACGGTTTACTTTGCGCTTAGTTAAATGCAAATACTTAGTGGTGTAGGTTTCGTTGTGCTTAATGAAGACATAGTTGCCATTAAACTGGTTATAACCGGCCTCAACCACTTTACCTTTACCTGCCGCTTTAATCGGCGTGCCAATGGCAGCAACATAATCGACACCGCGGTGGGCTTTAACTTGGCCTGTTACCGGATGTAAGCGACGGGGGTTAAAATTAGAACTGACGTATTTAAAGTCTACTGGCGAACGCAAAAAAGCTTTGCGCATGCTACTGCCATTTTCAGAATAGTATTCACCGTCGGTATAACGTACTGCGGTGTAGCGTTCACCTTGGTTAATAAACTCTGCTGCGAGAATATTGCCATTACGCAAAAATTGACCGTCGGCGTATTCTTGTTCAAATAACAACGAAAAGTGATCGCCTTTACGAATATCTAGAGCAAAGTCGACATCCCAACCAAAAATATTGGCCAATTCCATAATGTGGTTACCAGACAAGCCTGCATCGGCAGCGGCATTCCAAAAGTTACTTTTGATATTGGCGCTAATAAACGTGGTGCGATTAACGACTTCTTTAGTGTTAACCGTTTCTTTGTATTGCTCATTGTGTTGACTGATAATTAATGTCGACACTTTATCCATGCGATAGGTTAATTCTTGTAATTCACCTTGAGCATTTTTACTGATGGCGATTTCTTCGCCCGGCATGATTTTTAGTAGATTCTTTTTCGCTAAGGGTAATTGGGTAATGTCATAAACATCTTTCGCGCTGAGTCCTGCACGGCTAAATAAACCGCCTAAGGTATCGCCTTTAGCCACTTCATAGTATTCAACGCTATAATCATCATTAGCCGCTTGTTGTTTTAATTTAGCTTTTTGAGTGGCAACTTGCTGATCGATATCATTGATCATGCCATCAATATCAGAGGTACTTGTTTGCAACATGGCAAGATGATGGGCAAACGCTTCATCGTCAGGGGTTTCGCCGCTGTTTACCTCTTCGCTATTATCACGTGATGCAAGGGCATCATTTGATATGAAATCAATCGATTCATCTTCAGCGACACTGTCATTATTACCCGGTGGTGTTGGGCTGCGAAAGGCTAACGGAATATCATAACGTTTATTGGTTTCTATGTCTGATTTGTCAGCAGATTGACTTACCAGTTGGGTTTGTTTAGATGCTTGAGCGTCTTCCGATGGAAACATCAGAATAATTGTCGTTAGAATCACCAATAAAGATAATGTGATTTGATGTGCTTTTGGCAGCAATGTGAATAAAGTAAGAAGCTTTGCCATTGACTCTGTTACCAATTTCTCTCTTTCGTTATTATCGGCTAAGTGTACACTCTTTCATTTGCTGTGGCTAACAAGTAACATAGACCTCTTTATTTTTTGTGCAAGCCCTGGGAGTTGCAGTAGAGATGGCGAATTTAGATCAAGTATTGGCAGAGATTAAGCGCGGTACCGATGAGATATTACTTGAAGCGGATTTGCTTGAGAAACTGAAAGAAGGGCGTCCCTTACGCATCAAGTTAGGTGCAGATCCTACCGCTCCAGATATTCACTTAGGTCACACGGTCATCTTGAATAAAATGCGTACTTTTCAAGAGCTTGGTCACGAAGTGATTTTCTTGATTGGTGATTTTACCGGTATGGTCGGTGATCCTAGTGGTAAAAACAGCACCCGTCCGCCACTGACTCGTGAACAAGTGCTTGCTAACGCCGAAACCTATAAAGAGCAGGTCTATAAAATTTTGGACCCTGCAAAAACCCGCATCGAATTTAATTCTAGCTGGTTAGAGCCATTAGGCGCTGCTGGCATGATCCGCTTAGCATCACAGCAAACTGTTGCCCGAATGATGGAACGCGATGACTTTAAAAAGCGTTATGCATCAGGTCAATCGATTGCGATTCATGAATTTATGTACCCTTTATTACAAGGTTACGATTCGGTTGCATTGAAAGCCGATGTTGAATTAGGCGGTACAGACCAAAAGTTTAACCTGCTTATGGGTCGTGAACTGCAAAAATCTGAAGGCCAAAAGCCGCAGACTGTCATCATGATGCCATTACTTGAAGGGTTAGATGGCGTTAAGAAAATGTCTAAATCGGCGCATAATTATATTGGTGTGAGCGAGCCTGCCAACGAAATGTTTGGCAAACTGATGTCGATTTCTGATGACTTAATGTGGCGTTATCTTGAACTGTTGTCATTCCGTCCGTTAACTGAGTTAGCCCAATTCAAGTTAGACGTTGAAAATGGCACAAATCCACGCGACATCAAGATTTTGTTAGCCAAAGAAATCATTGCTCGTTTTCATGATGAAGAGCAAGCACAAGCGGCGCATCAAGCTTTTATCGACCGTTTCCAAAAAGGTGCCATCCCTGATGACATCGAAGAAGTGGTATTAGAAGCGGGCGACGGGTTAGCTATTGCTAACTTACTTAAAGATGCAGGCCTTGTGGGTTCAACCTCTGACGGTATGCGGATGATTAAGCAAGGCGCAGTTAAAATGGACGGCGAGAAAGTTGAAGACAGTCGCCAAATTTTTAATGCAGGTCTTGAAGCGGTATTCCAAGTGGGTAAACGCAAATTTGCTAAAGTGATTTTAAAGTAATCACGGATGTTAGCGAATAAAAAACGGCTTATAATGTAAGCCGTTTTTTTATGTCTGAACCATGGTTAATTTATGGCTAATTTATATTTGCAACACTACTGAGACTCAAGTTGATCAGACATGGTTTGATAGTCCATTAAGTCCATTTGCTCAATTAAACGCTCAGTATTGTTATCAAATTTTAGTGTGGTGACACCTGGTACCGCAAGGTCGATAATTTTACCGGGTTTACCATATTGATCGCCGGGGCCTCGTAATCGATAACTGCCTATTATCACCACGAGAGAGCCGGTATTAAACATGTGTTCTACGTTTAAACGGTATTCTAATACACCTTCATGAGCCCGCTGTAAAAACGCAATAATATGCCGACCGCCAGTGTAAGTAGTATTGGCTGTTTTATCGTAAAATACCGTGTCGCGAGAGTAGAAACGACGCAGGACGGTATAGTCATGATCCGTAAGCGCTTCCATGTATTGCATCGCGAGTTGTTGTTCTCGTGGCATATCACCAATATTGGCTTTGCTCGGAAAGCTCAATAGCAAACAGCATAATATGAAGATTATTCGCACATTAAATTCTCTTTGTTTTCAAATCAAAAGCCGGTAAAGATAAGTGCCAGCGGATAGCACTCAGACGGATGATTAGCGTGCTGAACATAGCGATCAACATCGATGTCATGCTATCCATGCCGACAAATATGCTTAAGGTATAACAGATCCCTCCAACGATGGAAGCGGTTGCGTAAATTTCCGTTCGCAACACCATTGGAATTTGCCTACATAACAAATCTCGGATAATACCACCACCGACACCGGTTATTAATCCCATTACCACCGCGACCATACCAGATAACCCGAGTAATAAGGCTTTTTCCGCACCAATTACGGTAAATAGTGCTAAACCGAGTGCATCGGCAATAGATAATGAGCGTGGCGGTAATTTATGCGGTTTACGCACTAACACTAAGCAGGTTATTACTGTCGCAAGAATGACAAGAATATAGTTAGGATCGCGGATCCAAAAAACCGGTGTAGCACCTATTAGCGCATCGCGAATACTGCCACCGCCAATTGCTGTAACAGAAGCCAACACGATAACGCCAAAGGGGTCCATACGATGTTTACCCGCGGCTAACGCTCCCGAAAGGGCAAATACCGCAGTACCACATAAATCAAAAAAGTAGATCCACTGACTCATTTACTTAACTCTTCAAGGTGAATGGTCAGAGCATCTACTGAAATACGGATCTCGATTACAGATAAAATTAACGAATATAATAACAACAATAAACTTAACCCAAAAACTATCGAACCAATTTGGTTAAAACCAACATAAATCAAAATCATACAAAACACACATAGGGCAAAGCTGCTGACACCGGCTTCTTGCATTTTTCGGATGATAATGATGCGTTGGCGTAAATTTTTAATTTGCTCGCCTTGCACTGGTTTTTTGTCGTTACTGAGTTGGCGGATTAATGCCGCTAATGAAAAAAATCGATTTGTGTAGGCCAATAGCAATAAGGAAATTGCCGGGAATAATAATGCCGGAGTCGTTAACGATACATGTAAGTTGTTCAACAAAGCGATATTCCTAAACAGGTTTTTAAGCAGACAATAATCAATTTTTTGTTATTTAAAAGGTTAATATGTTGTAAAAATGCAATGAGCTTGTGATGTAATATTCTTATATTAACAAGCGAATATGACGCACAGACAAAATAGACAAATATTGATTCATAATTGCTAAATAATAGCCTGTTTAAAACAAGATTTATACGTTTAAAGTAATCTTAATCCTGTCCATATTAATGGCAATAATAACGTTAAGCTTATCCAAAATAGGTTAGCGGTTTGTGTCACTGTGATTGCTTGGCTTATGTAGCGATGATCTGGCAAGGGACCCGCTTTTACTTTCGGTAAATCGACCCGAATTGTCTTACCATTTTCGATAAATTGCTGGGGGCCACCAAGCTCTATCTTCAATAACTTAGCCGCTAATGCATAACTGCTGTAATGATTATTCAATTGATTTTTATTGGCTTGAGCTGATATTGGCTGCGAAAAAATAGACCTAATACCCAGTTGCCCAAACTGAATCGCTAACGAGCAATGCCATAATAAGGTTGGTATGAAAAAAATTACCCGATTGAATTGGCCTACAAAACTCGAAAAAATGTGAAAATGTGGATGATATGGTGGCCAGCAATGTTCTAGTTGTCTTAACATCCGCACCACTAATGCCATGGTAGCGCCGCCTAAGCTAAAAAACAATATAGTCGCTAAGGTGCCGTAAATGGGAGTGGTAAAAAGTTTTTCAATGGCGGTTTTACTTAAACCGACTTCAGATAACACTTGAGTATTCTGACGTACCCATGGGGTGAGTAGTTGTTTTGCGTCTTGCTTATTACCAGTTTTTATTGCTGTAACGACCTTTTCAGCCACGGGTTTAAATGCTGAGTCGCATAAACAAAAATACAAGATGATTAGCTCAAAAAACCATGGGTAGGCGGCAAGGCTGAGTAAAAAACTGACGATAATCCCGCTAGGTACTATCAAAATAAGTGTGGCTAAAATCCCAGCGATAAGTTGTTGGCTCACCGCTCGGTCTGGGTGGTTAACCTTACTGGAAATTAATACCGCTAAACGGTTAAACCATAATAATGGTTGCAGCTCTCTAGGAATAGGAGCAAACCGAGCCAATATTAATGCGCAAAATAAAATACAACAGCTCTGAAGCAATCCGCCGTCTTGGCTCAGTAATTGAGGATTAAATAATTGATTGACCATAGAGACTCAATAATGTGCTGTTGTATTGTTAATGAAGCCTGCTTAGCTCGGCCCATAGCGAGTCCGAGCTAAGTGTAGACCGATTACAGCTGTTGTAATAGCGCGATAACCATCATTGCTGAATGCATACCTGCTTTGATAATGTACGAGTCAAAATCAACGGGTGAGTCATTGTTTGCATTGTCTGATAGCGAGCGAATAACCACAAATGGCACGTTAAACTGGTGACATACTTGTGCAATCGCTGCGCCTTCCATCTCACAAGCTGCCATCGTTGGAAAGTTTTCACGCATGATTTTTGTGCGTACAGGATCGCAAATAAAGCTGTCGCCAGTACAAATTAACCCTTCAATAGCCTTAACTTCACCTAATTCAGCGACAGCACTTTTGGCCGCATTGACTAAGGTGCTATCTGGCATAAATGCCGCAGGTTGCTGAGCCATTTGGCCAATTTCATAACCAAATGCTGTGACGTCTACATCGTGATGACGCACTTCTGATGAAATGACAATATCGCCAATTGCCAATGAATCGACAAAACCGCCAGCAGAACCGGTGTTAATCACATGGGTTGCGGCAAACTTTTCGATTAATAATGTGGTTGCAATACTGGCTGCTACTTTACCGATACCTGAGCGGGTCACAACCACGTCTTTACCGGCAATGGTGCCGCTAATAAATTCGATGCCAGCAATTGTTGTATGTACTGGTTCTACAATAGCTTGAACTAAATGAACAACTTCTGGCTCCATTGCGCCAATAATACCGATTTTCATGTGTAAACCTTAACTGAATAAGCAAATTCGAATGGGCGCTAATATACCATGAGCTCGATAAATTAGTGAAAACTGACAGTGATTTTATTGACCCATTAATTGGTTATTTGTGGCTAAACCTCGTGTTGATATTATTCTATTATGGCTAATTTAATCCATAGTAATTGGAAGTGATTGCTCTTTTTAACCTTAATTAATGACAGCACAATAACCTCAATCCAAGGCGCTAGCCTCAGGATTGCAGATTAAAGTGTCATTGACGTTATTTAGAGGGGAAATCATGCAACACGATATTATTTATTTTGTAGGCTCATGAAGTTGTGAGGTTAATTTTACTGCTGGCTTTGCGTGAGCAAATGATCGATTGCGCGAACCACATTGATACTGGCCTGTTCCATGGTTTCAAGATGAGCCAAAATAGTCGACTCATTACCCGACTGCATGGCTATAACAGCTGCTTTACCTGCACTGTGTACGGTTGTATGTGGTTGTTCGATAGTTTTAAAACTGGATAAACTGGCAAAATTTTGACCTTCGCCTTTGTAATACCATTTACCAAGTCTGCATTCAGTGTGGCTATTAACACTGGCATTTAGATCTTTATTTGCCAACACGCTGTATACATTACTTTTCCATACGCTGTGATCTAGTTTTACCGTGGTTAAGAAAGCGGTCATAGAGGCTTCTCCAATGACTCGTTTCATCACGCCTGAGCTTTGTAATACATCAGTCACCACTTGATCAATTTGTTCTGAAGATACAGCAATATCCCTAGAGCAAGTTTGGTTGGTAATGACTACATTCTTAATTTGTTCAGTTTGTTCAATAACTGTGGCGACTAATTTTTCAATATTAGCGCTGGCATCATGAGCATTACTGGCCAGTTGGCGCACTTCGCTTGCCACCACTGCAAAGCCACGGCCTGCATCACCAGCTCGTGCTGCTTCAATGGCTGCATTAAGAGCGAGTAGATTGGTTTGTTCAGAAATTTGCTGGATAGATGAAACTAAACTACTTATTCCATTAGCCGAAAGACTTAATTCTGCGGCAGTAGCCATGCTTTTTTCTGCATGGTCATTTAGATGCCCAGCTCGTTTTTTTAAGTTGCCAATCGCGACATGTGTTTGATTAAATAACTTATCTAATTCAGATAGCATTTGTTTTTCTTCGTCTAACTTAATTGAGTTTGCCAAGGTGGTGTCGCGAATATCATTGAGCATTGTTGCGCCCAGCAATTGTAAATTAGCGCGTGCGGTATCGTATTCAGATTGGCTATTAGAATGGTTTAATTGCTGGCTTAATTGCGTAATAGTCTGTTGTAATTGATTTAATTCATCTGAATGTTGCTGTTTATGAGTGACTAATTGGTGTTCTAAGTCGGCTATTTTAGTTTTCAAACTTTGGGTAAAACCGATCATAGTCTCTTTATCCTTTAGCAATATATTAATAATATTTTGATAAACTATCATCGATTAATCAAGTGCTTCAGCAGTCACATATCACAAAAATGCATAATAAATACTTCTAATCTTTGACCTTTAACCGTACCAAGTCCTATTTATAAATTAAATAAGATCGTAGTATTATTCTGTTTATTGCTTAATCATTAGTGCTGATCAAGATCAAAGTAAATCGTTATTTTTTATGGGTAAACGGCATCCATAGCAACCCTGTTAACCAAGCGTTTTGTTTCGCGTTTTGGTATTCAATTAATCCTATGTCGATATCCTCGTCTGCTTTACTGGCCTTAGCAGAATACGTACCAAATAGACGATCCCACCACACAATACTAAAACCAAAGTTGCTGTTGGTTTCGCACATTATTTGGCTGTGATGAATTCGGTGCAATATTTGAGTTATTAATACGGTTCTGACGACGCGTTCTAGCCTTGGTGATAGTCGGATATTGGCATGGTTAAATATGGCTAAACCATTTAATAAAATCTCAAATAAGATCACTGCACTGGCTGGTACCCCTAGTAGGATGATCGCTAATGCTTTAACCCCAATGCTGGCGATAATTTCTAGTGGGTGAAATCGCAACGCAGTCGTACTGTCGACATGAACGTCAGCATGATGAACTTTATGTAATCGCCACAATAATGGGACACGATGAAACAGCCTGTGTTGCCAATAAATAAGCAGGTCTAATAACAATAAGCTTATGGTGATGCTAGCCCAATCAGGTAATGCAATATAATTGAACAGTCCCCATTGTTGTTGCTGACAGTACAGTGCAATACCTGCTAATCCTATTGGTAATACCATTCGGGCTGCTACTGCTGAAATAACCAATATACCGATATTGCCTACCCAACGCGTAGCTGGTTTCGGTGCGTTGGCTCTATTGGGCAAATGCCTAGCAGGCAACCAAAACTCCAGTAAAAGCATGATTATCAATATCGTTAAAAATGCCCCGAGTCGAATGGATGAAATATCGTCCATCATGTTGATTTACCTCGTTGAGATTGATTAACTGAAGTGTTTTTTTTCAACGTATGATTTTTCAGAGTGTGATAGCCACCATGTATACGGGTGAAAATGGTAATTGCGCCTAAAAATGCAAAGCTATAGGCAAGTTCTGGGAAATAAGCCGGCCACAAACAAAATGCGACAAAGAAGGCGATGGTTTCGGTGCCTTCAGTTAAGCCGTTTAAAAAGTAAAAGCTCTTATTGGCAAATTGTGGTCGAGGCAGATTCAGCTTTTCGGCCGGTATGGCAAAGGCTAAAAAGCTTGAGCCTGTGCCAATGAATACGGTTAACAACACTGCCGCGGCTAAGGCATTTTCATTAGGGTTGGCCAAGGCGAATCCTAGCGGAATGGCCGCATAAAATAGAAAGTCGACACAAATATCTAAATAGCCACCTGCGGCACTGGTGTGTTTTTGGTGGCGAGCAAGGGCGCCATCGAGTCCGTCGATAATCCGATTCAGTGCGATAAAAAACAAGGCGCCATACCAAAGTTGTAATGCCAGTAACGGCATTGCCAGCATGCCTAAACCGAAACCGACTAATGTGAGCTGATCGGGATGGACATTCTTTTTGTCTAGTAGCAGCACAACTGGGGCTAACAGTGGCTTTATTACTGGGGTGATAAATCTATCTAGCATGATGTCATTCCAATTAATCTCTTGATTATCTTTTCAATTTTTTAAAGTCGCGAGTTTGTTATGTCACGACTTATCTATTTTTTAGCTATCTGTGTATTACCTACATCAGTACAGTTGATTACAGTACTTTCTATTTGAGTAGGGTTTTAGCCATTTAGTACCACAACTCAAAGTGAGATGACTTTACCTTGAGCGGCATCGGCATCTGTTTGATCGTGAGTCACCATAATGGCAGGTAGCTGATGCTGGCGTATTTGATCAAATACTAATTGTCGGGTTTCTTGACGTAACTGACTGTCTAGCTTACTAAAGGGCTCGTCTAATAATATGGCTTTGGGTTGGCTAAGCAATACCCGCAGCAATGCCACCCTAGCTTGCTGACCGCCAGATAAACTTTGCGGGTCACGTTGTTCTAATCCACCCAGACCCACTTGGGTTAACGCTTCACTAATTGCGGCTTGTCGCTGTGCTTTGGGGCTTGGCGGCATGGCAAAGCCGATGTTTCCTGCCACTGATAAATGCGGAAATAATAATGGGTCTTGGTAGAGCAAACCAATATGGCGTAAATGACTGGCTGTTGTGGTGATATTTTGGCCGTTTAAATGCAGCTGACCTTCAGCACTAAAGCCCGCTGGCAACATGCCTGTTAACCAGTTTAATAGCGTTGATTTGCCGCTGCCAGATGGGCCCATAATAGTCAATATTTCACCGCCACGAATGGTCGCGCTTAATGATAATAAGCTTTGTTGCTGGCGACACAAGATCAGCCCATCAATGGTGAGTTCTGATGTTGAGGTGGTATTTGAGCCGTTGGCTGTACTCACGAATGTTTGCATTATTATCCTTGTTGGTGGCGTTTGACTAACATTTTTGGCAATAGCCAAGCCAGTAAAAAACCTAAAGCTGGGAGGATCATTTGCATTAACGCATATACTGCACTGATCCTGCGGCTTCCACCATTGGCGAGCGAAACAGCTTCAGTGGTAATGGTATTGATGCGTCCACCACCAGTGAGTAAGGTTGGTAAGTATTGGCTAAAGCTAATGGCTAAACCTAATGCGCAAGCAATGAATATCGGCCCAATTAGCATGGGCAGTTTAATCCGGAAAAATATTTTTGCTTTGGTGGCCCCAAGACTGGCCGCAACAATACTAAAGCGTGGGTCTAAACGACGATAGCTACTGGCCAGCGATAAAAACACATAGGGTAATACAAATAACAAATGGGCCAGTACCACATTGATAAAGGTATGTTGACTGTTTACTTGCTCAAGTAACCACACCAAACCAAATAAAAACGCGATACTTGGAATAAGCAAGGGCAGATAAATTAATACACTGCCCAGCAGCGATAGCGGTTTTCCGCTGTGCTGCTCCGCTTCTAAAGTGAGTAAGGTTAAGGTTATCGCTAGGGCGGTTGCGCAGAGGGCAATCAGTACCGTGTCGATAAGTGGCGTGTGCATTTGTTGCAATGCCGTTTGCCAGTGCAGCATTACAAATTGTTGCGGCAAGGCATCAGGGAAATGCCAAAAGCCAGCAAAAGACCACAGCAGCATTCCCACTAATGCCAAACCTATGATGGTCAACATTAAGGCGGTGATGACATGGGTTATCTTTTGGATGATAGCGCCGCCGTATTCGCGCTGGCCATTGGTTAACATCGATTGAGCGAATCGACTCACCAAGCGTTCCAGTAACCACCAGTAGGCTAATACGAATAACGTCAGTTGAATTTGTAATATCGCCCCCGCAGACGCTTTGATCCGTAAACTTAAATCCACGTCATGAAACCACTGCATAATCGCTACAGCCAATGTCGGCGGATTGTTGGGGCCTAAAATTAAGGGGATTTCTACACTGGCACTGGCGTAGGCCAATACTGCCAATATTGGCAAGCGTAAGTGAGGATACAGGCTTGGCAACACCACTTTTAAAAATGCTGTCATTGGGCAATAACCTAAACTCAATGCCACTTTATGTTGCGCCCGTAGTGTTTGCCCAAGGTCGGGTTGTGCTAATACGCCTAGCGCCATCAGTAATAAAAAAGGCAGTTCTTTTAAGGTCACGCCTAGAATAATACTCAGTCCCATCGCATCGTGTGGATATAGCCAATCGGGTGGTGCATCCCAACCACTTAACCAAGGCGATACCAAGCGAGACAACATGCCCGACGGGGTAATCAGAAATCCAATAGCAATGGCCGCGGCAGCATGAGGGATAACCAGAATTGGCCCTAAAAGGCGTTGAATATAACCCAGCCAAGGGCTGGTAAAGTAACTTGCTAGGATCAATATTGTGATTAAAAAGGCCAACAAGGTGCTAACAAAGCTGGTGGTGATACTCAATAACGCCATGTGGCCAATGCCTGGTGTTTGCCATAATTGGCTAAAACCATTCAGGCTAAAATGGGTTTGATCCAGTGCTGGGATCCAACCAAATGCAGGCAGAATAACGCCAATTAACCCACCCAATACCGGGATCAGTAACAAAGCCATCATCATAAATGGACTGAAGCGCACAATTGGATTGAACAACTTGGCTACCGTGTTCATTGCATCACTCCATAGCGTTGTAACCATAGCTTTGTAATAACCTTACTCCAACTTGGATCTGGCTCACTTAACGCTGGGCTGATTGCTTGGTTAGCAATAGTGGCACTGGGATGTGACTGAGCGGGTGGCTCAAACCAAGTTTGCTGTTCGGCTGTTAGCTTTGATAGTGCTAACACGCTGGTGTCGCCCCATATATTCGCTTGCTGTTTGTGTGCTTGAGCTTGTGGACTCAGTAAAAAATTGACTACCAATTTAGCGCTGTCCAGGTGAGCGGCATTATAGGGAATGGCGATAAAGTGAATATTACTCAAACTGCCATCTTGCATACGATAACTACGACTGCTGTCGGGTAATTCAAAACGTGCAACGGCCGCGGGAATTTCGGCGGCTGAAAAGGTAAACGCTAGGGCAAGTTCACCATCGCCGATTAAGCGACGTAGCTCCATGCCACTGGACATAAAGTGTTGACCTTTGCGCCATAGATGCGGATGTAGGTCATCTAAATATTGCCACAATACTGGTAATAACAAAGCCTGGCTTTGCGTTGTCGGGGGTTGATAAAGCAGATTTTTAATCGCCTCAGGTTGTGAGTTGTTCAGTACAATTAAGGCGTACTTTAAAAAGCTGGTGGCTAAAAAGTCAGGTGGCTTAGGGTAGGTGAATCTGCCTGGGTGTTGTTTGGCCCATAGGCTTAGTTGTTGCAAAGTTTGCGGTGGTGATGTGGTCACTATGCTGTCGTAGTAAAACGTCAGCGCAGCTTTACCCCATGGTGCTTCCATCCCTTGTGTTGGCACGCCAAAGTCACGGGTCATCGCGGGATTGTTATCTGGATCGGTTAAACCAAAGTTGGGTAATTGCGTAACCCAATTTGGCGCTAGCAGTTGATGCTTGGCCATGGCGGCAAAATTTTCACCGTTAATCCACACTAAATCGACTTGGCCTTGATGATCATTGCTTGCTGATTTTTCGGCTAATACTCGGCTGACCGCTTCGCTGGTGTCAGTGAGTTTTACATGGTGTAAATTGATCTGATATTGCCGCTTAACTTGTTTCGCGGCCCATTGAATATAACGATTTATTTGCGGATCGCCACCCCAAGCATGAAAGTACACATCTTGATTAGCGCCTCGAGATTCAACCTCTGGCCATGATGACTGTGATGTTTGTGATGTTTTAACTGATGCTTGAACTGATGTTTGAGCAGACTCGCGGATTGATGTTGATGTTTGAATTCGTGCTGACGGCTTGTCTGCAACATTTACAACACCGTTGCCAGATGCATTAGCCATAACAGCCCAAAGACTAGCAGTAAGCAAAAAAGCACTAAGCCCAAAGCTTACAGCAACCTTAGATTTTATAAGGTTGCTGTAAAAGGCTGTGCTAACGATATGCTGCCAGCGTAAATTAGCCAGCAACATTAAGTGACCAGTCATAATCTAAAAATTCAATATCAAGTTGTTGTTTTTCTGCCGCTTGACGCTGTGCTGGCGTAAGTGTCAGAACACCTTTATCACTATTAGAATAAAGCAGTAAAAACGCTTCAATCGAATGAGTGTTACGAAACCCTTTGGTAAAGTCATCGCCATACCATTTAAAGATAGAAGACAAATACAAGCTGTCTCCCTTGGCATAATTTCGGCTGTTATCGGCAAGAAAACGTTCAGTTTGCTCGGTTAATTGCAGTTCGAGTTTAGCACCTGTATAGGCTTCTTCACGCAGTGCAGGGCAACCAATGCTGGCACAGTTTACCGCGAAGTGGATCCTTGGGTCGTTGTAACGATCGCTACCACGAATGAGTGTGTGCTCAATATCATTAAGGCTGCGGGTTTTACCTAATAATGGAATAAAACTTTTATCCCAAGGTGAGCTAAATAACCCGCCTAACTCTTTGATTGAGTCTATATCAGGGTATTTAGTTAAGATAAGTTCAACGGTCCACGCGTTGTAAGCATTGATTAAAAATGCCAATTGCGATTCTTTGTCCCAAGCATCAAATTTAGTTTGGGTTATCTGACTCAGTTGGTTGAGATACCTGGTCAATATGGCTCGATCTTGTTGTATTGCTGCGTAATCTATCGCGCTACTGTGGCCTGAATTAATCGGTTTAACATGACGGTTGAGTAAGGTGTTCCACTCATCATGTAGCACCATTTTTGTCTGGCTCTGCACAAGATGATTCGCATCAGAAAGCGCTTCAGACTCATCCACTGCAGCAATAGCCGCATTACTGCCAAGCAAGCTCAGCAATAGACCGACTGTCAGTACAAACGATTGAGTACATCGCGTTAATTTTTTCATTATCTGAGACCTACTTTGAGTTTGTAAGAACCGTTATCTCGAGTTATTTTCTAAGCGTCATAATCAAGAGCATTTACTTAAGTTTCATCTTTTTAGGAGCAATAATCTAAGGCCCATGTTCACGAGCCTTAGCGATTACTCTGTCGGGTTAGCCACGACGCCAAGTGTGGTATTTTTCTAACCAGCGCAATACGGTTTCCGGAGCGTGGTTACGCTTCCATTCACCCGCAGCGTACTTGTTGCCTTCAGCCCATGTTGGGTAACTGTGTATGGTGCCTAAAATCTTGTTAAGCCCTAAGCCGTGCTTCATCGCCAGCACAAATTCAGCAATTAAATCACCAGCGTGTTCAGACACCACGGTCACACCTAATATTTTATCTTTACCTTTAGGGGTAATCACTTTAATAAACCCTTCGGTAGCACTGTCGGTAATGGCACGATCAAGCTCGGCAAAATCAAAGCGAGTCACTTCGTAATCAATACCTTGCTGTTTGGCTTCATATTCATTAATACCCACACGAGCCACTTCTGGATCGATAAACGTAGTCCATGGGATAACGCGGTAATCCACTTTAAACTTTTTCAAATGGCCAAACAGTCCATTGACTGCTGCGTACCAGCCTTGATGTGCTGCTACGTGAGTAAATTGATAAGGCCCAACAATGTCACCTGCCGCATAGATATTTGGGTATAAGGTTTCTAAGTATTCATTGGTGACGATAGTGCGGTTTGTTTCAATGCCTAACTCTTCTAAGCCGTAACCGCTTAAGCGAGCACTACGACCGACTGCACATAATAGTTGGTCGTATTCTAACGCTAACTCTTGCTCTTGATGTTTAACGATAAGATATTTTTTACCGTCACGCAGTTCGCAGCGCAGTGCTTGGTGTGAGGTTAAAATATTCACACCACTTTTTTGCAAGGCTTGGGTCGCAAACTCAGACACTTCAAGATCTTCTTTGATCATGATGCGCTCAGCCATTTCAACTTGAGTCACTTGTGAGCCTAAACGGGCAAAACTTTGTGCCAGTTCTGAGCCAATTGGGCCGCCGCCTAGTACCACTAATTTTTGTGGTGCTGTATCGAGTTTTGCAAACTCGTCCCACAAGGTATCACTGGTAACATAGCCGACTTCTTCTATGCCTGGTAACGGTGGCACAAACGGACGTGCACCTGTGGCGATAACAATGCTGCGCGCGGTTAAGCGGCTGGTGTGACCGTCTGGGTGGCTAATTTCAACTGTCCATGGGTCAACTAATTTGGCATAGCCTTTAACTACGTCGACACCTAAGTTGGTGTAACGCTCAACACTGTCGTGGGGAGCAATATCGGCAACCACTTGATGCACGCGGGCCATGACTTTTTTAAATGAAAATTCAGGAGTACTGTCTTCTAAGCCGTAATGATGGGCGTTTCTTATTTGTTGAGCAATTTTAGCGCTCTTAATAATCGCTTTACTCGGCACACAGCCATAGTTTAAACAGTCGCCGCCCATTTCGCCGGCTTCAATTAAGGTCACTTTAGCTTTTACTGCGGCAGCAATATAACTGGTTACTAGGCCACCAGCACCTGCGCCAATCACAATCATGTTGCGATCAAATTTAGCTGGCTTGGTCCATTTGCTGTATACGCGACGTTTTTTGATCATGTTAACAATACCTTTTGCAATAATGGGGAATAAACCTAATAGTGCAAATGACACAATAAGGTTAAACGATAAAATGTTCGATAAGCTGTCAATTTGTGCCAGCTGGGTACCGGCATTAACGTAAACAAAGGTGCCTAAAAACATACCAACTTGGCTTACCCAGTAAAAAGTCCACGATTTAAAGGCGGTCACACCCATTAACATGTTGATTAAAAAGAACGGGAATATTGGTACCAAACGTAAGGTAAATAAGTAAAAGCCACCTTCTTTTTCAATGCCGGCATCAATAGCCGCTAAGCGCTCAGGAAAACGTTGTTTAATTGAATCCCTCAATAAATAACGCGACACTAAAAATGCTAGTGTTGCGCCGATACTCGAGGCAAACGACGCAATAATTAATCCTTCGACGATGCCAAATAAGGCACCCGATGCAATGGTAAGAATCGCGGCACCAGGTAAGGACAATGCTGTTACTGCCACATACAATAAAAAGAACCCGCCAATAACCAACAAAGGTGACTCTTCACGTAATTGACTAAAGTCATTCATCGAGCTTTTTAAGCCCTCTAAGGTCAGTAATTGATGCAAGTTAAAGTGGAAAAATAATCCCACTAATGATGCAGCAATCAGTAATAACACAATTTTTTTAAACATAATTTATAGCCTTAAAATAAGTGCTGTAAGGTAAGGGTAGCGTTAACCGGTAGTTCAGGAAAAACCAATGTTGATCCGAAATAACCGCCTTCAAACACCGGACGCCAGTTCTTTTGGTTAGTCACGTTATTGACGTCAAGCCTTAAACTTGTTTGCTCGGTAAAATCATAGCGAGTGTTAATGTTAAGCGTGTATTGATCGCGAATATACACAGTCGCTAAATAGTCCAATGGGTAACTCTTGGTATACAGACCGGAGAAACCCGCTTTCCATTTCTCAGTAATCGACATTCCGCCATTAATTGTGAACGTTTGTTCAGGTAAGCCTTGTACACGGCGGTCCGACGGTGCAAATGAAGCGAAGTTTGGTGCGCCAATACCAGTGCCTTGAATGATATCTGGTCTTGAGTTATCAAATGTATCGGCAACTTGTACCGTATCTTGGCTACTGGCTGAATCATCATAGCGAGCGTCTAAATAACTGTAGCCCGCGCTTAACCAAAACGGATCGGCATCATAAAAAGCTTGGGCTTCAAAGCCTTTAGTGCGAATGCCGGTATTGCTGCCATCACGGTTACGTAGACTGCGTTTTTGGTCAAACACTGCAGCGTCAACATACCAAGCACTGTCCGTGGGTGAATATTTAATGCCCACTTCGGTTAAGGTATTTTCGGTGGCAAAGTTTTGGCTACTAATTTGGTTGTTGGCGCCTAACGTGGTGCCGCCAGCCATGCTGTTTGAAGTTGATTCGTTATAACTGGCACTGGCATAGGTAGTGATATCGTCACTAAGGCGATAGCTCAAACTGACTTGACCAGATTCAAGCATTTCACTTATCGAATCGCTAGCAGCAACTTGTCCTTGTGGGGCAATAGCATCGCGCGCATCTACATTATAAAAATCGGCACGATAACCTACGCTGGTGGAAAACTTATCTGTCCATTGGCTGTTATGCTGAATGGCTAGACCGGTTTGCCAGCTGGTTGAGTCAGTGGTGTCAGATAATGAAAAATCGCCGCTGCCATCGGCATTGGTATCGTACTGCGCACCGGGTGACACAAACACACCAGGGCGCAGTTCAACTAATCGACCTTGTTGTGCTGCAGTAAGCGGAATACGGCGGTTTTCAATGGGGCCAGTTAAATCGATAGGTAAGTCAGCTTCGGTGGTAAATTGACTGTAACCTAACACTTTGTTGTAGCGGATATCCACCGCAGTAATGGTGCTTTGAGCATCGCTCCATTTATAGGCTAATTCAACTCTGTTTTGTGCAGTATCTGCACCATCAATAATTTCAACAAAACTATTTTGAGCAATTTCTTCACGTTCTAAATGCTGATAATAGGTAATGTTTTTAAAGGTCGCTTTATCGCTTAACTCACGCACATAAGTACTGTGAAGTAAGAAGGTTTGGGCGTTATTGATATTGTCGGGGTCGGTTAATACTTGGCTGCGATCTATCTCAACTAACCCTGTTGGCGATACGATAGCATTGGCGCCAGCAATAGTACTGCCGTTAGGTTGTAAACCTTGACCTGTAACGTATAACCCGTTGTCGATTAATGCTTGAGTTGGACGGTTAATCCCCGCGTTGTCGGTAAACTCAACATCATAGTATTCGACATTAATGTCCCAGGTGCTGGCATCGTCTGGCAGTAAACGAAATGCCACAAAAATACTGTCGCTTTTAAAGCCTGAATAATCGTAGTAGCTGCCATTATCGATATGTTCTGCACTTAAGCGAACACCGCTTTGATTGGCGACAATGTCAGTGCCAACATCTATTTGAGCTCGGTAATGATCCCAACTGCCGCCAGATAGGGTGAGCTTATTAAATTGCTCGTCAGTAGGTGCGACTTTAGAATGTATGTTAACAAATCCACCGTTACGTTGGCTGGTGCCTAATAGCACTGGCGGCGCACCTTTTACCACATCAATTTGCTCGACAGCGTTAAATGACATGGGTACACCAAAGCCATTGTTGCCCGCTTGGCGACGCACACCGTCTTGATATAACTCACCTAACTGACCACGAATAGTGGGTAGGCTTGATGCGCCAAAGCCGCTGGCTGAATAACTGTTTGGGCTGACTTTTTGTATGTCAGATAAATCAGTGATGTTGAGCTGTTCAATCATTTCACTGGTGATAGGCGTAACCGAACGTGCGATATCTTTCAATGCTATTCCATCACCAAATGGGCCATCTACAGTGCTGTTTTTAGGTGACATGCCTTTATCGTTAATCGCTTTACCTGATACTTGAATGACTTCAATAGATTCAGGGTTTTCGGCTGCTGTAGCCATTGATGACGTTATTGATGAGTACAGGGCTAGGCTAATAGCGAGTGCGGTAAGTGAACGATTAGGATAACGATAAATAGGCATAATTTTTTCTGCTGTAATGAACTTGGTGAAAGAGACCTTGTTGTTAACAAGTTTATTTCAATCATGTTATGCCAATTTTCATTGTGTTAGATCTAAATGGCATAACTGCTAGTGCAACATAGTTGCGCTTTACTCGGTCAATTAGCGGCTGATGAATTTCAGTAATGGTCAGTTTAGCTTATTTAGACGGTCAACAGACCCTAGATGATGTTATTTTTATATATTTTTTAAGGAATTAAGATGCAAACATCAATTAGCAATGATACTCAGAAAAAACTGCAGTGGTCGTTACTTTCTTTACGCTTAGGCGTGTTTGTGGTGATGCTGGTATGGACATTAGATAAGTTCGTCAATCCTGGCCACAGTATGAAAATTTTCGAGAAGTTCTATGGCATAGGCGGAATGAGTGAGGTTGCTGCATATGTTATGGGTGCACTGCAATTAGCTTTAGTATTTGCGTTTGTATTGGGTATTAAAAAGCGTATCACTTACGGGGTTATCTTTCTAATGCACGGTGCTTCAACGTTATCGGCATTTAATCAATATTTTGATGCATTTAATAACCTATTGTTTTTTGCTGCATGGCCAATGTGGGCCGCGTGTTTTGCGTTGTACATGTTAAGAAATGAAGATACCAAGTTTACTGTGAAGTAAATTAATAAGCGATTTTCCGACACAAAAAGGCCGACTAAATATATTTAGTCGGCCTTTTTATTAGACGCTCAATGTTAAACGCTAATGCTAAGCGTTAAGCACTCAAGGTTTAGTTGTCAAAGCTAAACCTTATTTTGTGTCACGATTACGGATAACCAAAAAGCTAAATAACACTACAATCACCATTTGCGTACTCAAGCCTTGCCATGTTGATGCTATGCCTAACCAGCTAATCGACACATCTATAGGGAAGGGAGTAAGGCTAATTACTGCTGCTTCTTGTAACGCTGAAATCCCTTTTCCTGCCAAGATAAACGCTAAAATAAGCATGAAGTAAGAACTCACCGCAAAGAAGCGGGCTAATGGTAATTTAACTGAGTAGCGCATCATTAACCAAGCAATCACCGCTAAAATAGCCATACCTGCTAGCAAGCCGTAAACCAAGTAACTGACTTGTTCATTGCTGCTGGCAGAGCCTATGGCTTGTGTCAGTAATGATTGATAGAACAAAATCGTTTCAAAAACTTCACGATAGACCGAAATAAATGCAAGCCCAGTGAGACCCCATAAGGTGCCAGTGTTTAAATGGCGGTCGACATTATTTTTAATGTAACTTTGCCATTTAGAACCTTGGGTTTTACTGTGCATCCAATAACCAACATAAAACAACACCAAAGCGGCTAGCAATGCCGCGCCGCCTTCCATTAACTCCCTTGAGGCTCCGCTAATACTAATTAGGTTATCTGCTGCCCACCAGGTTAATACGCCAGCAGCGAGTGCTGATATCCAACCAAAGTGAACAAATTTAATCGCATCTTGACGTTCGGTTTTAATTAACACTGTCATTAAAGCAATGATAACGAGCAGTGCTTCTAATCCTTCGCGTAGCAGGATGATTAATGCAGCCGAAAACATGGCGTTATTCGATAGTGATTGCCCTGTTAATAAGGTGTCGGCTTGGTCTAGTTGAGCCAATATGCTGGTCAACTGTTGATTTACCTGGCTGTCCTGTCCTGCTGTTTTTAGGATGTTTCTAAAATTAAGCAGCTGGCTTTCAATCGATTTACGTAAACGACTGTCGTGAGCATCTAAATTGTTTTCAATTAATTCAAAACCGTCGAGATAGGCGCTCACTGCTAAGGTTTGTGCTTGAGCAAACTCATTGGCTTTATATGCTTTTACAGCAGCCTGCAAGTTAGTACGCGCGACTGAAATAGGTGAGTCAGCATGTTGAAACAGTCGCTCAGGTTGTGAGCGTAGTAATGATAATTGGGTTTTATCAATTCCGACATTTTGCTGAATTAACTGGGTTGGATTGCTATTGACCCACTGTTGTAATTCAATATTCGCATTATACTTGATGTGCTCCGTGGTGGCAGCTGTTGGCTCAAAAGCTAAACTACCTACATAGAAAGCCAGTGACCAACGCTGTTGATCATTTAACTCACTAAAAGCACGCATAGCACTGCCATCTAAACCGTCGGAAATCGCATCGTAAAGTCCCAATAATGAACGATTCATTGCTCTTTCTTGATCGGTGAAATTGGTTGGCTCTGGTGACAATGATTTTGCCAGAGGCCCATCGCCTTGGCCTAAATCACCATGACAGGTCGAACAATTTTCGATAAACAGCTGTTTAACATGGTTTTTGGCTAATAGCTGTGTTGGTAACACTAATGCTGGAGACTGGCTTAATAACTGGTTACGTATTTTTTGGCTAAGCCCTTGAATAACATCCAGTGATGTTTTTTCTGCAATGGCTTGCTGTAATTGCAATGCATCGGCTGTTAATGAATTTGGCACATCATTGGCAAGCAGGTTAGTTTTTTCGATAATGATGCTAGCAAATTGCTGCATTTCAGCAAATTCATCAGGATTAGAGATACGACCTTCGGTCACCGCTTCTGAGTAATCAACACCAATGTATTCAGCTAATTGAAGAATTTGTCGTGTTTGTTTTAAGAGATCTTGCGATGTCTCTGGTGATATCTCTTGTGACGAGACTGCCGGGCTCTGTGCCCATAAAGAAGTTGAAAACACCGAAGTGATGACAATCAATAGGCATCTATTGAAGACCGAAGATGTGAGCTGTTGTCGCCATAACGTGAAGCTGCTTAAGAAAGTATTCAAGGTATTGCCTTAATAGGAATGAAGGAATTATTCTTTAAACTAAATTAAATAAATGATAATGATTTCTATTCTACTTTCTTGCTTGAGGCTAATCAATCACTCTGAAGGTTTGTTAGATAATACTGTCAGTGTAAAAAGCGATTTGAGATGAGATTGTTGGCCATGGATAATTATGTCGAGACAGTATTTTAATAGATATTTTCTATTTATAACAATTAGATAATTGATATATTAGTACCATATAAGCATTAGCTTTGTGCCTTGCTGATATACAATAGTCAGTATTAATTATTGCTGTTTGGTATAAGTAACCTTAGATGTTTATAACTGAAGGTTATGAAACAGCCTTTGTGCTGTTATCTGCATTTTATGGACTTACTGTAGGTTAACGATTGATGTGCCAATACGTATTATTAATAAAATACATGCCAAATTTGCTATCATAATTTCGACATCAGCCAGTCTCGAAATAATTATCCATGGCCGCTAATGATTTTTGTATCGATTGCTCAGGCTTGAGGTTAGCTAGGATTAGCACTACGCTAGTTACTAACAAACTAAACCTGATATGTTAATGTTATTAAGTGTTATTGGAGTCGATAGATTGATAGAAATGAGGTCCATTATGATGAGTAACACTATGGTAAATAACCAATGACAACGCCAGTAAGTGCTTCGTTGTATGCTGATCTTCGCCTAATTGACATAGGTATGGAATTGTTTATTGAAATTCATTTTGCCAATGGTAAAACAGTGCAGTCACGTTCGAGCTTAATTGGTTATCAGGTTGGGCGGTTTATCTTGATTGAGTATCCCAATAAAGGTTTTTCTGAGGCTTATCAACATATGCTAGTGAATGCTGAAATTGTGGTAAGGGCGATGACGAATAGTGGTTTTAAAGACATTATTGCTTTTAAGTCGACCATATTCTCTGTGGTTAATCAACCGATTAGAATGCTGTGCCTTAGTGTGCCTAAAACCATCATCAAGAAAAAAGTCAGAGAGCAGTTGCGAGTTAATATCGAGCAAGAAGTGTTTATTATGCACAATGACAATAAAATCAGCGCAAAAATGCTCGACTTTTCTTCTACTGGCTGCTTACTGACGGTAGACGCCAAAACGGTGAATATTGAACAAGGCGAAGAGATACATGTGGCTATCTCTATTAACACTGATCTTTCAGGGATCTTAACGGGTAGCATGGTCAAAGTTCAAAACATTGAAGGTGTATTGAATATTGGGGTGAAATTTTCAGATGAGCATCCACAATTAAAAGATAATATTTTCAGCTATTTTTTAGTCAGTTCAACTACAAAATCATGACCCTAAGTGAATCCTAGTTGTGGGCTATCCGTGTGAATCATCGTCCTTAAAAAAGATAAAAAAAAACGCATCAAAAGATGCGCGAAAATTCACAAGCAAACACGGTATTACAGCTTTTATTGTTAGTCTGAAAGTAGGCTAAAGGTAAGCTACCTTTAGCCTGTCTTTAGCCCTATATAGGGCTAGCAAGCTGTTAATCTAAATAGTTTAAAATGCCTAATGCAGCATCTCGTCCTTCTGCTATAGCCGTTACAACGAGATCAGAACCTCGCACCATATCACCACCGGCAAACACTTTAGGGTTAGTGGTTTGGAAAGGGTTGTCGTCGGTTTTCTTGGCCTTAACTAATCCCCATTCGTTGGTTTCAATGCCAAAATCACTAAACCAAGCAGCAGGGCTCGCTTGGAAACCAAAGGCGATAATCAGCGCATCGGTTGCTAATACTTGCTCACTACCAGCAATGATTTCGGCGCGTTGACGTCCACTAGCATCAGCTTCACCCATTTGAGTTTCAACACATTCAATCCCGACTACTTGACCGTTTTCAGCTTTAATTGCCACTGGTTGACGATTAAATAAGAAGTTAACGCCTTCTTCACGCGCATTTTGCACTTCACGGCGAGAGCCCGGCATGTTGGCTTCGTCACGACGATAAGCACATGTCACGCTCTTCGCGCCTTGACGAATGGCTGTACGCACACAATCCATTGCAGTATCACCGCCGCCCAACACCACCACATCTTTACCTTCAAGGCTTAGATAGGGTGTAGCGTCGTCTTGAGTACCCATAATGTGATGAGTATTGCCAATAAGATACGGTAGCGCTTGAATCACGCCTTGAGCATCTTCATTGGGCAGTTTAGCTTTCATGGCCGTGTAAGTACCCATACCCAGAAAGACAGAATCGTACTCGTCTAATAGGCTTTGAAAACTCACATCCTTGCCGACAGTCACACCCATTTTGAATTGAATGCCCATGCCTTCAAGCACTGAACGGCGAGTGGCCATAACATCTTTATCAAGCTTGAAAGAAGGGATGCCATAAGTGAGCAAACCACCAATTTGTGGGTATTTATCATACACCACGGCTTGCACACCATTACGAGCCAACACATCAGCACAGCCAAGACCCGCAGGACCCGCTCCAATAATGGCAACACGCTCTTTACGTGGCGTCACATCCTTCATGTTTGGGCGCCAGCCTTGGGCAATTGCAGTATCGGTAATGTATTTTTCAACACTGCCAATGGTGACCGCACCAAAGTCGTCGTTTAAGGTACAAGCACCTTCGCATAAACGGTCTTGTGGGCACACCCGGCCACATATTTCTGGCAGAGTATTGGTTTCATGCACCAAGTCTGCCGCTTCCATAATGCGACCTTCTTCTGCCAGTTTTAACCAGTTTGGAATGTAGTTATGCAGTGGGCACTTCCATTCACAATACGGGTTACCGCAGTCAAGACAGCGATCGGCTTGTTGTTTTACTTCTGGTTGCGTAAACGGCTGATAAATTTCAATAAATTGTGTAGCACGTTTTTTCGCTTCAAGTTTAATGGGGTCTACTCGACCCACTTCTATAAATTGAAAGTCATTGCTCATAATAATTACCCTGCCTTTACTACTAATTCCGGACTCTTCTGCTCAATTTTTAGCAGGTCAGCAACGGCAATATTCTTTGGTTTAACTAATACGAAACAATCCAACCAGTTTTCAAAATCACTTAAAATCATATGAGCATGTTCACTGCCGGTTTCAGCATAGTGAGTTTCAATCAGGCCTTTTAAGTGTTGCTGGTGGATGGTCGATTCTAATTTTTGAGTATCGACCATTTCGGTGTTTACTCGGCGATTAAAGCGACCAAACTGATCAAATACATAAGCAAATCCGCCAGTCATCCCCGCACCAAAGTTGACCCCCGTTTTGCCTAGGATAACCACGATACCACTGGTCATGTATTCGCAACCATTGTCACCCGTTCCTTCAACGACCGCTATGGCCCCTGAGTTACGCACAGCAAAACGCTCACCCGCTTGACCCGCGGCAAACAGTTTGCCGCCAGTAGCACCATACAAACAGGTGTTCCCCATAATGGCACTGCGTTCACTTTGGAACGGGCTACCAATAGGTGGGTGAATAACGATCTTACCGCCAGACATACCTTTGCCGACATAATCATTAGCATCGCCGCACAGCTTAAGTTCAAGGCCAGGGCTATTCCATACGCCAAAGCTTTGGCCTGCACTACCGCTAAAGCCAAGTTTGATTGGTTGTTTTGCGCCTGCAACACCAATTTTAGTTGCAATATAACCAGATAATGCCGCGCCAACTGAACGGTCGGTATTGTTGATTGCATATTGACCTGAATACGGTTCACCCGCATCAACTGCAGCACTGCAATCTGCAACCAATGTTTGGTTTAACTTGCCAATATCAGATGGAGGGTTAATTTCTTTCCATGTGAGTGACGAGTTTGCCTGCACTTTGGGTTTATATAAAATTGGCGCAAGGTCAAGACCACGTTGCTTGTCTGTTTGGCCTTCAAGTGTATATAACCAGTCGCTTCGTCCGACTAAATCTTCGAACTGAGTTACCCCTAATGCAGCCATCCATTCACGCACTTCTTGAGCCACAAATTCAAAGTAGGTCATGACACGTTCTGGTAAGCCGTGATAATGGTTTTCGCGTAAGTTTTTATCTTGGGTTGCGACACCTGTTGCACAGTTATTAAGATGACAAATACGTAAGTATTTACACCCAAGCGCAATCATCGGCACTGTACCAAAGCCAAAGCTTTCGGCACCCAATAAGGCTGCTTTAATAACATCGGTACCGGTTTTTAACCCGCCATCCACTTGTAGACGGATTTTATGACGCAAACCATTTTCTACTAGCGACTGATGCACTTCCGCTAAACCAAGCTCCCAAGGAGAACCGGCGTATTTCACCGAGGTGATAGGGCTTGCGCCAGTGCCACCGTCGTAACCCGATATGGTGATCATATCGGCATAGGCTTTTGCAACACCTGTTGCAATGGTGCCAACACCGGGTTCTGATACTAGCTTGACCGACACTAAGGCTTTTGGATTGATTTGTTTTAAATCGAAAATCAGCTGAGCTAAATCTTCAATTGAATAAATATCGTGGTGCGGCGGCGGTGAAATCAAGGTCACACCAGGACGAGCATGACGAAGTCCTGCGATTTCAACGCTAACTTTATGGCCAGGTAATTGCCCACCTTCACCCGGTTTTGCACCTTGAGCTACTTTAATTTGCAGTACATCAGCGTTAACTAAGTAATGTGCAGTAACGCCAAAGCGACCCGATGCAATTTGTTTGATGGCCGAGTTACGTTCGCTATTGAAACGACGTGCATCTTCGCCACCTTCACCTGAGTTTGAGCGTCCACCAAGACGGTTCATCGCAACCGCTAACGCTTCATGAGCTTCAGGGCTTAATGCACCGATACTCATGGCTGCGCTATCAAAGCGAGAGTAAAGCTTTTCAGCGCCTTCTACCGTGTCTATTTCAATGGCGTTAAGTTGACCTTTAATACCAATTAAATCACGTAAAGTGGCCACTGGGCGATCATCAACTAAGTGAGTAAACTTTTTGTACTCAGCGTAGTTTTTGTCTTTTAATGATGCTTGTAAGGTATTCACCACGTCTGGATTAAAGCAGTGATATTCACCACCTTCAACGTACTTTAATAAACCACCTTGTGGTAACGGTACATGGGCTCGATAGGCGGCGGTATGGAGTATTTTCTGGTCATCGGCAATATGGTTAAAACTGACACCTTCAATACGGCTTATCACGCCTTTAAAACATAACTCAATCACATCACTGGCTAAACCCACAGCTTCAAATTGTTGGCTACAACGATATGAACCTACGGTACTAATGCCCATTTTAGACATGATTTTACGTAAGCCTTTTTCAATGCCGTAACGGAAGTTAAGCATTAAATGGGTTACATCATCGACTTGATGCAGTTTTGCCATCGCTGAAATAGATTCATAGGCGAGGTAAGGGTAGATAGCCGTGGCACCAAAACCAATTAATACCGCAAAATGATGCGGATCGCGTGCTGAAGCGGTTTCAACAATAATGTTAGTGTCGCAACGTAGGCTTTTATCGACTAATCGAGTTTGCACAGAACCCACAGCCATAGCGGCAGGGATAACTTGAGCACTTTTCGCTACTGCACGGTCAGACAATACTAACAATGTTGTGCCGCTGCGAGCTAAGCGTTCAGCTTCGTCGGTAATACGGCGAATAGCCTGCTCTAGTGTTTCATTGGCATCATAGTTTAAATCAACTGTGTTGGCGCGATAGTTAGTGCTGTCTAATCCCAGTAACTGATTAAAATCACTGAATAACAAAATCGGTGAATTGAACATCACTCGGTAAGCATTACCGGTGGTTTCGCTAAATAGATTTTGCTCGCGACCGACGCAAGTGGCTAACGACATCACGTGTTTTTCACGTAATGGATCAATAG
This sequence comes from Shewanella sp. AC34-MNA-CIBAN-0136, assembly GCF_040309945.1. Lineage (NCBI taxonomy): Bacteria > Pseudomonadati > Pseudomonadota > Gammaproteobacteria > Alteromonadales > Shewanellaceae > Shewanella > Shewanella sp. AC34-MNA-CIBAN-0136. The sequence continues at coordinate 161,182 of NZ_JBEOPJ010000008.1, read as the reverse complement.
GCGGGTTGGTTACCTGAGCAAATTTTTGACGGAAATAGTCGTATAGTGAACGCGACTTTTTCGACAATACTGCCATAGGCGTATCATCACCCATTGAGCCAATGGCTTCTTCACCTTTGCTCGCAAGTACCCAAATAACTTGTTCTAATTCTTCACGGGTAAAACCAAACTGTTTTTGATATTGCAGTAATGTTTTACTATCAAAACCACTTGAACCTTGTTTGGTTGGAGCCATATCCTCAGCAGGGATCAATGTCTGACTGTTTTTAGCCATCCACTCTTTGTAAGGATGGCGACGCTTTAAGTCATTATCAATTTCAAATGAATGATACAAACGACCATTTAAGGTATCTAGTACTAGTAACTCACCGGGCCCAACGCGGCCTTTTTCAATCACTTCATCGGCGGAATAATCCCAAATACCGACTTCAGACGCTAAGGTGAGGATACGATCCTTGGTTATAACGTAACGAGAAGGGCGTAGACCGTTACGATCTACCGCACAGGCAGCATGGCGACCATTGGTCATTACAATGCCTGCAGGGCCGTCCCACGGCTCCATGTGCATTGAGTTAAAATCGTAAAAGGCTTTTAACTCGTCATCCATTTCAGGATTTGATTGCCATGCAGGTGGAATAAGCAAGCGCATGGCTCGATATAAATCCATCCCTCCAGATAACAACATTTCAAGCATATTGTCTAAAGAAGACGAGTCTGAACCTGTTTCGTTAACAAAAGGGGCGGCTTGTTGTAAATCTGGTAGTAAAGGCGAATTAAACTTATAGGCGCGCGCTCTTGCCCATTGGCGGTTACCGGTAATGGTATTGATTTCGCCGTTATGAGCGAGGTATCGAAACGGTTGAGCTAATGGCCACTTTGGCGATGTGTTAGTTGAAAAGCGCTGGTGGAATAAGCAAATCGCACTTTTCAAACGAATATCTGCTAGGTCGGTATAAAATGATGGCAGATCTGCTGGCATCATTAAGCCTTTATAGACAATGACTTGTCCAGAAAGGCTGGCGACATAAAAGTCTTTGTCATCGGTGATCTGTTGTTCAAGACGGCGACGAGCCATATATAGGCGACGCTCAAGATCTTTTTCCCGCCAGCCTACCGGCGCGTTGATCAATACTTGATAAATTTGTGGCAAGCTTTCCCGGCCAATCTCCCCCAAGACATCCGGATTAATCGGTACTTTACGCCAGCCAGCGACACTGAGTGTTTCTCGTTGTAGTTCTTTTTCTAAGATAAACTTCGCTTCATCAGCGCGTTGCTCATCTTGGCTGAGAAATAGCATACCTACGGCAAACTTTCGGCTTAAATGCCAATCGTTTTCTGCCGCAATAGCTTCAAAAAAATCTGTAGGCATTTGCATTAATAAACCACAGCCATCACCTGTGCGTCCGTCAGCTGCAATACCACCACGATGCTTCATTCGATCGAGACCATGAATCGCGGTACGCACAATGCGGTGACTCGCGTCGCCGTCCATTTGTGCAATCAAACCAAATCCGCAATTGTCACGCTCAAAACTGGGATGATACAAGCTCATACAAAAAACCCCCTAAACCTCTACTTGATACGACTCGGGGTAAATTTGAAGAATATCCATAGATATGCACCCGAACCATTCAAATTAAACTGAGAATGAATAAAGGTCAAACCAAAAAAATGCAACAAACTGAAATATTATTACTAAAAAAACGTTATAAGCCACCAACCTTACGTTAACGTAAACTGTGATATATCACCTATAACGTTCTGAATAAAAAGAATTTTAGAAAATATTCAAACAATTGTTTACCTTTTTGCAACAACAACAGGGAATTATTTTTGAAATAAAAATAGTGAATTTTATTTCAAATACAGTCTTTGGGTAAAAAATTATTCTAAATGACTAAATATTCATTTTAGGTGATGTATAAATTACTTAAATTGTTTTAAACGTTTTTTGAGTTTGTGCACAACTTTAGCGAGCGCTTGAATTGATAGAGCATTTATTGATTTAGCACCAAGACAGATGTTTACCGTCTGACTACACTGGCGAACTTTGGAATGATGATGAGAGTAAGTTGTGGGTTTAGATGATTACGTTAATACGTTTGGGGCACATTGCAAACATTTATATGGCCAAAGAGTAAAAAAATTAACTATTGATGGCCAATTTACCTGTCCCAATCGAGATGGCACGTTAGGGGTAGGCGGTTGTACTTTTTGTAATGTTGTTTCATTTAGTGGCGAACAAGGTAGAGAACAGCCGATTGCGATGCAGTTAACCGAAGGTAAAGTACGCGCCCAATCTGCAAAAAAATGTACTACCTCTGCGGATATTAATTCTATTCCTACCGCTAAATACATCGCTTATTTTCAAGCTTATACCAGTACTTACGACGAGTATAAAGTGCTAAAGCAAAAGTATGATCAAGCACTTGAAGATGCCGATATTGTCGGGCTTCATATAGGTACTCGTCCTGACTGTGTACCCGATGAAGTACTTGATTTACTCGTTGAGTATCAACAAAGAGGTATTGAGGTGTGGTTGGAACTTGGCCTACAAACGGCCAATAATCACACGTTAAAACGGATTAATCGTGGTCACCAATTGTGTGAGTATCGTCAGACAGTTAAAAAGGCTCGCGCTAAAGGCATTAAGGTGTGTACCCATCTAATATTAGGGCTGCCGGGTGAAACATCTGCTGATTATTTTAATAGTTTACAAACCGTATTAGGAATTGGCGTTGACGGACTAAAACTGCACCCTTTGCATATTGTAGAAGGCAGTATTATGGCGAAACAATGGCGCTATCATCCTATGCCGCTAATAAGTCTTGAAGAGTATGCCTATGAGGCGGCAAAACTTATCCGCCACACCCCAAAAGAGATTATCTTTCACCGCGTAACCGCCTATGCCAAAAAACCAATGTTACTCGCCCCTGATTGGTGCGCATTTAGATGGGATGGACTAGTGGCCATTGTGGATGAGCTTAAAGAATACGGTGGCCAAGGCAGTGCATTAATGTTTAGCCAAAGTAAAACGGCCTAGTGTGGTGTATTTAGGCAGATATATTATGTCTCTGTTGAATATGGACAAAGTAAAGATAGCGCTAGGTTTTGTGAAGATGTATCAGACTAATCGCTATTATTAGTTATAAATTGGACGAAACATTACCAAAGTGAGTGTTTTTTAAACATTGGTAATACCAGTTGAGTAGTTATGTTGTAAAAATGTGATTTTTTACCATTAAATAGCGGCTAAATATTAGCAAGCCTTGCATAGGGTATTTTACTCGGTATCATATTTGTAATTTTATAGAGTTAGATTTTGATAGAGGTGCCTTTATGGCCACAACGCAGTTAGACTCAATATTGGATCTCAATACGCTTGAGCAATATATCAGTGCCATTGGTGCTGGAACGTTATTGAAAAGCGTAGTGTTATTCGAGCAGTTAATGCCTGAGTATGTCAGTAGCCTAGTGAAAGCTGGCGATGCAAATGATAAAGAAACGTTATGTGCAGAAGCTCATAAATTTAAAGGTGCAGCAGGATCTGTTGGCCTTAAACGCATTCAGCAATTTTCACAGTTACTACAACACGGTGAAGAAGCTAAATGGGAAACAGAACATAAAGTATGGCTTGCTGAAATCGTTGCGCATGCTGCACAAGATTTACAACAACTGAAAGTTTACTTAGAAGCGAAAGCGTAATTACGAGTAGAGTAGGCAGCATAATCAGTTTAGATTAACATCTACATTAGTGCCTACAATCGGTTTGTTGAAATGCCTCTTTATTGAAGAGGCATTTTTTATGGCCGTTTGTTCAATATTGACCATCAGTGTCTTGTTATTTTGGCTAAATTAATTCATTATTTGAATTAATATGGATAAGGGTAATCGTTTATATGAAAAATCTTCCTAGCCTCAAGAACCTTTATTATTTGGTTCATTTACATCAAGAGCAAAATTTTAATCGTGCTGCTAAGATGTGCTTTGTGAGTCAATCGACTTTATCTAGTGGTATCCAAAACCTTGAAGAACAACTGGGTTATCAGTTGATTGAACGTGATCATAAATCATTTATGTTTACCGCTATCGGTGAAGAAGTGGTTGAGCGTGCTCGAAATATTTTAACTAATGTTGATGACTTAGTTGAATTAGTGAAAAATCAAGGCGAACCGATGACCGGAGAAATTCGTTTAGGCTGTATTCCCACTATCGCGCCTTTCTTACTTAGCCGAGTCGTTAAGTTATGCCAGCAAGACTACCCCAAACTCAGTTTGTTATTAAAAGAAGACACGACCGAGCGTCTATTAGATGCCTTAGCAAAAGGTGAGTTGGATTTATTAATATTAGCGTTACCTGTCGACACCAGTGGTTTTCATAGTATGAAAGTCGGCATCGATCCGTTTAAAATGGTGATGCATAAAGAGGTATCGCAACAATTTTTGCAACCCATTGACTATCAAAAAATGCCAGACGAAAGCATCTTTTTACTCCAAGCTGAACATTGCATTACCGGTCACGCGATAACAGCATGCCAATTGGGTGATAGTGCCAAAATCAATCCATTTGCTGCAACCAGTTTGCATACCTTGGTGCAGATGGTAAACAGTAAACTAGGCACCACATTTTTACCCCAAATGGCCATTGATACCGGTATTTTAACTGATACTGATCTTGTTGCAATGGATCCGCCGGGTGAAGCTCCTTATCGTGATATTGGCTTAGTTTGGCGTCAAACTACCAGCCGTATTTCAACGTTTAGAACCTTAGGCTTAGCGATTCAACAAAAGCTGCTAGCACAATCGTTACCAGGTTAACCGCAACTTGGGATAAATGAGAGATGGGATGAATCGATAAAATGGTTTATTTCAGGTTAGCAATATCAAAGGTGCGATTTGTGTCGTTAATAAGGCTATTGAAGCGTCAATAGCCTTTTTGTTATCTGTCGCATAGCACTGTGCGTTTCAGGCATGTTTATGATTGAAATTGAGCTTAATTAATCTCAATTACCTCAATTAAACTCAGTTTTAGTTGTTATTCAATTTTCTTGGGGCAACACCATACACTTCAGTCGGATGTTTTTTACCTTTAAGCATGATGGGGCCTAAATCAGTCAGATCATATTGACTATTTTGTTGCTCAAGTCGATGTACCACATCTCCAGACAGCAACATTCGTTGACCGAGCGGATTACATTGGTCTTGTAGCCGTGCCAAGGTATTTAATACATCACTGAAAAAACTAATCTCTTGCTTATGTACGCCGACTACCGCAGCTACAACTTGGCCACAATGCGCGGCAGCTTTAAATTTTGGCACAAAACCATATTGCTGTTCAAAATATTGCCTTTGCCACTGCAATTGCTGGCAAAATTCGAAATAGATATTCATACAACGGTCTTGTTTAATACCTTGTTCTAATGGCCAGTGGATAAGTACGGCATCACCCATGTAACGATAAATTTCAGCTTCATTATCGGTTACTGTGTCCGCTAACATGCTAAAGCTATCTTGAATTAGGCGGCTAAAGCGATAATCACCTAAGGTTTCTGCATGAGCTGTTGATGAGACCATATCGATAAATAAGAATAATTGTTGCTCGTAACGTGGTTTGTGGTATTTGCCAAGGCCTATATTGAGCAAGACTTTAGGGCCAACCAACAGCGACATTTGTTCGATAAAAGCTAAGCTGACCCTTACCACAACAAGATAAACCACTAATGCCTGAAACGATGGGCTATAAATAATCTGCACTGTGAGCATTTGTCGTAATGTCACCATGTGGTTCTCTATGGCCCACATGTTTAAAAATTGTGTCACATACGCCAAGGTTGTTGCCCCAAGGAGCAAAAACAATCCTTTAAACACCACTGAAAATAAATAAGGTAAACGGCTGATGGCGCTAAAATCTGCAATGAGATTGGACATCCAATGCAAGCCGCCAAATACAACACCCATCATTATGGCAAGCGTGGCGAGATCGGCATTGCCAACAGCCCATTCAGGCAGTTGCGATGATTGTGAGTAGCGAAAAAAAACGAAAGAAGCCATTGCTACACACCAGGCAAAAATAGCGAACAATAATTTTTGAGTTTGACGGCGTGCTTTCACGGAGGATGTGGTTGCCCAAATGACTTAGTATATAAGGGGGGTAGTCTATAGAAAATTTGCTTACATGTGATAGTTTATTTGTGATTTAGATCAATAGAAGTGAAGAAATATGTGCACTAAAGCAAAGTTTTTTCAACATTACTAGGGCTTGTTGAACTTTAGTGGCTGAAATTTGTTCGAGATAAACGGCTTGTTATTTATTTAACAAAGCGGCATAAATATTAGAGACGAAGTATCCAATTAGGCTAACGGTTTGTAACCAATTTATTCGATAAAGATTAAAAACACCTTTTAGCTGGTTCGTTTGAGCTGCATTTTTGGCTTTTTTCTGTGTGTTATCGCTTACTCATGTTGTATCACGAGATGTCGTAAGCTCTGCTTTGTAAAACATTGCCACGTACCACTGAAAAATTGATGTTAATGATCAACAGACCCTAGATAGCAAGCAATGTAACAACGGCAGATTATGAAAAGGCATTGGTTAATATCTGTTGAGTAAAATCAATTTTAAGGTAAAAGCCTCTGGGATTAGATAACTGAATGCTGCCGTCTTCGGCGATGCTTTCGGTGAGTATTTTGCTATTAGCTGCTTTTGGACGTAATTGCAGTACTTCACCATGACGTGCAGTAATTTTATCAACTTGACCTAGTGCAATTAACTCCATTATCTCTTCCCAATCTTGTTGCAACTGTCTGGCTTGTGCCGTATTCGGTTGCCACAATATGGGGGTGCCTATACGACGATCACCGACTGGGATACTACGTTCGCCTTCAATAGGAACCCATAACACTCTCTGCAATTTATGATAAACCAAACTGTTTTCCCAAGTCATACCCTGAATTTTTGTCAGCGGTGCCACGGTGACATAAGTGGTCTCAAGCGGTTTGCCTTTGCGATCAATCGGGATCGTTTTGAGTTCAATTCCTAAATGTAAAAAGTCTTGTTCAGGCTTTGATCCTGCCAGCGCGCCTAATTCAGATTCAATCAGTTGGCCTACCCAACCTTTATCTCGGCGTAAATCGGCTGGTACAATGATGTCATTATCGGCCGCAATATCAGCTAAACGAATGCCAGCCATATTGTGCGCTCTTTGCATTAATTCGCTTATATCTAATGGCGATGATTTAGCCATGGATGAGTATTTTCCTCTGGAAAAAAGAATGAATAGACGATCAAAATCAACAGGCTATGTTATCAAGTAATATTCGTCGAGAACAAGTTTAGTTAGTTATTTGCGATGTGGTTGAAAAACGACCATGTTTTAGTTGATTAAAGTTATTTGATTGAATTCCTTTGTAATCGGTTGTTTTAAAAGTTCTTTTTAGGTTGTGGTTGTTTTTATATTATACTTGTCCCGAGTTACACTCGTTTTTCCCCTACATTTCACACATACTTATCCACAGATTTAATGGATAAGTGTAATAAAACCTGTCTTTAACTGATTAAAAACACCAAGTCAACGCAATAAAACAGCTTTTTAGCGGGTTTAATTTAAAATAAGCCTTGTTATTTGTGTATAACTTAAGTTGCTAAATGAGTGATTGGCTATCTTAATTGGTGTTGTTTGTTTTTTGTACGATAGCGGCGATTTGCTATAATGTTAATTTATAATTTTTTTTAAGTTACTAATTATATTGCAGTATTTTATAATAAAAAGCAGTTTACCTTAGAAAGGGTGCAACTAAATTTTAGCCTGTTATCAAGCTTTAGCAAAGTTTCGAACAGAGATATCCACAGATTTTGTGGATAATCCACAGGGTAGCTTGGTTTAATTGTTGATAATTTTGATTTATTAACATTGTTATTCAATTATCCACAGTAAATAGAGGTTTGCCGATAGGCATGCTTTGTGAAACAATCAGACGATATAAAATTTGTTATTTTTGGAGTCCATGTGATTGATAGCGACGGCTTTCGCGCAAATGTGGGCATCATTATCTGTAATAAATTTGGACAAGTTATGTGGGCCAGACGTTTTGGTCAACATTCATGGCAGTTTCCACAAGGTGGGTTAGATGATGGCGAATCAGTAGAAGAAGCCATGTATCGCGAACTTTACGAAGAAGTGGGACTCAGACCTGAGCATGTTCAAATTTTAACATCCACTCGATCTTGGTTACGTTATCGGTTACCCAAGCGTTTGGTACGCCAAGAAAGCAAACCTGTTTGCATTGGCCAAAAACAGAAATGGTTTTTACTACAATTGAAAGGTCACGATAATACTATTAACTTGAATTCTTCTGGTCATCCTGAGTTTGATGATTGGCGTTGGGTGAGTTATTGGTATCCTGTTCGTCAGGTTGTGTCTTTTAAGCGCGACGTATATAGAAAGGTAATGAAAGAGTTCGCATCGACGACATTAGCGCTGCAAACGCGCGAGTTTAGTAAAAAACGAAGCAAACAACGGAGTTAACTGATTTCAAAGAGGATTGAAACAGTGTTAAATATGCTCAGGGATATCACTCAAGCTGTTGCCAGAGCCAGCAGCCTTGAAAGTGCATTAAATATATTAGTGTCACAAACTCGATTAGCGATGGCTACCCATTGCTGTTCTATTTATATCCTTGAACAACAACATCTAGTGTTATCCGCTACCGAAGGTTTACAGCAATCTGCCGTTGGCCGAGTGAGCATGCCATTATCGCAAGGTTTAGTAGGCTTAGTTGCTGAGCGTGAAGAAGCCGTTAATCTTGCCGATGCCCGTATTCATCCTCGTTTTAAATTATTTCCCGAAGCTGAAGAAGAAGAATATCGTGCATTTTTGGCTGTGCCGATTATTTTTCAAAAACAGGTTGTGGGCGTTATTGTGGTGCAACAGCCAGAAGCCCGTCAGTTCAGTGAAAGTGAAGAAGCATTTTTAATGACCTTAGCCGCTCAGTTGGCGGTGGTTGTGCGCAGCTTGAAACACAAAGCGGCTGTTACTAATGTGCAACAGCAAGTGGTTTTCAGTGGTGTTAATGCATCAAGTGGTATTGCGATTGCTCATGGCCTGGTATTAGGCGGTGTTATTTCTCTGGAACAACCCGAGGTCAGCTGCTTCGATATAGATGTTGAAATTCAGCGCTTAAAGTTGGCCATGCAGCGTTGTAAAGACATGTTGTCGTCTATATCGCAACGTTTTGAGCGTGAAAAGTCTGCTGATGTGGCCTCTATCTTTACCGCATTTCAATTATTGCTAGACGACTCTAGCCTTGGTGGTGAATATGCCCGTGAAGTCGCTTTAGGCTGGCAGGCTGAGTCTGCGGTAAGCCGAGTGTCATTGCGCTATATCAAACAGTTTTTAGAAATGGAAGATCCATATCTAAAAGAGCGCGCCAGTGATATTCGTGAGCTTGGGCAAAAACTACTTCGACAGCTTATTGAGCCCGGTCGATTAGAGTTAGAGCCGGATAAACCGGTTATTTTAGTCGCTAAAGAAGTGGATGCCACTTTATTGGCTGAGTTTCCACGGCAAAAACTCGCTGGTATTGTCACTGAACGTGGTGGGGTTAATGCTCATGCGGCTATTTTAGCGCGTGCTTTGGGTGTACCTGCCATTGTTGGCGTTGATGATGTGTTATCAATCGACATCGATCAAAAACTATTAGTCCTCAATGCGAATCGTGGCCAGCTATTGGTATCGCCATCGCCAGCAGTGATTGAAGAGTACCAATTACTGATTGATGCCGATGTTGAAAAGCAAAAGCAATTTTCTGCCGAATTAAACCTACCATCAGTGACTACAGATGGTCAGCGGATCCATTTGTATTTAAATGCAGGTTTATTGAGTGGTATCGCTTCTGAAATTGCTGAATGCGCAGATGGTATTGGGCTGTATCGAACTGAAATTCCCTTTATGCTCCATCAACGCTTTCCGAGCGAAAGTGAACAAATCAATGTATATCGTCAGGTATTGAGTGCCGCTGGTGATAGACCTGTTGTGATGCGTACATTGGATGTTGGCGGCGACAAACCGTTACCGTATTTTCCAATTAAAGAAGACAATCCGTTTTTAGGTTGGCGTGGCATTCGTTTATCGCTTGATCATCCTGAGTTGTTTTTAGTGCAATTGCGCGCGATGCTGCAAGCTGCTGGAAACGGCAATCAATTACAAATATTACTACCAATGGTGAGTAATCTGGATGAGATAGATCAAACATTAAAATATTTAGAGCAAGCGTTTACCGAACTAAGCCAAGAACTAAAGACTATTTTAGTGAGGCCGAAGGTCGGCGTTATGCTTGAAGTTCCTGCATTGTTGTATCAATTGCAAGATGTGGCAAAACGGGTCGACTTCGTGTCGGTGGGCAGTAACGATTTAACGCAATATTTACTGGCCGTCGATCGTAATAATCCGAGTGTGAGTTCGTTATTTGATAGTTATCATCCAGGTATTCTTAGGGCACTTAAACGAGCTGTCGATGAGTGTAAATTGTATGATTTAGATGTGAGTGTTTGTGGTGAACTTGCGGGTGAACCTTATGGTGCACTGCTTTTAGTCGCAATGGGCTATAACAAACTTAGTATGAACCAAGGCAGCTTAGCCAGAATCAATTTTTTACTCAGGCGTGTATCAAAGCAAGAGCTCACTGAGTTATTAGGATCTATTTTACAACAGTCAAATGGAAACCAGGTTCGCGGCTTGTTAGCCAGTTTCTTGCGAAAACATAACCTTTTAGATTTAATCAACATCGATTAGCAGTACGATTGAATCTGCTTCGGAAAACCTTAAATGATTTTCCTAGTGGTTCGTAACATAATCAAGCGTCATTTTAAGGATGTCATCGTGGATAGTTTACTGCAGGTATTTTTAATTTGCCTTGTTTTAGGTTCTGTCGTGGGTTTTTTGGCTGGGCTGTTAGGTATTGGTGGTGGGTTAATTATCGTACCTGCGCTATTGTATATTTTACCTTCAGTAGGTATCAGTTCAACCCAAATTACTCATGTCGCTATCGCTACGTCACTGGCATCGATTATTTTAACGTCTATGTCATCAGCCACCGCGCATCACAAACGTGGAAATATACCTTGGGAGCTATTTAAGCCTATATTTCCGGGTATTGTAATAGGGTCGTTAGCATCAGCTTTTGTGTCTGAGCAAATTGCATCAGATGATTTGCAACAGGCTTTTGCTATTTTTGTGGTGTTAATGGCTGTACAAATGGCATTTCCGTTTAAAGTCAAAACGGGTGGCAGTATGCCAAATTTTGCCGTGTTACTGGTGATATCGACAGCGATAGCGTTAATTGCTGGTTTAATGGGCATTGGTGGCGGGGTTCTGCTGGTGCCATTTTTAAGTTATTGCGGTTTGCAAATGCGTCAAGCTGTTGGGTTTTCGTCGGCAACCGGGATGCTTATCGCAGTATCCGGTACCATTGGTTATATTATCGCAGGTTTCGATGTACCCAATTTACCCGAGGGCTCGGTTGGGTTTATTTATTTGCCGGCATTAATCGGCATTATCATTAGTTCCATGTTGTGTGCGCCTATTGGCGTAAAAGCGGCGAGTTCTTGGCCGACACCAGTATTGAAAAAAATATTTGCTTGTTTGCTTGTTGTGGTAGGGCTAAAACTACTATTAAGTTAATTCTAAATTGTTCTAAATGATTACAAAAACGCCTTTGTTCAAGTAGTTGAACAAAGGCGTTTTTAGTTAACCTAACAGCTATTACACAGCGAAAGGATACTTAATCGCATCGTGATGTTGATAGTCTTCAACGCTAAAGTCATCCAAGGTTACCCAGGTTTCGATGTCTTTTAGGGTTTTAATCTTTGGATTGATGATTAACTTAGGCGATGCAAAGGGTTCACGCGCGAGCTGAACATCTCGCATTGGTTCGAGTTGATCTTCGTAAATATGAGCATTGACTATCTTATGGTATGCCTTACCCGGTTTATGGCCAGTAATCTGAGCCATTAACGCAAGCAATACATATACTTGTACCATATTAAAGTTTAACCCTAGTGGAACATCACAACTGCGTTGTGTGCTGTTAAGGTATAAAGTATCACCGAGTAATGAAAAATGGTGCTCGTACATACATGGCCGTAAGCAGCCTAAGTCAAATGCGCCAGGGTGCAAGAAGGTTAAAATTTCACCACGATTATCTATACCGTTACTGAGATCATCGACGATTTGTTGCAGTAAATCGACATGGCCACCATCAGGCTTTGGAAATGCACGCCCTAACGCTCCGTATATCAGTCCCATATCATCGGGCCCTTTACGGTTTGGGTTATCTAGCCATGCTTGGTTTTCATTGGCGTTAGCGTCCCATGTTTTAGTGCCTAATGCCCTAAAATCGGCCGCATTTTGGTAGCCACGTAAATAACCGAGGATCTCCGCTATGGCAGACTTCCAGAAGCTTTTACGTGTGGTCACCAAAGGGAATTGATTGTTACCAACATCATAAACTAAGTCGGCATTAATGACAGTTAGGCACTTTTTGTTTGTTCGTGCATTATTAACCCATTCGCCTTCTTCGACAATGCGTTTACACAGGTCTAAATACTGTTTCATTGGTCCCAATTCCTTTTTTGCTTTTATCGATTATACCTAATCAAGGCCGGCAAATCATTGCCAAATGAAATGCAGGTTCAATTAATTATTTTTACTTTTAGAGCTAACTTTACGATCGACACCTCGGTTAAGCCGAGTTAACATCAAGAAACAATCGATTATTATTGTTTGAACATATCAGATAGACTGATCCCATTGTTTTTTTAGGAGTGTTATATGGAACGAGCAATTAAGAACTTCTTAAGCCAAGAGTCTGCGGGTGGCATTTTATTAATCGTTGCCGTCGCATTGGCGATGATTTTAGCCAATTCACCGTTAGCGGGTGTATATCAAGATTTCTTAGGCACCGAAGTGCAGCTTAGAGTAGGTGATCTTGATATCGATAAGCCGCTTTTACTGTGGATCAATGATGGCTTGATGGCATTATTCTTTTTATTAATCGGTTTAGAAGTAAAGCGTGAATTACTTGAAGGTGCGCTATCGAGCGTAGCTAAGGCATCATTGCCCAGCTTTGCTGCGATTGGTGGCATGGTGTTTCCGGCATTATTTTACTTAGCATTTAATTACTCAAACCCAGAAACTCAGATCGGATGGGCTATTCCTGCTGCTACTGATATCGCCTTTGCGCTAGGTATTATGGCACTGCTCGGTAGTCGTGTGCCCGTGGCGTTAAAAGTGTTTTTGTTAGCACTGGCAATTATTGACGATCTAGGAGTCATTGTTATTATTGCTCTGTTTTACAGCACTGATTTATCAATGCTTAGTTTGGTTATTGCCGCGGTATCGATCGTGCTGATGGTCGCACTGAACAGGAAAGGAGTCAGTTCAATTCTGCCTTACGGTTTACTCGGTTTTATTCTTTGGGTTGCTGTATTGAAGTCTGGAGTACATGCGACATTGGCCGGAGTGATTATTGCATTTTGTATTCCACTTAGAGCAAAAGATGGTTCCTCGCCATCTGAGCATTTAGAGCATAAGTTGCACCCTTGGAGCACCTTTATGATCCTGCCGGTATTTGCTTTTGCCAACGCTGGTCTGTCATTAACTAATATGTCATTTGATACATTTGCTGAACCTATCACCCTAGGTATCATCATGGGTCTGTTGTTGGGTAAGCCGATCGGGGTGCTGTTATTTAGTTATTTAGCAGTAAAACTTAAGTTAGCTGAACTACCACCTGGGATTGGTTGGAGGCATATCATACCGGTTGCTGTTATGTGTGGTATCGGCTTTACCATGTCGGTGTTTATTGCTTCGTTAGCATTTGAGAACTCACCCGCTGCATTTGGTGATTATGCAAGACTAGGTATTTTAACAGGATCGTTATTTGCGGCTGTGATTGGCTACTTTTGGTTGGCCAAGGTACTGCCTGAAAATGGAGTAAAATCATGAAATTGAATAAATTAACCTTTGGAATACTACTGACCAGTTTTGTTATTCCTGTATCGGCTGAATCATTTAATGTTTGTTTAGAATCATCTGATTCACCGACTTGCCAAAGTTATCTAGAAGGTGTGGTAGATGGTGCACTAATGTATCGTGATGATTTGGCAAAGAAAAGAATAGATCCTAACGATTACGAGTCAAGAGCACTAAAATACCGAGCAGGAAAACGTTATCAATCGGCGAATTTGAATTATTGCGCTAGTCATATACCGGTGAAATCTGAAATTGTATCAGCACTCACAGAGCAGGTGTCGTTGAACAATGTCAATAACAGTGATGAGCTTGAGTCAGTGATCACTAGTTTGATGGATTGCCGACGGAGTCAGTAACTACGTCTTTACTTAACGCAGCCATTTGGCTGCGTTTTTTTATGACTAATCTTGGCTAATCAATATGGTGAACTATCTATGGTGAACTAATATTGTCGTTGATTGGTATAGATTAATGAGCAATAGAAGTAGCGGTTTATTTGCTATAGTAGTGTGAGTAAATTTTGTTAGGTTAATGATTGATATGCAGCATTTAAATTATAACCATTTATATTATTTTTGGATGGTACAAAAAAAAGGCTCAGTGACTAAAGCGGCTGAAGCATTGTGTTTGGCCCCGCAAACCATAACGGGGCAAATTCGTGCATTAGAAGAGCGATTAAAAGGCACGTTATTTAAGCGTGTCGGTCGTAACTTAGTTGCTACAGAGTTGGGCGAATTAGTATTTCGTTATGCCGATAAAATGTTTAGCTTGAGCTATGAAATGCTCGATATACTTAATTATCAAAAAGATGATTCACTGCTGTTTGAGGTAGGTATTGCCGATGCTTTATCTAAAGCTTTAGTGAGTAGAGTGTTGTTAACTGTTATTCCAGATGATGGTTCGGTTCATTTGGCGTGTTATGAATCAACTCACGATAGCCTTATTGAGCGTTTACGTGAGCATAAGCTTGACATGATTTTATCTGATTGCGCTGGCGGCTCGTTGAAATTCCCTGAAATTTTATCGAAAAAGCTTGGTGAATGTGGTGTCAGTTTCTTCTCGGCTGAAGCGATTCCAGTCCCTTTTCCCGCTTGTCTTGAGCAGCGTAAATTACTCATACCGGGTAAGCGGACATCATTAGGACAACAGTTACACGGTTGGTTTGCTGAAAAAAGTCTTAATGTTAGTATCTTGGGTGAATTTGACGATGCCGAAATGATGAAAGCATTCGGCTATTTTAATCAGGGAATTTTTGTCGCACCGTCTATTTATCGTCATGATATACTCTCTCAAGGTATGGTGTTACTTGGTGAAACCACCGATATTAAAGAAGAGTACCATGTGATGTTCGCTGAGCGAATGATCCAACATCCGGCGGTAAAATCATTACTGGCAACGGATTTTAGTGATTTATTTGCAGGACGAGATCTACAAGTACAAGATTTTGAAAACCGTATAAGCTAGCTTGTGATATAGACATCAGGAGATTTGTGTTGGAATTAATGAATATAGCTCGTGTACGCTGGGCATGCCGTCGCGGGATGTTAGAATTAGATATATTGTTTCAACCCTTTGTCGAAGCCCAATACGAAGCCATGAGCGATGATGATAAAAACACTTTTATTCGTTTATTAGAGTGTGAAGATCCGGAGCTATTTGCTTGGTTTATGGGCCATGAACAATGTTCAGATCCATTGTTCGCCAATATGATAGTCAAAGTCCGTGGAAGAGCAGCACCTTAACCCGCCTGTTGATGTATTGGTCAGTACTAGCACTCATATGCAACAATTTGCATTGAGTGCTTCATTTTTGCAGCGTGGTGCCTTAGTGGTATCGTTTGCTGTTGTATTAACGAGCTTTTTAGCTTGGCCTTATTATCCTTCCTTGATATACCACGCCATTCAAATGTTGTTATTCGTTACCATTATCTTCATTTTTTTTTACAGCTGGCGCAGAGTATCTAGTTGGCGTTGTTTGCTTACTTTAGGTGACAAGGGGGCTGGTACATTATTGCAAGGTGAAAATGGAAGTCTCAATAAAATAACACTCACTAAAAAACCGTTTATTAGTCCATTAATGTGCATTATTTATTTACAACATCTTCAAACGGGCGAGAACAGAGTATTGCTGGTATGGAGTGATATGTTAGACGACACAGCATATCGTAATCTGTGTCGTCTATTATTAAGCCATTAATGATGTGAAGTTGAGTGACGTTGACAGCGTTTAACTGCTCGGTTGTAAAATGGTTGGTTTAGGATTGTCGATTTGTTCAGGATAATCAATATTATAATGAAGGCCTCGACTTTCTTTACGTTCCATTGCACATCGAATAATTAATTCTGCAACTTGCACCAAATTACGCAGCTCTAATAAATTGTTACTGACACGGAAGTTTGAATAGTACTCTTCAATCTCTTGTTGAAGCATCAAACATCTTCGTAGTGCTCGTTCTAATCGTTTATCTGTTCTGACAATACCGACGTAATCCCACATAAATAGGCGCAGTTCGTGCCAATTATGGGCAATAACGACTTCTTCATCAGAGTTAGTTACTTTGCTCTCGTCCCATAAAGGTATTGGGCAAGGCATCGGTATTTTATGCAACAAACCTTCAATATCTTGTGAGGCCGCACGGGCAAAGACTAAACACTCCAGTAGTGAATTGCTCGCCAGTCTATTAGCGCCATGTAAGCCTGTGTAAGCCACTTCGCCAATAGCATATAAGCCATTAATATCGGTTTGACCATGAAGGTCAGTCATCACACCACCACATGTATAGTGTGCCGCTGGAACCGCTGGAATTGGGTCTTTGGTGATATCAATACCCAATTCAAGACAACGTTGATAAATGGTTGGAAAGTGTTTAATGATAAAGTCAGCAGGTTTATGGCTGATATCTAAATACACACAATCAACACCTAAACGCTTCATTTCATAATCAATGGCGCGAGCAACAATATCGCGAGGAGCGAGTTCAGCTCTTTCGTCGAAATCGGGCATAAAACGGCTGCCATCAGGACGACGTAAATAAGCTCCTTCACCGCGTAATGCTTCCGTTAACAAGAAGTTTCTGGCATTAGGGTGAAATAAACACGTTGGATGGAATTGATTAAATTCCATATTGGCAATTCGACAACCTGCGCGCCATGCCATTGCAATACCATCGCCACTGGCAATATCAGGATTCGAGGTGTATTGGTACACTTTTGAGCTGCCGCCAGTTGCTAACGCAACAAATTTGGCTCTGACGGTTTCTACATGTTCCTCATCGCGATTCCACACATAAGCACCAAGCACGCGGTTACCCGGTCGATGCAATTTACGCGTGGTGATTAAATCAATCGCATTGTAACGTTCAAGCACTTGTATGTTTGGGTGAGCGATTGCACGTTCTTGTAATGTAGTTTGTACTGCTTTACCGGTAGCATCGGCAGAATGCAGAATACGACGATGGCTATGTCCTCCTTCACGGGTTAGGTGGTAGGGGGCTGTACTATTATCGACTCCAGCTAAGGTTTCTTCTTTATCAAATGCCACGCCACAATTAATTAACCATTGCATTGCACTTTTGGCATTTTCTGCGGTGTAGGTCACAACTGATTTATCGCATAATCCGGCGCCAGCGATTAAGGTATCGTTGACGTGGGACTCAATTGTGTCGCCTTCATCGAAAACAGAGGCGATTCCACCTTGAGCGTATAATGTTGACCCTTCTGATAATGGGCCTTTAGAAAGAAGAATTACTTTTGATTTTTCAGCAAGATGTAGTGCTAAAGTTAGTCCTGCAGCACCGCTGCCGATGACCAAAATGTCAGATTGGTGTTCAACTGCTTGTTTCATCAGGTATCATGGTGTGGCTATGTGGTTTGATCATAGTAAATCAAATTACTACGACAGGGTACTTTTACAGCGTATTTTATTGTGATTTTGCTTAGATATTTTGTTTATATGTAAAATAAATTAATTTTTTTTAATTCAATATCGAACTTTCTTCATATCAGTAGGTCTACTTATATGAACAGGATTCGAGCGACTGAGAAATCAGTATTACAGATTTAGGAGTAGTCGGCTCGGATGAGTGGACAATATAGTGATCAACAATTAGTTGAGCGAGTACAGCAAGGCGATAAAAATGCATTTAACCTGTTAGTGCTGAAGTATCAAAATAAAGTGATGAGTTTGATTTCTAGGTATGTACGCAATCAAGCGGATGTAGCGGATGTGACACAAGAAGCCTTTATTAAAGCGTATAGAGCGTTAGCAAATTTTCGTGGTGAAAGTGCATTTTATACTTGGTTGTATCGTATTGCGGTAAACACCGCAAAAAACCATCTTACATCGCAAGGGCGCAGAGCACCTGCAAACGATGTTGATATAGAAGATGCAGAATATTATGAAGGCAGTGATGCGTTAAAAGAGTTTGCATCACCAGAGCGATTATTAATGAAAGATCAAATGAGTAAAGTGATCTTTGATACGCTCGACACTCTGCCTGAAGAGTTAAAAATGGCAATATCGCTCAGAGAGCTAGAAGGAATGAGTTATGAAGATATTGCTAATATAATGGATTGCCCTGTTGGCACGGTAAGATCGCGTATCTTTCGTGCTCGAGAAGCAATCGACAAACAGCTCCAGCCTTTGCTGGAAAAGTAACAGCCTTAACCTTAGATAGGTGAATAATGCTTAAATCAAGTCAAGAGTGGGTATCTGCAGCAGTTGATGGTGAAGCCGATGATAAAACATTGGCGCAGCTTTCTGCCGACGTTGATTCACATGATGAATGGCAACGCTATCACATGATAGGCGATGCAATGCGCGGCGAGTTGCCGACAGCCATTGACTTAGACCTTTTTGCTAGCATCACTGCAGCAATTGAGCTTGAACCGACAATTATTATGCCTCAAGTCAAGCAAAGTGAATTAGTCGAGCCAATTAGCACTCCACAGCAAGTTGCAGTGGGTTCAAACGTGGTGCCATTTTTCAAACAGTTTGGCCAATATGCTATTGCAGCAACAGTTGCTATGGTGGCCATTGTTGGGGTGCAAAATTATAACCAAACCAGTGATGCAGAGTCACCGTTACCGGTATTAATGACTCGTCCTTTAGTGGGGAGTGTGTCACCGGTAAGCTATCAGACTGGTGCGGTACAAAATCAACAAAGCTATTCTAATGAGCAAGTTATAGAACAGCGTCGCCGTATTAATGCTTATATCCAAGATCACATGTTACAACAACGCTTGAATCCAGGTGTTGCTGTTGATGATAATAGCGTGCAAGATGCCGCGGTAAATCCATAATCCGCCGGCAGAACCTTGTCTTACCATGTTAGGAGTTAGCTTGCGCCTTATCCTGCTAGCACTGTTAGTGTTAACCTTTCCAACACACGCTGAAGAAGATTTATCTGCTAAAGCTTGGCTTAAGAATATGAGCCAAGCAATGCACGATAAACAATACAAAACCTCTATTATTCAGCTACAAGCCGACCATATCCGTCCGCTTGTTTACATTCATGGCATTGTCGATAATAAAGAAGTCGCTTTACTTGAATACCTTAATGGTCCGCCGAAAAATGCAGTGCGAGTGGGTAATACGGTTACGTTTATAGAACATGACCAACCGGCTTACAGTGTGGTAGCGCCTCGTATTCAGGGAATTTGGCCAGCAGCTTTAGCGGGAGATTTAAGCCAGCTTGAAAAAGGCTATCAGTTTGTAAAAGGTGGCCGCGGACGTATTGCTGGACGCCCTGGGCAAATGATCCGTTTACTCGCCAATGATGACAATCGTTATGATGCTCAAGTGTGGATTGATATGGACACTTATTTGCCATTACGTTTTGACTCCCTCAATAAAGAAAAACAATTACTTGAACAAACCATGGTCATTGAGCTGATTGAATTAACCGAACCTGCGAACATTTTAATTGAAGCCGCAAAGCAAGAGTGGCCAGCAGTGATGAACCAAGCGGAACGCACGGATGGTAAAAACTGGCAATTTACTTGGTTACCAGAAGGATTTGATGTGGTTGTTCGCGATCATCATCGCTTGATAGGTATTCACGAGCCAGTTGAATATGTGGCGTTAACGGATGGATTAGCCAATATTTCTGTTTATGTCGCGCGAGCGGGAGAAAATCCGATGCCCAATGAACTGCTTATTCGTAATGGTTTATCTATGGTAGTTGTTAAAGTGGGTACGCTTGAGGTTGTAGCTATCGGTAAGGTTCCTTCTGAAACGTTAGACAGGATAGCCAATAGTTTAGTATTAAAATAAACAATGCTCGTTAACAAGCAAGCCGTGACAACAATATTTTGTGTCACGGCTTTCGTGTTTCTAGTGGCAAATTAGAAATGATATAGCTTAGCGGTAAACTTGCTTAGCCAATGAGCGGCATTGTGCTAAAATTGAATCCTTATTTATGGTTTGAGCTGATTAAATGAATAGCCACATGTCCGAGTCATCCACATCCACTATGATGGAAGAAATTGCCCGCGTGGTTGATTATCAACAAGGCTGGGTAACTGTTGAGGTTGAATTAAAAAGTGCATGTAACCATTGTGCCAGCAGTGAAAATTGTGGCACATCGACGATCGCTAAAGCTTTTTCGGTTCATACACAACGTTTTTCATTACCGAGTGAAAGACCTTGCCATAGCGGTGATTTGCTTAAAATAGGTTTACCTGAAAGCGTCATCATTAAAGCGGCTGCATTGGTGTATTTATTGCCGTTAATTGGGTTGTTTTTATCGGCAATGATAGGGCATATGCTGGCTGCTGGAATAGGATTGAGTACCAATGGTTTTGCTATGGCTTTTGGTGCATTAGGCGCATTGGTTGCCTGGTTTATTGGTAAGCACTTCGCCACTGAACTAGAGGCTCACGCCACACCCGTTATCATTACCTATTTAGGCCAAGAAGTGGGCATTATCAGTGCCAGTCATTAGTTAGCCTGATCTCGGGATAACAAACTGCTCGCCCTTTGTTTTACTAACTGCGTTGAATGAACTTGCAATAGGCCAGATATACGCGCGTCAATTGGCCTTGTTAGTAAAAAATGACAATTTTGATAATGGTTAACTTCTAAGTTTATGATCTTTATAATCATATTCTCATCTCTTATCCCGAATTCAGGTTAGTGAATATTTTCCACATTTATGCTGATGACCTATGATGCCGTGTAACATGTTTAACCATCTCTTTTAACCTGAAAATGTGTGTACAGAGCCTCGAAAACCTCCTGTAATGGTTAATAATCGCCCCAAAATGGATACTATTGTTTAATCTGATTGGTATTACCCCCCCAATCAGGTACAATTTGCCACCTTAATTTTCATCATTTTAGTAGTAGTCATTGCAGCATAATGAAACACATTAGAAACTTCTCGATTATTGCCCATATCGACCATGGTAAATCAACTTTATCCGATCGCCTGATTCAGGTATGTGGCGGCTTAACTGACCGTGAAATGGCTGCACAGGTTTTAGATTCAATGGATCTAGAACGTGAGCGTGGCATTACGATCAAAGCCCAAAGTGTCACCTTAGATTACCATGCAAAAGATGGTAACACTTATCTACTCAACTTCATTGATACACCAGGCCACGTTGACTTCTCTTATGAAGTATCACGTTCTTTGGCTGCATGTGAAGGTGCACTATTAGTAGTTGATGCTGGTCAAGGCGTAGAAGCTCAGACATTAGCAAACTGCTATACCGCACTAGAAATGAATTTAGATGTAGTTCCTGTATTAAATAAAATTGACTTACCTCAGGCTGAACCAGACCGTGTAGCAGCAGAGATTGAAGATATCGTTGGCATTGATGCCATGGATGCTGTGCGTTGTTCAGCAAAGACAGGTGTTGGCGTTGATTTAGTACTAGAGGAAATTATCGCAAAAATTCCTCCGCCAGTGGGCGATGAGTCTGCGCCTTTACAAGCGTTGATTATTGACTCATGGTTTGATGCATACCTTGGTGTTGTTTCTTTAGTACGTATTAAGAATGGCATACTTAAGAAAGGTGAAAAATTTAAAGTGATGTCCACTGGACAAAACTATAACGCCGATCGCGTAGGCATTTTTACCCCAAAAGAAAAAGACAAAACAGAGCTTCGTGCAGGTGAAGTGGGTTATGTGATTTCTGGTATTAAAGAAATTCACGGTGCGCCAGTAGGTGATACCTTGACCCATGCAAAAAATGGCGCGGACAAACCTCTTCCAGGCTTTAAACGTGTTAAGCCTCAGGTTTATGCCGGTGTATTCCCAATTTCTACCGATGAATATGAAAGCTTCCGTGATGCGTTAAATAAATTAAGTTTGAATGATGCATCACTGTTTTTTGAACCTGAAACTTCATCAGCGTTAGGTTTTGGTTTCCGTATAGGTTTTCTCGGCCTTCTGCACATGGAGATTGTCCAGGAGCGTTTAGAGCGCGAATATAATCTAGATTTGATCACGACGGCACCCACAGTGGTGTACGAAGTTATCATGAACAATGGTGAAACGATTTATGTCGATAATCCTTCAGGCCTACCTGCGCTGAATAATATCGAAGAAATTCGTGAACCGATTGTTGAAGCCAATATATTAGTGCCAAAAGAATACTTAGGTAACGTGATTACCTTGTGTATTGAAAAGCGCGGTTCGCAAACCAATATGGTTTATCACGGTAATCAAGTGGCCGTGACTTATCATTTGCCGATGGCTGAAGTGGTCATGGATTTCTTTGACCGTCTTAAGTCAACGAGTCGTGGTTATGCGTCATTAGAGTATAACTTTATTCGTTTTGATCCTGCAGATATGGTGCGACTGGACATTTTAATCAATGGCGACAGAGTTGATGCATTAGCGATGATTATTCATCGCAGTAATATTCGTCATCGTGGTTTGGCATTGGTTGAAAAGATGAAAGAACTGATCCCTCGCCAAATGTTTGATATTGCTATTCAGGCTGCTGTTGGTAGTCAGATTATTGCTCGTTCAAGTATTAAAGCATTACGTAAAGATGTAACCGCTAAGTGTTATGGTGGTGACGTTTCACGTAAGAAGAAACTACTTAACAAGCAGAAAGAAGGTAAAAAACGCATGAAGCAAGTCGGTAACGTTGAAGTGCCACAAGAGGCATTCTTAGCGGTATTGAAACTTAACGATTAATTATAATTAATTGTTTTAGTTTGCTAGTGCCTGTTGATCTTTGCTGGTTAAATTTTGTTCGAGATAAAAACGTTTTAATCGAGGCGAGTGGATTGCTGCCTAGTAATCTAAGCACCACTTGATTCACAAAGAATCACTCAACAAAGAGTAAAACGTTTTTAGCCGAACCCTTCGGGCAGCGTTTGTTGGCCATTTTTACTGCGTTATCGGCTTTTTATGTAGAATAACTACACTACAAAGCCTCTGCCTTGTATAAATGACCAACAATTCGCTGCCAAAACAACCTTGAAAGATTAACCGACACTAAACGCCGCGTATTGCGGCGTTATCGTTATTTTTACTATATATTTTGTAACACTCAACTGGGTGAATGTTTATTCGTTAATCACCATACTGGATTGAGTTATTCTGAGCCTTTGCTCAAGCCATATGGATCCAACACACCTAGCAGGAGATAAATCAGTAATGGCAGCCTATTTTTCGCTCATTTTAGTACTCGTAACCTTAGTCAGTGGACTTATTTGGTTAATTGATGTGGTATTTTTTGCGCCTAAACGCCGTGAAAGCTTATTAGCAGCACAAGCTAACTCAACTCAGTTAAGTGCAGATGCGATAGATAAAATCATTCGTGAGCCCGTGTTAGTTGAAACTGCACATTCGATTTTTCCGGTTATCGCCTTTGTGATGATTTTACGATCTTTTATCTATGAGCCATTTCAAATTCCATCTGGTTCGATGATGCCGACACTCTTAGTGGGTGATTTCATTCTGGTTGAAAAGTTTAGTTACGGGTTACGCGATCCTGTATGGCGCAGCAAACTAGTTGAAACCGGTGAACCTGAGCGCGGAGACGTATTTGTATTTAAATACCCTGAAAACCCAAAAATTGACTATATAAAGCGTGTGGTTGGTTTACCAGGTGACAAGATATTTTATCGTAATAAACAACTGATGATCCAAGAAGCGTGTGTCAATAAATCTGACTGCCCAGCTGCTCATACGATTGAGCATGTAGAAATTAATCGTGGTGAGTTTAGCCAAAATGACGTGCCATTAATTCGTTTGAGTGAGCAATTAGGCGATGTAGAACACGATATTTTGCTTAATCCATCGCGCCCTGATTTCAGACAGCACTTTTATCCTCAAGCGGGTCTTCCTGCTGGTGAGTTCGTTGTCCCTCAAGGAATGTATTTTGCCATGGGTGATAACCGTGATAATAGTACCGATAGTCGATTCTGGGGCTTTGTCCCGGAAGAGAATCTTGTCGGTAAAGCCGTTGCAATTTGGATTAGTTTTGAATTTGATCGTAAACCGAGTGATGTGTTACCAACGTGGGTACCGACCGGAGTACGTTTTGATAGAGTAGGTGGAATACATTGATGGAACCCATTAAAAATTTGCCGCGTTTGTGCCGTACTTTAGGGTATGAGTTTAATAATATTGAATTACTCATTCAGGCCTTAACACATCGCAGCGCAGCAAATAAACATAATGAGCGTTTAGAGTTTTTAGGCGATTCGATTTTATCGATAGCTATTTCAGATGCCTTATATCATCAGTTTCCAAAGGCGACTGAAGGTGATTTAAGCCGTATGCGCGCTACTTTAGTCAAAGGTGACACACTGACAATCATCGCTCAAGAGTTCAAGCTAGGTGATTATTTGTATTTAGGCCCTGGTGAACTCAAAAGCGGTGGCTTTAGACGCGAATCTATTTTAGCGGATGCCGTAGAGGCTATTATTGGTGCAGTTTACCTTGATGCCGATATTGAAGTGTGCCGTAAGCTATTATTATCATGGTATCAAGAGCGTTTAGCTGAGATAAAACCGGGTATTAATCAAAAAGATCCGAAGACAATTTTGCAAGAATACCTGCAAGGTTTTAAAAAGCCATTGCCAGATTACCAAGTTGTTGCGGTAGAAGGTGAAGCGCATGATCAAACCTTCACCGTAGAATGTAAAATTAGTGAATTAGATAAAGTTGTCACCGGTGTGGCAAGTTCAAGAAGAAAAGCTGAACAGCTTGCCGCTGCTCAGGTATTGGAGCTACTGAATAAATGACCAAAAAAACAGACTTGCCAGCAGGTGATAACCAAGAGCCTAGCTTAGATGAACTGCTGGCAAGGATGAACCAAGCAGCACCAACGGCTACAGCCAAATACGATGTAACTTATTGTGGCATGGTGGCTATTGTCGGTCGTCCCAATGTGGGTAAATCAACACTTTTGAACAAGTTACTTGGTCAAAAGGTGAGTATTACCTCAAAAAAACCGCAAACAACTCGTCACCGTATCATGGGTATTCATACCGATGGCCCAAGTCAGATTATATTTATTGATACCCCTGGTCTGCATATTGAAGAAAAGCGTGCGATAAACCGCTTGATGAACCGTGCGGCTGCCAGTTCATTAGCTGATGTTGCTATGGTTATTTTTGTTGTTGATGGTATGACGTGGACTGCCGATGATGAGATGGTGCTTCAAAAAATTCAACATCGAAATGACGATCGAAAAATCATTTTAGCCATTAATAAAGTTGATAATATTAAAGATAAAGAATCATTATTTCCTTATCTAACTGAATTGGCTAAAAAGTTTGATTTTGATGAAATTTTGCCAATATCAGCCAGTAAAGGCACCAATGTGCAACGCATTTTGGATATGGCACGTGAATCATTGCCAGAAGCCCCATTTTATTTCCCAGAAGATTATGTTACCGATCGCTCACAACGATTTATGGCATCTGAAATTGTCCGTGAAAAGCTAATGCGCTTCCTTGGGGATGAACTTCCTTACGACGCAACGGTTGAGATTGAACAG
The DNA here is from genome assembly GCF_040309945.1 of Shewanella sp. AC34-MNA-CIBAN-0136. Lineage (NCBI taxonomy): Bacteria > Pseudomonadati > Pseudomonadota > Gammaproteobacteria > Alteromonadales > Shewanellaceae > Shewanella > Shewanella sp. AC34-MNA-CIBAN-0136. Next base: position 135,184 of record NZ_JBEOPJ010000008.1, on the reverse strand, counting down.
TTTAAAATGATGGAAAATGGCGTCTATCAAATTAATGCGTTAATTCTGGTTGAGCGTGAAGGCCAAAAACGGATGGTGATTGGCAATAAAGGTGAGCGAATTCGAACGATTGCAACGCAATCCCGTTTGGATATGGAAACCTTATTTGACAATAAAGTATTTCTTGAAGTGTGGGTCAAAGTGAAATCAGGTTGGGCTGATGATGAACGTGCATTGAGAAGTTTAGGCTATGGCGAAAGCTAAATTGGCTTTAGCGTTACTGATTATGTATTTATAGGCATGGCCACTATGAAACGTGGCTATGTGCTTCATCATCGACAATTTCGTGAATCGAGCGTAATCGTTAATTTGCTGGTAGAGGGTGTTGGACGTGTTGATGCCATTACTCGAGTCGGTTCTGGTAAACGGTCGATTAAAAGTATCTTACAACCTTTTCAGCCGCTAATTATCCAATTTAGTGCCCAATCCGAAGCCAGAAATTTAGGATTGAAAAATATTACCCAAATTGAAGCCGCTGCACCTGCTATGCCGCTGAGCGGTAATAGTCTTTATTCTGGTTTTTACCTAAACGAAATATTAGTACGCCTATTGTCAGTCGATCACCAAGCTGAAGGTCTCTTTCTCGATTATCATCGTGCACTACTGGCGTTAGCTAAACAGTTTTGTTCAAGCCACCTGCGTTATTTTGAAATGGCTTTATTACTCGAGTTAGGTGCGTTGCCGTCTCTTGCTTATGACACCCAAGGTGACTCGTTAGATGACAGTTGCCACTATCGGTTTATTGCAGAGAGTGGTTTTATCCCTATAGCAACCACTCAAGAAAGCTCTTTTTCTCATAGTAAAGGCTGTTTATCTGGGGCAATGTTGCTAGCATTGGCATCACAAAACCTGCAACCTGAACAGTTCAATCAAGCTAAAGGATTAATGCGTTATTTACTCACACCATTGTTGGGTAATAAGCCGTTATTAAGTAGGCAGTTATTCAGTAACAAATCGGATTAGCATATAATCTATTTTAAACCCAACACATGGACCAAACACTTGTAAATTAGTGCATAACTTTGGTTATCGTGTGCCTCATTGTGTTATTTATTATCTTAAGGAGCTCGATGTGAGCGGAATACTATTAGGCATTAACATCGATCATATCGCGACATTGCGTCAGGCCCGCGGTACTCATTATCCTGATCCCGTACACGCAGCTGCAGTAGCAGAGCATGCCGGCGCCGATGGTATCACCATACATTTACGTGAAGATCGTCGCCACATTCAAGATCGTGATGTGTATTTATTGGCAAAGACATTGAAGACCAGAATGAACTTCGAGTTTGCTGTCACTGAAGAAATGATCGCTATCGCCTGTGATATCAAACCAGCGTATGCATGTTTAGTCCCAGAGAAGCGTGAAGAGCTAACAACTGAAGGCGGTCTTGATGTCGCAGGTCAGTTAGAAAAAATCCGCTCAGCCGTCACACGTTTGGCTGCAGAAGGTATTAAAGTGTCATTGTTTATTGATGCTGATAAAACTCAAATTGATGCCGCAGTGTTATCTGGCGCACCTTATATTGAGATCCATACTGGTTGTTATGCTGATGCCATCACCGATGCTGAGCAGGCAAATGAATTAGCTCGTATTACTGAAATGGCACAATATGCTCACAGTAAAGGTTTAGTGGTTAATGCTGGGCATGGATTGCATTATCACAATGTTAAGGCTATCGCGGCTATTCCTGAGCTTTATGAGCTTAATATTGGTCATGCTGTGATTGCTCGAGCCGCTATTGATGGTTTGGACACTGCAGTACGGGATATGAAGAAACTGATGCTTGAAGGCCGCAGAGGCGAATAATGGCGATTGTAGGGATAGGAACAGACATTGTTGAGATTGCCCGCATCAGTGAGCAGCGAGAGCGCCTAGGTGACAGGTTAGCCAGAAGAGTGCTGACCGAGTTTGAGCTTACTACTTACTTGCAATCAAAACAGCCTGAGCGATTTTTAGCTAAGCGTTTTGCCGCCAAAGAAGCTGCAGCAAAAGCCTTAGGCACAGGAATTGGCAGAGGTGTGTCGTTTCAACATATCCATATCGACAATGATGATAATGGCGCGCCCCAGGTACGTTTTACCGATGGCGCGCTAGCACGGCTTGAACAATTAGCGGGCAAGCATGGTTTTATCAGTATTGCAGATGAAAAACATTATGCTGTAGCCACTGTGGTGTTAGAAAGTTGATGTGAACCATATTAGGCTATTTATTAAAGGCGCATTAGCGCCTTTTTTGTGAGCTTTTAAAATGGCCGTAAGTGAGGTAGATTAACAAGATATCAACAACTCATCTCAGAACGAGATGATAACTGACATCAAACAGTCTTTTTCTATACTAATACGACGACATCACACTAGATTAATATTGGTAAATCAATACGGATTGTTAGCCAAAATGATCCATTAGATATGAATTAGATTGAATATCATGATGCCAGTTTACCTACCTCATTCCTTCTTTTGAGCTGAGGTTAACTAGAGAGAATCTAAAATGAAATCGGCAGTAGAACAACTTTCAACTTATAAAAGCGTGCACTTAAATCCACAAAATATAAAGACGCATTTTGTCGGCGTTCCTATGATTATTTGGTCGGCATTTTTGATGCTGGGGACTCTTCGCTTTGCATGGCAAGATTATCAAGTGAGTGTTGCAATGATATTAGCTGTGGTGGTATTGGGCTACTATATGGCACTTCATATGCGCCTAGCGTTTGGATTAGTATTGTTCATTGTGCCGGTGTTATACACCACAGAGCTGGTTGTTCATACCTCACATCCTTTTATCATTGCCATTAGTATTTTTATTATTGGCTGGGTTATTCAGTTTATTGGCCATAAATATGAAAAGGCCAAACCTGCTTTTATGGATGATCTCAATCAGCTTCTGATTGGGCCATTCTTCTTGATGGCAGAGTTGTATTTCATATTAGGTTTGGAAAAAGACTTAGCCGCAGAAATTACCCCAATAGCACGTGATAAACGACGTGCTTTAGAGGCTAAGCGTCGTGCATCGTAATGAATGACTAATTCATGGCAATAAAAAAGGCGCTTGCAGCGCCTTTTTTATGTGTAAAAATTTACTCGTTATCATCAATTAACGTTAAATTGCTGGGTAAAACTCTGACTGTTTTAATCATATTATCTGCAACATCGATGACTTCTATTTGATAATCAACGATGCGTAAGCTGGTGTTTGCTGCAGGAATATCTTCCAGAAATTCAATGATCAGGCCATTTAAGGTTTTAGGGCCATCAATCGGAAGATTCCATTTCATTTCTTTATTAAGGTCACGAATGTTAATCGTGGCATCAATTAAGAAACTACCATCTTGTTGGATATTAATGTCTTCACTTGCCGTGGTCAGCATTGAGGTTGTGAAGTCACCAACAATCTCTTCTAAAATATCTTCAAGTGTGACTAAGCCCTGAATATCACCGTACTCATCAACAACTAACCCTATGCGTTCTTTATTTTGCTGGAAATTAGTCAATTGAACGTTTAGTGGTGTGCCTTCAGGAATAAAGTATAACTCCTTAACAGCCCTTAATAATGATGACTTACTGAATTGCTCTTTGGATTGTAAGCGCAAAGCATCACGTAAGTGAATAAACCCGACAGCATCATCGATGTTGTCGCGATAGACTAACACTCGAGTATGAGGACTTTGAACCACTTGCTTATTTATCAATTTAAAATCGTCATTGACGTTAATAGCATAAATATCTGAGCGCGAAATCATAATGTCTTCGACTGTGACTTTTTCTAAATCTAAAATCGACAATAACATTTCTTGGTGACGCTGTGGGATTAGTGCTCCAGCTTCATGCACAACTGTGCGCAGTTCTTCTTGGCTTAACGCGTCACTTGTTTTGACCGTTTTAATGCCCATTAAACGTAAAAATATTGAGGTAATTAAGTTGATTGCTTTCACTAATGGCGACAGCAATATTAATAACCAACCTAATAAAATACTCGATGGAAATGCAATACGTTCAGGGTGCAAAGCCGCAAACGTTTTTGGTGTGACCTCAGCAAACACTAACACCACTATAGTCAGAACACCGGTTGCAATAGCAACACCCATATCACCAAACAAGCGCATACCGATAATAGTCGCAATTGCAGATGCAAGAATGTTAACCAGATTATTACCGATGAGAATCAAGCCAATGAGTCGATCTGGGCGGTCGAGTAACTTTAAGGCGCGCTGTGCACCTTTGTGGTCATTGGATGCAAGATGTCGTAAGCGGTATCGATTGAGGCTCATCATTGCGGTTTCTGAACCAGAAAAATAAGCAGAAATCACGATTAAAACCAAAAGGAAAATAAGGAGTGCGCTGGTAGATATAGCGTCCAAAAAAGGGGCCCCATAAAGTGGTGTGAAATTGACCTATTGGCCAAATTGTCATAAATTTAACGGCCATTATTTATTATTGGCCGTTAGTGTCAAGTAATCTTGGTTATTTTTCAACAGAATAGAAAAGCATATTCAGCGTAAAGATATTAAAATTAGTTTAATATCAATTCTTTAACAACTCTAGCACCAAAATATGCGAGAGATAGTAAGCCCGCACCCGATAAGCTATAAATCACTGCGGTACGGATTCTACAGCCAACAGTATATTGTTGCCACAACATCGCAGCGTAAACCACCCAAGCTATTATTGATAATATTGCCTTATGGCCTTTACCGTCACCAAACATATCTTCTAAAAATACAAATCCAGTTACTAGCGATAAACTCAGTAAAATAAATCCAATAATGATGAGGTGATAAAGTTGCTTTTCAACCGTCATTAATGGCGGCATTGCTGGGCTCATCATCATTTGCTTTTTCTTCAGTTTATTCTGGATAAACCATAATTGAATGGCGTACATAGCCGCTATCATCAATGCACTATAGGCCATGAGTGATAACACTACATGTGCCAGAAGTTCAGGGTGTATTTCAAAATGAGTAATAAACTGCGGCGGCACTAACCATAGAAGTGCTACTGACAATATTGAGCAGGCATACACAACGGGCACTACAATGATGACTTTAAGTCGAGGCATTGTAATCGTGAACGTTAATGCAATAATCCAGTTAACCAATGAAATTACGTTGGTTAAACTAAAGTTTTGTCCATCGACAGTAAAAACCGCATTCGAAAGTGCAAACCCGTGCATGATGACGGCAATACCAGAAGCCAGCATAACGGCTTTACGATTAGGCCCTTCAACATGAAAAAGTCTGCTTGTTACTAAAACCAAAGCTAAACAATAAAACAGCATGGCTGCCGCTGAAAAAATAACCATTGAGACTCAACCTATCATAGTAATTAATGCTGAAAAACTGCGCTGTGAGTGTTGAACAATACTATCAAAGCATCACATTTTCATTATTTTATTAGATTAACATGATCAGGGCCTAATATGGCAGTGACCTAAGACCCAAAATTTAACAATTTCCTACCTTTAGCTACAATAATTTACTCAAAATGAGTCAGTGTTTACGTTCTTCGCGTTGCAAGTATCGTAATTTAGAGTGGCTTGGGTATAATGGGCTCAATTATCGATATGCTTAAAAGAGCCGCTCAATGTTTGAAAATTTATCTGACAGACTTTCACGCACACTAAAAAACATTAGTGGCCGTGGTCGCTTAACAGAAGACAACATTAAAGAAACCCTGCGTGAAGTGCGTATGGCGCTGCTTGAGGCGGATGTAGCTTTACCTGTTGTTAGAGACTTCGTTAACAGCGTAAAAGAACGCGCTGTGGGTCAAGAGGTGTCAAAAAGCTTAAGCCCAGGGCAAGCCTTTATCAAAATTGTCCAAAACGAACTTGAAAAAGCCATGGGTGAGGCGAATGAAGCCCTCGACTTAGCGGCAATACCTCCGGCTGTGATCATGATGGCGGGTCTTCAAGGCGCGGGTAAAACAACCTCGGTAGCCAAATTAGGTAAATTTTTACGCACACGTCATAAAAAATCAGTCCTTGTCGTCAGTGCGGATGTATACCGTCCTGCGGCAATTAAACAACTTGAAACATTGGCTGCAGAAGTTGAGGTTGAATTCTTTCCGTCTGACGTGAGCCAAAAGCCAGTTGATATTGCTAAAGCCGCAATAAGCTATGCAAAATTAAAATTCATTGATGTGGTGATTGTCGATACAGCAGGTCGCCTGCACGTTGATGAAGCTATGATGGATGAAATCAAGCAGCTGCATGCTACTGTAAATCCGATTGAGACCTTATTCGTTGTTGACGCGATGACGGGGCAAGATGCGGCCAACACAGCTAAAGCATTCAATGAAGCGTTACCTTTGACGGGTGTTATTTTAACCAAAGTTGATGGTGATGCTCGCGGTGGTGCTGCGTTATCTATTCGCAGTATCACAGGTAAGCCAATTAAATTTCTAGGTGTTGGTGAGAAAACCGATGCGTTAGAGCCTTTCCATCCAGACCGTATTGCTTCGCGTATCCTCGGTATGGGTGATGTGTTGTCATTAATTGAAGAAGTTGAACGTGGCGTCGATAAAGACAAAGCGATGAAGCTGGCTTCAAAAGTTAAATCCGGCGGCAGTTTCGACCTAGAAGATTTTCGTGAGCAATTGCAGCAAATGAAAAACATGGGCGGAATGATGAACATGCTTGAGAAGCTTCCAGGTGTAGGACAATTACCACCAGAAGCATTGGCCCAGGTTCAAGACGGTAAAATGACCGGACAAATGGAAGCCATTATTAATTCAATGACCTCTAAAGAACGTAAGAATCCAGATTTGATTAAAGGATCTCGTAAACGTAGAATCGCTGGCGGTTCAGGTACCCAAATTCAAGATGTAAACCGCTTATTGAAGCAATTTACCCAAATGCAGAAAATGATGAAAAAGATGTCTGGCAAGGGTGGAATGAAGAAGATGATGCGCGGAATGGGCGGAATGTTACCACCAGGAATGAAGTTTCCTGGTCGATAATAACAGCATCTTTCAAGAGCAAAACTAGTAATTTTTAAATTCAATCAGTTGGTTAGGTTATATTTTTGACTTTATTGCAACAAAATGGGTGAGCTAAAAATCATCAGATTTGGTTGCAATAGTTCAAAAGTCAGGTAAAATCTTCCGGCTTTCTTTCTGGGACTCTTCGCGAACACGGAGTTCCAGTTTTTATTTTTGCTTCTAGCAAATCATTAGAGGAATAAAACGCATGGTTACCATTCGTTTAGCTCGTGGCGGCGCAAAAAAGCGTCCATTTTACAATATCGTTGTTGCTGATAGCCGCAATGCTCGTGACGGTCGTTTCATCGAACGTGTAGGTTTCTTCAATCCATTGGCCCGTGGCCAAGAAGAAACTTTACGTTTAGATCTTGATCGTGTTGAGCACTGGGTTGCTACTGGCGCTGCAACATCTGAGCGTGTTGCAAAACTGATTAAAGACGCGCGTAAAGCTGTTGCTTAATTGCGTATAAGGTATAGATAGATGAGTAGTAACCAAGAGCTAGTTGTACTGGGTAAGTTAGGTTCCAGTCATGGTATTAAAGGTTGGCTAAAAATCACTTCCTATACCGATTCTGTTGAAGGTATTTTCGATTATTCGCCTTGGCTGATAAAAGAACAAGGCGTTTGGCGTGAAGTTAAGGTCGCTCAGTGGCGTTTTCAAGGTAAAGCTGTCGTGGCTGAACTAGAAGGTGTCGCTACCAGAGAACATGCGCAAATGCTCACAAATTGTGAAATTGCGATCATGCCTGAGCAAATGAAAGATTTGGATGATAGTGAATTCTATCATCGTGATCTTATCGGCTGCGAAGTGACCAATATAAACGGCTATAACATGGGTATTGTTGACCAGATCGTGGAAACAGGATCAAACGACGTACTACTGATTAAAGCTAATGCCAAAGATGCCTTCGGCAAAGCGGAACGTATGATCCCCTTTGTCCCTGAGCAGTTCATCAAACAGGTGGACTTGCAAGGGAAACAGATTTTAGTGGATTGGGATCCTGACTTCTAAGTCGAGGTACAACATATGTGGTTAGGGGTAATCACCCTGTTTCCAGAGATGTTTCGTGCTGTTACAGACTTTGGGGTTACGGGTCGAGCCGTGAAAAACGGCCTGCTAGAGGTGCAAACGTGGAATCCTCGAGATTTCACCCATGATAGACATAATACTGTGGACGACCGACCTTATGGTGGTGGGCCCGGTATGTTAATGATGGTGCAACCTCTGCGTGATGCTATCCATGCAGCTAAAGCAGCTGCAGGTGATAGGGCAAAAGTGATTTATCTATCTCCTCAGGGACGCAAGCTGGATCAGCATGGCGTTACTGAGTTAGCTAAATCAGAGTGTTTGATTTTAGTGTGTGGTCGATACGAAGGTGTTGATGAACGCATTATTCAAACAGAAGTTGATGAAGAATGGTCTATCGGTGATTACGTACTTTCGGGTGGTGAGTTACCGGCAATGACGTTAATCGATTCAGTGGCTCGTTTAGTACCTGGTGTACTGGGCAAGCAAGCGTCAGCAGAGCAAGATTCTTTCTCTGATGGTTTACTGGATTGTCCTCATTATACGCGCCCTGAACAATTGGATGGTCTTGACGTACCCGCAGTGCTGCTAAGCGGTGACCACGAAAAAATTAGACTCTGGCGTTTACAACAAAGTATCGGAAGAACTTTTTTGAGACGACCAGAATTATTTGAAAATCTAGCTCTGACTGACGAACAAACGACTTTATTAGCGCAGTTCGTGAATGAAACGGACAAGTCCGCATAGTCAACGCTCAGTTATTACTAGGATGGAGTAATTATGAACAACATCATTAAAATGCTCAACGATGAGCAAATGAAAACAGATGTGCCTGATTTTGGTGCTGGTGATACAGTAGTAGTTCAAGTACGTGTTAAGGAAGGCGAAAAAGAGCGTCTTCAAGCTTTTGAAGGTTTGGTAATTGCTAAGCGTAACCGTGGTCTGCATTCTGCATTCACAGTACGTAAAATCTCTAATGGCGAAGGTGTTGAGCGTGCTTTCCAGACGCATAGCCCGCTAATTGCTAGCATCGAAGTTAAGCGTCGCGGTCGTGTACGTCGTGCTAAACTGTACTATTTACGTGAGCGTTCAGGTAAGTCTGCACGTATCCGTGAAAAATTGGCAACTAAGTAATAGTTACCAATACAGAATAAAGATGCAGTGTTCGCACAACAACCCGCCGAAAGGCGGGTTTTTGTTTGTGGGGCTTTTAAAAATAATAAAGGGATAACAGCGAATAGAGCGGTAATAGCGAGTAGAGCGGTAACGACGAGTAGAGCGGTAACGACGAGTAGAGCGGTAACGACGAGTATAGCGGTAATAGCTAATAGAGCGGTAAAGACGAGTAGAGCGGTAACGACGAGTAGAGCGGTAACGACGAGTAGAGCGGTAACAGTGAGCAGAGCGCGTACAAGATGTATGACTGGGGTTATTTTTTTGTACGAAATATCATCGGTTATATGATTTTTTACACTTTGTGTAAATAAGCCTTGCTCTAGGACCTTTGCGCAGGCATAGTTGCTTTTAAGGTGTAATGGTGTAGCGTTACAAAAATACAGATTGTACTATCCAATACCTAAAAAATAAATCTATTAGTGACCTTTGGTCTGTCGTCAAAAGAGAGTGATAAGTATGCAACAAGATACCATTAATAATGTGCACATCAGTTCAGAACAAGTGCTAGTGACTCCTGCAGAGTTAAAGCAAGAACTTCCATTATCAACTCATGCTTATCAATATATTCTAAATGCTCGTAAGCAAGTCTCAGATATAGTCCATAAACGTGATAATCGGGTGCTTGTGGTGACGGGGCCATGTTCTATTCATGATATTGCCGCGGCAAAAGAGTATGCATTAAAGCTGAAAAAGTTACATGATGAACTCAGTGATGATTTCTACATTTTAATGCGCGTGTATTTTGAAAAGCCTCGCACAACTGTCGGTTGGAAAGGGTTGATTAATGACCCTGATATGGATGAGTCATTTGATGTCGAGAAAGGACTCAGAATGGCTCGAGAACTCATGATTTGGCTTGCTGAACTTGAATTACCTATCGCGACAGAAGCGCTGGATCCGATCAGTCCGCAATATTTGTCCGAGCTAGTTACTTGGTCTGCAATTGGCGCAAGAACCACAGAATCGCAAACTCATCGAGAAATGGCTTCAGGTTTGTCGATGCCTGTTGGTTTTAAAAATGGCACAGATGGTAAGTTGGAAGTGGCTATTAATGCATTAAAATCAGCTGCCAGCAGCCACCGCTTTATGGGCATTAACCAAGAAGGTCAAGTTTCTTTGTTGCAAACGGCCGGTAATCCAGATGGACACATTATTTTACGTGGCGGTTTAGCACCTAACTATGATGCAGACAGTGTTGCTCAGAGTGAAGCCCAAATTCATAAGGCGAAACTCAGTGCTCGTTTAGTCGTTGACTGCAGTCATGGTAATTCATCAAAAGATCATCAACGTCAAAAAAACGTTTGCGAAGATGTATTTAACCAAATTGAAGCAGGTAATAAATCTATCATCGGTGTTATGCTTGAAAGTAACCTCAATGAAGGTAATCAGAGTTCAGATAAACCGTTAGCAGAGCTAAAATATGGTGTTTCTGTCACTGACGCATGCATTGATTGGGAAACTACTGAAACCATTTTAAGACAAGGCGCTAACCAGTTGTCTGCAGTATTACCAACGCGTTTTGAGACGCTGCAGGTTGTTAACGGTTAATGGATAAACAGATGAATGAAAAAACCACAGCAGGCTTAGAGCATCTTCGTGATTTAATTGATGGCGTGGATCAACAATTACTGCATTTATTACGTAAACGTCTCGATTTAGTGGCGCAAGTTGGTGCCGTAAAACATGCGGCTGGAGTACCTATTTATGCCCCACAACGTGAAGCATCGATGTTAGCTAAACGTCGAGACGAAGCACAAAAAATGAATGTCTCACCACAGTTAATCGAAGATATTTTACGTCGACTTATGCGCGAATCTTACTTAAATGAAAAAGATGTTGGGTTTAAGCAGATTAAGCAAGATCTGGGTCATGTGGTCGTTGTGGGTGGTCAGGGCAAGCTGGGACAGTTATTTAGTCAAATGTTGGTTCTTTCTGGCTATGAAGTTAAAAGTATAGATAAAAATGATTGGCAAGATGCCGCTGCCATTTTTGATGGTGCAGGATTAGTGATTGTTACCGTACCCATAAATGTGACCTGCGAAGTGATCCGTGACAAGTTAACCCAGCTACCTGAAAATTGTATTCTAGCTGATCTCACCTCGATTAAAGAAGCACCTTTAGCGGCAATGTTAGCTGCGCATAAAGGCCCTGTAGTGGGTCTGCATCCTATGTTTGGCCCAGATGTTGGTAGTCTCGCTAAACAGGTGGTGGTGGTGTGTCATGGCCGTCATCAAGAAGCGTATCAATGGTTACTACAACAGATTGAAATTTGGGGGGCGCGAATAGTTGAAGCTGAAGCAGAGCGTCATGATAAAGCGATGCAACTTGTACAGGCTATGCGTCACTTTTCAACATTCGTATATGGCGTCAACTTGTGCAAAGAAGAAGCTGATATTGGTAACTTATTACAGTTTAGCTCACCGATTTATCGTTTAGAGTTAGCCATGGTTGGTCGTTTATTTGCTCAAGATCCCGAGCTTTATGCCGATATTATTTTTGCCCAACCTGGCAGCCAACACGCGATTAGTGATTATCTAGATAATTATCGTGATGCATTAACAATGTTGCAAACCGGTAATAGGCAAGCCTTTGTGGAGCAGTTCCAGCGTGTCGCTAAATGGTTTGGTGACTTTGCGCCGCAGTTCCAACATGAAAGTCGCGCCATGTTGCAATCTGTTAATGATATGAAAGCTGGATAACGCTAAATGAAGCATTATTAATTGAACTAATTATTGCGAAATAGTGACACAAAGCTTATGTTTAGTTAATACGGTAGCCAAATAACGCTGTGTTAGCTCAGTAAACTTAGTTACCTTTGGAGGATACCCCATGTCGATGATGCCATCGAATATGCTACCTGTTCAACAGGTTGAAGATAATTCCTTAGGGCATTTTCTTTACGGCTTAATGAGTGCTTTTCCATTATTTTTTGTGCCTGTATTATTGAGTTTTTGGCTTAATTTGATCCAAAAGAACGTCAATCCAGACTCTGTGTTGGGTAGTCATCTACGTTGGCAACGTATGAGTATTATTGGCCTATGCCCATTTTTTATTGCAGGATATTGGCTTAGTCCTTTATGGCTGAGTTTACCCATGTACTTACTGGGTGTTAGTTGGTTCAGTTATCGTATTTTTAAAGGCTGGATAAGTTTAAATGATGGCCTAGCAGTATGATTATTGAATAGCCTTGAATAGCCTTGAATAACTAATTACCTTTTACAATTACGAGTAATAAAATGCCGAGAATATTCTCGGCATTTTTATGTGTGTCATTCCCGGTTATTTAATCGTTACTTTGCTTGGTATAAACCATGAATAATATCAGCTTGCGATACACCATCTTGATGTAACAATATAATTCCGTCAGCATTAAGTTGCTTAACGGCATTTGCATGAGTAGTTAACAGTGCAGCATTAATACAGAAGCTCGTGTTAACGATTACAGGTAAATGACTGCGGGATTTCACTTCAACCAATCCGGCTAAATCGAGGCTTAACTGCTCTGGGTGCGTGAAACTACGTACACCTGATTCGCATAGCCCGAGTTGTTGATTACCGTGACTAAGGACTGCATCGGCAGCTTGTAGCCAATCATCGATACTAGCCATGGTATTTCTTTCTAATATTACCGGCAAATTGACGGAACCAATTAAGGTTAACATGTCCGGGTTGTACATTTGTTTACCACTTAATATCAGCATATCTGCTAATTGGCTAGCAACGATAAACTCTTGTTCTTGATCTATTTGCATTACACATAATAAACCAGCTTGTTCGATGACCTGTGCATGCTGTTTTAATTGTTGTTCATTGAGTTGTTGTTTTAAATCATTGAGCACAATGGCTTGAAAGCCTGATTCTTTGATGTGCTTTGCTTGCGTAGCCAGTTCGGTATTATCTATCGGTAAGTTAATTTGCTGTAATGCGCTAAATTGTCCGGCGCCTATTTGTAAGTGCTGACAGAACAATTGAGTATCTTGTGATTTATAGTCGCGTGAATGCTTAGCTTGGCTATTTGGTATAGGTTTGATTAGCTCTTGTTTAGAGCTACCGGGTTCAATTAATAATTGAGCTTGCGATAGTTGTGTAGGTTTAACGGTTTCACATGGATAACAGCCTAATACTTTGATAAAACGAGTAAGGCGCTCTAACTCTTTAATCGCTTGTTGTACTTCGGTAGTAGCCAAGTTGCCATCAATATCGAGGTAAAACATCTCCTCCCATGGTGTTCCAGGTATTGGACGAGATTCTAACTTACTCATATTCAAATTATGAGCTTTAAGTACCAATAATGCTTCTACTAATGCTCCTGGCTTCTGTCCTGTCGCCATGATCAAGGTGGTTTTTGCTGGCAGCTGAGAAGGCACCGCAGAGGCTTTTCTAGCGACAACAATAAAACGACTCTGATTGATTTTTTGGTTAGCTAAACCTTGCTCCATCGCAATTAACTGATACAGGGCTCCGCCTTCAGCACTGCCTATGGCTGCGACAGTATTGCTGTCCGCCTCGACAACTTTTGTCATGGCTTCAGCACTACTAGAACAATATTCAAGTTTGATATGAGGATGTTGACTTAAATAGCGACTGCATTGACTGATCGGCTGCGGGTGAGCGTAAATAGTCTTGATATCAGATAGTTTACTGTTGGGTTTAGTGAGTAAACAATGACTCACTTCAATAGTTGTTTCGCCAACAATTGACAGCGTTGTATGTTGCAGTACGTCATACACTTCATTGATAGATCCTGAAGAGGTATTTTCAATCGGTAAAAAACCATAATCGGCATGACCAGATTCAACGGCATTAACAATTTCATCAAAACTTTTGCAGCCGAAATCAAGCATTTCGACTTGACGGCGTGAACAGTAACGGCTTGCAGCTAAGTAAGAGTAAGAACCCCTAGCACCCAAATAAGCCACAGTATATTGCTGCTTTTGAGTGTCTGGGTTAGCTCTACCATGAAGATACGTTTGTTGAAATAAAACCGAGTCTTCAATAATGCTTTGATAAAGTGATATCACAAAATGTGCATCAAGTCCTTGGTCGCGCCCTTGCTGTACCAGTCTTTCAAGTAGTTCTTTTTCTCGTTGTGTATCTCGTATAGGTCTAACATCAACTTCTTTGCTGCGTGCAACATTTAGGCTCAATTGGCGGCGCTGAGATAATAACGCTAATAAGGATTTATCCAAGGCAGTTATCTGTTCACGAGTTTGACTTAACTCAGGTGGTTTTTGCATATTGACCTCAATGTGACGCTACATACTGGCGCATGACTAGATACGGCAGAGTTTATAAGACAAAAAAGCCTCCCAGTTGGGAGGCTTTAGAATTTTCATTTTCGTTTTTACACAGAAAATCCGCCTCCAGAGGTGGGCTGAATAAAAAAGAAAATAAAAAGGCTGAATATTTTTTTGTTCATGGAGTAAAACTAAAGCTCTGACAGGCGACTGTCAACGTAAATTTACTCATCAAGGCTTGAGTATTGGATTATAGACAAAAGAAAGCGCACCCGAAGGTGCGCTGGTGAGAGATAAATAATATCAAGCGGCGTTTTCCTCCTTATAAACATACTCAAATTCGCTTTCTGTGTCATTTGGTAATGATACATGGCGTTGAGCCTGGGGTTTGTGGGTCAGGCGATTTAGCTGTTTTTCCAGCTTTTGTCCCATTGCAGTAATTGCTGCGTATAGGTTTTCACTTTTTGCCTGGGCGAATAAATCTCCACTAGGTAATCCAACTGATGCCTCTATTTTAAACAACTGCTTTTCTTGAGTAATAATGACGTGCGGGTTAATTAATTGAATATCATGTCGACTTAATTTTTCTAATCGTCCTTCAATACGTTCACGGATAAGGGCAGTGACTTCAAGTTGTTTGCTAGTGATTTTCAGCATATTTAGAACCTTCTTGTTGTTTGCTTAACTCCAGATTACCAAGGTTAACCATAAAATTCGTGATCTATATCACACTTTTACCGACTTTATATATCGAGTGCTGCATATTTGATCTCTTAGACGTTTTGAACAAAAAAGCCATTAAATATGCTTGTAATGCTGTCAATATAGGCTCATATTTGTATGGATAAGTTAATACTTAATTAGCCTTTCTGAGGTTTTTTCATACAATTTCAAGCACGATTTTGTATGGGGTTGTCTTATTCATAAACGCTCTACAAGCATGCTCCTTTATCCTATGTTACTGGTTACTTAGCTGACATTGATTTATTACTTCTCGTTAGGTTCATCCTCTTTATAAAGCAAAGCTTCTTTGGTTGTCTTTTTTAGCTGCGTAAGCATGTTTATTTGTATTAGTTTGTAAACCTTCTTGTTTTATTTATTACTGATGAGTTTATAATTTGTCAGTAAAGAATAGTAATAAGCAGGTTATTAATGAGTATAGAACAACAAAAAATAAAGGTATGGGATTTTCCAACACGTTTTTTCCATTGGGCTATGGTGTGTTTAATTGGCGGATTATGGTGGACAGCCGAAATAGGTGAAATGCAGTGGCATCAGATATTGGCGTATCTATTGATGACTCTGATTACATTTAGATTAATTTGGGGCTTTATCGGAAGTGACACCGCTAAGTTTACACATTTTTTTGTTGCACCTAAAAAAGTTATCGCTTACGCGAAAGCCCAGCCTAAACCTTCGTCACTTGGGCATAATCCACTAGGTGGTTATATGGTGATTGTGTTGCTGGGATCGCTTGTGTTGCAGTTAAGTACCGGTTTATTTGCAACAGATGATATTTTTACTGAAGGTCCGCTGATATATCTCGTTTCGTCAGATACTGCGGGGTGGCTAACCTGGCTGCATAAAATTAATTTCAATCTTATTTTGGTTTTGGCTGCGGTACATATTATTGCCGTGTTAGTGCATGTTTTTAAGGGTGACAATGTACTTAAAGCCATGTTCAGCGGTTATAAACAAGTTACCGAGCAGGTCACTTCACCTATGTTGCGTTCGCCTTGGATGGCGTTAGTTATCGTGTCAGTTATTTTTGCTGCTATTTGGTGGTTGTTACTCGAACCTGTGGTCAGTTTTTTATAATTCCAGGTTAATTAAAGCCAATATAAAAGCCCATAAAGATGGGCTTTTATCATTTTCACTATTGAGTAGAGCTACTTATACTCACCAGAGCTAACTAATCAAATTAGTCTTTTTTGTAAACGTCGTGACAACCTTTACAGCTTTTACCAGTGTTAGCAAAAGCTTGTTTAATGCTATTTTTATCGCTTGATTTAGCTGCAACAGCTAATGCCGCGGCATTATCTTGAAATGCAGTCATTTTGCTATCAAAATCGGCTTTATCTTGCCAAATTTTAGCTAGTGCTTCGGTATCACCTTTATCTGAACCAGCAATAAAACCTTCATGTGGTATTTTTGATAGCGCTGCAACATTATCTGCACGAGCACTAAATACAGCAGCATCAAAAGGTTTTTTACCTTTTAGCATAGCGCCCATATCACCAAAGTTATAAGCAATTAAGCCGAAAGCAGCTTGGCGGTATTCAATGGCATCTGCAGGTTCTTCAAAATTATTCGCAAACACAGCAGGGATCATCATTGCGGTTGCCGCAACCGTTAGTAATATCTTTTTCATCGTCATCCTTCACTTTTTTGTGGGTGGTACCGGTTCCATAAGCACAGATATCCACATAATTATGCTAAATTTTAACTAAAGTGCTAACCATTAAGTGTTCAGCCTACTGCTTAGTCGAGTTTTTAGCGCTTAGTTATGAGGGTATTACATCTCATTCTACACAATTTTATAAGCATTTTGCGATATCTTTCATCAATAGCATCCCGCAGTTATTTTTCATTTTTCATTACAAGTTTATCGGTAGCAATTTTGCTAATCGACGTCTTTCCTTGGTACACTTGTAATGTCTGGGCATTACTAAAAAGAGAAAAAACAATGCGTGCCAATTGGAATTTAGTGGTAGAAAAAATATTAACCCATGCAAATGAAGATGATTTGTCGGTGTTGTTTCATTTATTATTAACCGAAGAAGAGCGAAGTGCAGTTTCTGGGCGTTTACAGGTGTTCCAAACGTTATTAGCAGGGGAATTGAGTCAGAGACAAATTGCTGCAGAACATCAAGTGAGTATTGCAACGATTACACGGTGTTCAAATTATTTAAAAAATATGCCAGTAAATCAAAGAGACTTAGTTAAAAAATTGATTCTAGATTAACAATTGATTCTAAGCTAAGTAATTGGTCATCGATTCGCATCGACACAATATTTCAGTCCTCAATGCTGATAATTCAGTGCTGATAAATCACCAATATAACTGACTCGATAGGTGTCTTTTATTACCTATCGAGCCTAAAGCATTGCTCATAAAATCAAATAGACACCCATCGATTTTAATTACATTAGGTTCACTATTAACACTTGCTAATCAATTCATTATGCTGTTTTGTTCAGTTAACCTTTTTCATCCTCATAGCAATAATAAATCTGACTATTGGCTAACTCCACGCGGTAATCTGTGATGACGATAACTTAAGCGTCTTAAAAATAGGTATCCACCATACGTGGTTAGGCACAGAGCAAAAAGTGTGCTCGAATCTCTAGGGTAAAAACGATAAAGGCTCACGGCACTTAATACGTAAATAAAGGGTAATAAACCATAAATCGTTTCGGGAATGAATCCTGATTTGCGTTTACGTTTGGGATCGGTTCTACGGTTCTTGGAACGTAAGTTGTAAATATGTGCACCATATAAATACACTACAATTGAAGCAATAAGTGCATAATTAGGTTCAAGAAGAAAAATACTGACACTGCCTACAAGCATGTAAGTGAACGGCAGTAATTCATACAGCGGTTTAATTAACATAAGCACTCCGTCGCTAGGTATTAATTATTATATTGGTTGTCAATTAGTGAGGATTGTACCGCCTAGTTATCCTTAACGGTCGATACAATAAATCTGACTAATTGATGTGACTAACGAACTAACTATAACCTAAACAAAAAGGCACTGCCTAGTAACTAGACAGTGCCTTACGATGTTTCAACCTTTTTACTGACAAATAGACATTAAAAATAGAATGAGTCACTTATCTATTTAATCAATAATGAATTAACGACAGCCACAGCCGCCATTCCCATCACAGCCAGGTTTCTCTGTGCCACATGATTCATGGTCGTGTCCGTGATCGTGTCCATGGCTACCACAGCCGCCTTCTGCATGGATATGTCCATGAGATAGCTCTTCTGCTGTTGCTTCTCTTACAGCAATAACTTCGACACTAAAATGCAGTGACTGACCCGCTAGAGGGTGATTACCATCAACAACGATGACATCATCTTTCACTTCAATTACTTGAACAGGGCGTTGACCCATTTCAGTTTCAGCGATAAAACGCATACCTGGAACGATATCTTCGACATCACCAAATGCACTGACAGGAACTTCTTGCTTTAAACCTGGGTGATATTCGCCATAGGCTTGTTCCGCAGGGATCTTTGCCTCGATATTTTCACCAACAGTTTTACCTTCCAAAACTGATTCAAGTCCAGGAATTAAATTTTCAGTGCCATGTAAGTAAACCATTGGTTCACTTTCAAATGAACTTTCTACTAATAGACCTTGCTCATCAGATAAGCGGTAATGAATAGTGACCGCCGCATGTTTTGTAATTTTCATATCGCCTCCAATTGTGATGTGAGTATCATACCGTATTTTGATATAAGGCTGCGATGACTAACATCAGTTTTTGGTTATTGAATCACAGCTTTTTTTGTTTTGTCTTATGCTGCATGTTTTACATCGACTGATGGTGAAAATAAATCATTTAATTGGTGTAGGAAATAGCTAAGGCGGATAAATCATCTTGGTTACACATTTATTGGCAATCTTTTTATGAATACATATTAAGTTACTACTTCTATCATTATGAAATTGTTGTATTTACTTAACTTTATTTATTACTCTTACGTCTACGTTAACGTTGGATAAGGCAATCAATAATGGTTATCACTACTCATTATCGATTTTTAACAATTTAATTATTAAAAAAATCAACTCAACTTAAAAAATAACTAGTAAATAAACTGTAATGAGGGGTTGACAACCTTAGGTTAAAAAAGCAATTCTGTTAGCCAACGTGGATCAGCTATTTAATCTAATTAAATATTATCGGCAGTTAACATTTAACTTAACGAAGAGAATCATCAAATGTTTACCCTCATGCTCGTTGTAATTACAACCATTACAACCACCACTATTACCATAGTGGGGGCGGGCTGATTACACCCTAAAAGATTTTGCATAAAAAGCCCGCTTCTAACAACTGAAGCGGGCTTTTTTGTTTTTATTCTAATCATTTGATTTTAATTTAATGTTGTCACTTTATGAGTGACAAGGAGAGCGACATGAAAGTAATGAAATTTGGTGGAACATCGCTAGCGAATTGGCCTCGTTTTTCGATGGCGGCAGATATTATTGCTGATACGGCTTTGACAGAATCTGTTGCTACAGTGCTTTCAGCTCCTGCCACAGTGACCAATGCGCTTTTAGAAATGGTAGATATAGCAGTTGAACAACATGATTATCAACCGGTATTAGATCACATTCATTTGGTCTATAGCGGGCTGTTTTCTGACGCGGCGGCATCACTTATTACGGCTCTTCAACATGAGCTGCTGATTGGGAAATTAACGGCACAAATGCAAGTTTGGAAAGATAAACTTTACGGTATTAAACTGCTAGGCGAATGCCCTGATAGTGTTCGTGCTGAAATAGTGGTGACGGGTGAGCGTTTATCTGCGGCATTAATGGAACAAGTTATGTTAGCGAAAGACATCACTTCAGCACAATTAGATCCAGTGGCGTTATTTTTAGCGCATGGTCAGCCGTTGGAGTCGGTCGTTGATATTGCGGTGAGCAAACCTCGCTTTACCTTATTACCGCTTGATCAATATCGAGTATGGGTGATGCCTGGTTTTACTGCTGCAGATGCTCAGGGCAAGATCGTCACATTAGGCCGCAATGGTTCTGATTATTCAGCTGCGGTACTGGCGGCATGTTTAGATGCATCAAGTTGTGAAATTTGGACTGACGTTGATGGGGTTTATAACACAGATCCTCGAGTGGTTGCTGATGCTAAATTGTTATCACAGTTAAGCTACCAAGAAGCGATGGAGCTCTCGTACTTTGGTGCCAAAGTATTGCATCCTAAAACGATTGCGCCGATTGCTCAGTATCATATTCCTTGTTACATCAAAAATAGTTTTAATCCATCCGCTCCCGGCACGCTAGTGTCTAATGACGATGATAAAACCGGTTTACAAGTTAAAGCAATTTCCAATCTTGATAATCAAACCATGTTTAACGTATCGGGCCCTGGTATGAAAGGCATGGTCGGTATGGCAAGCCGAACATTAGCGGTTATTTCTCGTAGTGGTATCTCGGTATCGCTTATTACCCAAAGCTCATCTGAGTACAGTATCAGTTTTTGTGTGGCAACTTCAGATGCCAATAAAGCGAAATGGGCATTAGAGCAGGAGTTCGAGCTAGAAATTAAGAGTGAATTACTTGAACCGATTGAGTTACGTCATGACCTGTCGATTGTGTCTTTGATCGGTGATGGCATGAAAACCCACAAGGGCGTAGCGGCTAAGTTTTTTACTGCGCTAGCTAAAGCCAGTGTCAACATCGTTGCCATTGCGCAAGGGTCATCTGAGCGTTCTATTTCTACTGTTATTCAACAGAAAAAAACCAAGCATGCTATTGGAGCATGTCATCAAGCATTTTTCGATGTTCAGCAGTATCTTGATGTTTTTTTAGTCGGTAGCGGTAATGTGGGGGCTGGATTACTCGATCAAATCAAACAGCAAAGTGCGATGTTAAAAGAGCAGCACATTAGTGTCAGAGTTTGTGGTATCGCCAATTCACGCCAAATGTTGTTGAATAGTGAAGGCATTGAACTTAGTGAGTGGCAGTCATTGTTGGCCGAGAAGGGTCAAGCGTATGATTTAGCTAAGCTACTTGAGTGGGGGCAAGAGCAGCAATTACTTAATCCTGTACTGGTTGATTGTACATCAAGCGAGTTAGTGTCAGACCGTTACCTTGATGTGATGAATGCCGGTTTCCATGTCGTCACCCCAAACAAAAAATCGAACACTCGTGATTATGCTTACTATCAAGCATTGCGTAAAACGGCTTTAACTCAGCGTCGACAGTTTTTGTATGAAACGACGGTAGGAGCTGGTTTACCGGTTATCGATAACTTGAAAAAATTAATGTATGCCGGTGATAAGCTACATAAGTTTAATGGTATTTTATCTGGGTCATTATCTTACATTTTTGGTATGTTAGATGACGGTATGAGTTTATCGCAAGCGACAGCAATTGCCCGTGATAAGTGTTTTACTGAGCCTGATCCTCGTGATGATTTAAGTGGTATGGATGTCGCCCGTAAAGTCTTAATTCTTGCTCGCGAAGTGGGTTTACCTTTGGAGTTAGACGACATTAATGTGGAATCGGTATTGCCTGCTGATTTTGATGACTCTGGCGATGTTAATCAATTTATGGCCAATCTTGCTTCATTAGATGAGGTTATCTCAGCTCGAGTCGCGGCGGCTAAAACCGAAGGTAAAGTACTGCGTTATGTTGGCCAAATTGAAGAGGGGCAATGCCATGTCAGAATTATTGAAGTCGATGCAACTGATCCATTATACAGCGTAAAAGGTGGCGAGAATGCGCTGGCATTCTATAGCCGATATTATCAACCAATTCCCTTTGTATTAAGAGGCTATGGTGCCGGTACCGATGTTACTGCTGCTGGGGCCTTTGCTGACGTATTAAGAACCTTAAACTGGACTCGTGAGGTTGGGTTATGAATCAAACGTTAAAAGTAAGCCAAGACACGCTTACTGTGTATGCTCCAGCGTCTATGGGCAATGTTGGTGTTGGCTTTGATTTGCTTGGCGCAGCATTAGCGCCAATTGATGGCTCATTATTGGGCGATAGAGTGATGATTAGCGCTGCTGCCAGCGGGGTTGAATATAGCCAAACAGGTGAATGGGCACATAAATTACCGAGCGATGGTAAGGATAATATTGTTTACCAATGTGCTGAGTTTTTTTTAAATAAATTACAACGACAAGATGGTGTCACTGTTTGTCTAGAGAAAAACCTGCCAGTCGGCAGTGGGTTAGGCTCTAGTGCCAGCTCTGTAGTCGCTGCGTTATATGCCTTAAATGAACATTTTGGACAGCCTTTTAACCAGCAAGCCTTATTAGCATTGATGGGCGAGTTTGAAGGGAAGATATCTGGCAGCGTGCATTATGACAATGTAGCGCCATGCTATTTAGGCGGCATGCAGCTAATGCTTAATGCCAGCAACAAAGCATGCGCTGCTATTCCAAGTTTTGATAGCTGGTATTGGGTTATCGCTTACCCGGGAATTTCATTATCTACTGCCAAAATGCGCGAATTGCTGCCGCAGCAATATGATAAGTCTGTAGCCATCGATTTTGGACGTTACTTAAGTGCATTTGTTCACGCGAGTTATCAGCAAGATGCCGCATTAGCGATTGAGATGCTAAAAGATGTTTTGGCTGAACCTTATCGTGCATCCGCAATTCCTGGTTATACCGAAGCGCGATCAGCATTAGCTGAATTAGGCATGCTGACTAGTGGTATTTCTGGCAGCGGCCCAACATTGTTTAGTGTAACCGACGATTTAGCCACTGCAGAAAAAGCCAAAAACTGGTTGATGCAGCATTATATTTCGGAGCAAGGTGGTTTTGCACACGTTTGTAAATTAGATAAACTAGGCACGCGCTGCGTGTAACGCTCTCTTTCACATTATTGATATTGAAATTTAAAAGGCAGTCGCAATGGAATTATATAACTTAAAACACCCATCGCAGGTAGTTAACTTCAGTCAAGCGGTTCAGCTGGGTTTAGGTAAAGATAGAGGATTGTTTTTCCCAAAGTCCATTCCTGTACTATCCAATATAGATGCATTGCTGGCATTACCCTTTGCTGAGCGAAGCAAAAAAGTCTTGGGTGCTTGGTTAGCGGATGAACTAGGGCAGGAAAGTGTTGATAAGCTCGTTGATAAGGCATTTACCTTCGATGTACCACTCGTTAAGGTTGATGATAAACGCGCTTGTTTAGAGCTTTTTCATGGCCCTACATTAGCGTTTAAAGATTTTGGCGCACGGTTTATGGCCCAATGTGTTGATTTACTTGCTGGCAATAAAAAACTGACCATTTTAACCGCAACATCGGGTGATACTGGCGCTGCAGTAGCGGATGCATTCTATGGTTTAGATAACGTTAATGTAATGGTGTTATACCCAAAAGGTAAAATTAGCGAACTACAAGAGAAGATGTTTACCACCTTAGGTAAAAATATTCATACTGTGGCAGTAACGTCTGACTTTGATGCGTGTCAGCATCTGGTAAAACAAGCTTTTGATGACAGTGATGTTCGCGATGGCTTAGCGTTAAATTCTGCTAATTCGATTAATATCAGCCGTTTATTAGCTCAGATATGTTATTACTTTGAAGCGGTAGCGCAAGCAAAGCAAGCTGGACATAATGAGCTTGTGATGTCTGTACCCAGCGGTAATTTTGGTAACTTAACGGCCGGGTTATTTGCTAAAGCCATGGGGTTACCTATTAAACGTTTTATTGCAGCAACCAATAGCAATGACACTGTACCGCGTTATCTCACTGGTGGAGAATGGCAGCCACATAAAACGGTAGCGACTATGTCAAATGCTATGGATGTGTCAGAGCCAAGTAATTGGCCTCGTGTTGAAGCGATTTGTGAGCAAATGGGCTGGCCGTTATCATTGGTAGCTGGCGTGGCTCTTTCTGAAGATGATACCGCTGGCGCTTTAGCAGAACTTTATCAGTTGGGTTATCAATCAGAGCCTCATGCGGCGATTGCAGCTCATGCATTAACGCTTGGCCTAAGAGGTAACGAAACTGGTGTATTTCTAGGTACAGCGCATCCTGCGAAGTTTAAAGATGTGGTTGACCGTGAGTTGGCCATTAATTTGCCGTTACCTCCTGAATTAGCTGCAGTGGCACACAAAACGATTCTGTCAGCAGAATTAGATGCTGATTTTGGTCAGCTTAAGGCTCATATGTTTGCTGTGTTAAAGTAACCCCTTAGCTTCAAATATCTAACACCTAATATCAATGAGATTGGCATTAGGTGTTTTTTTATATTTCAATATTATGATCTTGGTCATACCTCATAATGCTTATCACAGTGTAGATTAGTAAAAGACGCATTATTGGCTATTATTTATACATTGGTGTTTTGTAGATAGATGACGGGAGAAGGTTATGTTGCAACGTTTAATGCGCGATCATAAGCATATTGCCATTTTGTTGAATATCCTTTCGAATAAATTGACTCGATTGGCTGAAGGTAACGGAGTTAATTTTAATCTGGTTAGGGATATCGTTGAGTATATGCAAGGCTATGCTGAGCATAGTCATCACCCGTTGGAAGATATTATTTTCGATTATTACAGTAATAAAACGGGTTTAGCGAATTGTGGCCAACTTTATAATGAACATCATCGTTTGGCTGAGGCATCGGGTGCTTTAGTTTATAGCTTGAATATGATTCTTTCGGATGTGGTTATCTCGCGCGACAAGTTGATTAACGATCTGCAAGAATATATTGACCTACAACAATTGCATATGCAGTATGAAGAACGGGAAGTATTTCCTAATTTTGTTAAGGCATTAGACAATAACGATTGGCAAAAAATCAACGTGTTATGTCAAAATCGCTTAATTGAAGATCCGTTATTTAATGATAATGATAAAACGATTTTTGAAGATTTACGGACCTATATTGAACATTCAGATAACAAATGATGTGATTATTCTGGGCTAGAGGGTTGTGATGTACATTCATAACCAACCTATAAATTTTGGCAAACAAAAAGAGCGCTCTATGCGCTCTTTTAATCGATTTTATCGTTAAGTGTTAAATGTGGTGGGATTCAATTAAAGCACTAATGTATTAACATCAAAATCGAATGAATCATCAATATCTTGCAATTCCTTGAGTAAACGCTGTTTATCCTTAATGGTTTCAATTTCACGCCATTTGCGTTTTTTTGACGAGCTTTTTGAGCGGGTTGGTCTTTCAACAACTTCGTCTAGCGCACCACCATAGTCTAATCGATCCATGGTAACCTCCCTTGTTATTATGATGTCTCTGCACAAATAAGTACCATATTTCAGCTATAGGGTGCAATAGTTGTGTTGCATTTACGTTACTAATAAATCACAGTTTAGTGAATTTGATATCAAAAACGCATAAAAAAACCTCAGCAAGCTGAGGTTTTTATTTAAGGCTAGTATTTGTTCTATAGCTTACCTTTACGATACAGGTTCACTAATGCATTGCTCGATGCATCTAAATCGGTAGCATCTTGGTCGGCACCAATTCGTTCAAGCACATCATTGCCTAATTGCTTACCTAGCTCTACACCCCATTGATCAAATGAGTTTATCTGCCATATAGCACCCTGAACAAAGGTTCTGTGCTCATATAGCGCGATTAACGCACCTAATGTTGTTGGCGTTAGCTTATCCATCAATAAGGTATTACTTGGCTTGTTACCAACCATTACCTTATGTTTTGCTATAAGCGGTTTTTGTTGCTCATCAAGCTGGCTATTGCTTAGTTCAGCCAGTGCTTCATCGTAGGTACGACCTTGCATTAAGGCTTGGGTTTGCCCAAAGCAGTTTGATGCAAGTTGGTCATGATGTTCACCCAACGGATTGTGGCTTTGCAACGGCATAATAAAGTCGGCAGGAATAAGTGCTGTGCCTTGATGTAGCAACTGATGATAGGCATGTTGACCGTTGGTACCTTCACCGCCCCAAATGACGGGACCGGTGCTGTAATCGACGTCAGTGCCATCGAGTGTCACTGATTTACCATTACTTTCCATGTCGAGTTGTTGAAAATAAGCCGGAAGACCACGTAAGTAATGATCGTAGGTTAAAATGACATGTGATTGAGCACCATGAAAATTACCATACAATACAGACAACATAGCCATGATGACGGGCATATTTTGTTCGATAAGCGTGTTAGTAAAATGCTCATCCATTTGATGCGCGCCATCTAACAAGTCTTTAAAGTTATCCATACCAATAAGTAGCGCGATTGGTAAACCAATGGCTGACCATAATGAGTAGCGTCCGCCAACCCAATCCCACATTGGGAATATGTTGTTAGCGTCCATACCAAACTCAGTTGCCTTAGCCACATTTGATGTTACAGCAACAAAGTGTTTCGCCACATCTTGTTGACTTGCACCTTGGCCTAAAAACCAATCTTTAGCGCTAAGGGTATTGGTAAGAGTCTCTTGAGTACTGAATGATTTTGACGACATCACAAACAATGTGGTCTCAGCATTGAGATTTTTTAATTTTTCACAGATTGAAGTTGCATCAACGTTGGCGACAAAATGGCAATTAAGCCCTGCTTGCCAATATGGTCTAAGCGCTTGTGAAACAATTTTAGGTCCAAGAAATGAACCTCCAATGCCGATACTGACGATATCTGTAATCGCTTTACCGGTATAACCTTTCCACTCGCCTGATTGCACCGTGCCAACAAACTTAGCCATTTTAGCTAATGTTTGTTGCACTTCAGGAACGATATTCGCTCCTTCAGCAATAATCGTTTGAGTTGCTTTACTGCGTAATGCAGTGTGCAATACTGAGCGCTGTTCGGTGTTGTTAATCACATCACCATTAAACATTGCAGTAATTTTTTCACTCAGTTTTGCTTCTTTAGCGAGAGAGAATAGCAGCTTAAGTGTTTCATCGTTCACACGGTTTTTAGAGTAATCTAAAAACAGACCACAAGCCGCAACGCTCATTTGCTCAAAACGTTGTGGGTTTTGGGCAAATAATTCGCGCATGTGAGGTAGTTGACTTGAATGGGTTTGTAGCGCCTTCCAAGTCGTGCTTTGAGTCAGTGTAGTCACGAGTAAAGCCTCCAACTAGCTTAAGTTTGTTTTTAGCATAACTTCTAGTTTGCCTTGATCGATGGCAAAATTACGAATGCCTTCTGCCAACTTATCTACTGCCATTGGGTCTTCGTTAAATGCCCAGCGGAATTGTTCTTCAGTGAGTGCTGTTGGAGCCGACTGTGTTGCTGGTGTCGCAACCAATTTCTGAATGATTTCTACATCAGTATTGGCTAATTCTTCTAGTAATGCAGGGCCAATCGTTAGACGGTCGCAACCTGATAATTCAATAATCTCACCAATATTTCTGAAACTCGCACCCATTACAACAGTGTTATAACCATGTTGCTTATAGTAGTTGTAAATCTCAGTAACAGAGACCACACCAGGATCGGTTTCTGCAGTGTAATCTTGGCCTGTGTCTTTTTTATACCAATCTAGGATGCGACCCACAAAAGGCGAAATAAGGTATACGCCAGCTTCTGCACAGGCTCTTGCTTGAGCAAAGCTAAATAGCAATGTTAGGTTACAGTTGATGCCTTCTTGTTCAAGTACTTTTGCTGCGCAAATACCTTCCCAAGTCGAAGCTAGTTTGATCAAAATTCGTGATTTATCAATTCCGGCTTCTTTATATAATTTGATTAGCTTATGAGCTTTGTCGATTGAGCGTTGCTTGTCAAATGATAAGCGAGCATCGACTTCTGTTGAGATACGACCTGGTACTAGCTTTAAAATTTCTACGCCAATATTGACTGCAAGTTTGTCGCCTGCATCTTCAATCTGTTGTTCAATACTTTGGCTTTGAGTTTTAGCCCATTCAATTGCATTCTCGATAAGAAAAGCATATTCAGGGATCTGAGAAGCTTTTAAAATGAGTGATGGATTGGTTGTTGCATCTTCAGGCTGGTAACGCTTAATAGCTTCTATGTCGCCGGTATCAGCAACGATGGTCGTGAATGATTTGAGTTGCGCGAGTGCATTGGCCATGGAAATTTCCTCTCGTTAAGCAATGAATATAGATCAATGCCTTTATTAGAAGCGATTTTAGGAATTATTCCAACTTTATTTGTAAAAAAATTACGAAATTATCCGCTGTTTTCGCTTATTTAAAGCCATTATTGTTGCTAAATAGACAGAATTGGTCAGTTTATACGGTACATACTTCCAATTCTATTACCGCTACGTCAGTGGCAGCCACTGGTGTACTAGTTTTTACGTTGTTCTGAAAATAAAAAAGTCGCTGCAAGCAGCGACTTCTAAAGTATAGCGTATCTATATTACAATTAACGTAATACTACGCGCTTTTCAGTACCCGTCACGATAGCTTCGATACGACGGTTAACACGGTTAGCTTCAGCTGAGCTACCTTGCATAACTGGTTTAGTGACACCGTAACCAACAGAATTGATACGGCTCATGCTAATGCCATACTTTTTATTTAGTGCACTAGCAACAGAAATCGCACGACGCTCAGAAAGCTTCATGTTGTATTCTGCTTTACCTACGTTAGACGCATGGCCTTGAACAGATACAGTGTGTTGTGGGTATTTAGTTAAGTGGTCAGCAAGTTTTTCTAAATCAGCAAACGAACCAGCACGGATTTCAGCTGAATCATTAGCAAATAAAATACCACCTAAGTCATACTTAGTTGTAACGTTTTCATAAACACTACAACCAGTCGCATCAACTTTGTGAGTTGATGGTGTGTCTGGACATTTGTCGATGTTGTTTGTTACGCCATCTTTGTCATCATCACCTAGAGCAACAACAACGGGTGCAACAACAACTGGAGCAGCAACTGGAGCTGGAGTAATCGTACCAAAACGGTAGCTTAGAGCTAGACCCCAATAGTTACTTTCCATTTTTAAGTTGTTTAATGCGTCAGCGTCTAAATTTTCGTAACGACGATATTTCGCTTCTAACTTAAGATTGTCGGTAAAGTTATAACCAACACCAGCGCCAGCAAATAATCCTACGCCAGAATCACTTAATTTCTGACCATTAACTGTTTGTTGGTTTTCTAATAGGTAACTATAAGTACCTATTTCTGATGATAAGCTCCACTTGTCAGCAAGTGGGTAAAAACCAACTAAACCTAGACTAACGCCGGTAGCTCCGACATCGTAGCTTTTAGTATCGTAATTAGTCCATTCAGCACGGCCTAGGTCACGATAACCTAATTCGATACCAATGTATTCGTTGAATAAATAACCGCCGAACAAGTCCCAAGCATATGGGTCATCTTCACCACATACTTTCATGGTTTTTTGGTCGCAGCTAGGTTCATAGTTATTGACGCCTACACCACCACCGATATACCAAGGTGTTAGTTCTTCTGCAGCTGATGCAGCAAAAGGCAACATAGAGGTGAGTAATACTACTTTTAATGTGTTCTTCATCATATATACATCCATTGTTATTTTACTCCACCAAATATGCATGTAACGGAGTTGTTATTTTCATGCATTACTGACGCTTAATGTGGTGTTTCTTTGTATTTTAGTCAGCGGCGCAATTATGGTCGGTAATTAGATGTTTTTCCATAGTAAAAAGGATTAATATTTTGTAATAGTTCACTATGCTACCTCGTTGCCATATAAGTGAAATCTTAAAAATATGAATAAAAACAGAAGGTAATGTTAATTGTTTGACGCTCTGAACGATTAGATTTATTATAAAAATATTGTTAATATTTTTAATGAGTTACTCAAGAAACATGGTTAGTTATTTTTTTTGAGGGTTAAAAACAAAAATACGTCCAATTAGGACGTATTTTACGTGAGTGGTAGCTCTGTTAACGTGTCCACACCCAGTTTTCGATCTCTTCAGGGTCGACACCGTTTGCTTTGATGTAGTTTTTGTGGTCTACCAAGCGTTGTAACATATCGGTCGTGATGGTCACATGTTGTGATTCATCAATTACGCCTTGCTGGAACAACTTGTATGCCATATCGATAACTAAATGGTAGCGAGAAGTACCGTTACGCACACCCATATCAAATGGTGTAGTCGTTGAACCTTCTTCTTCATAACCTTTAATACGGAAGCGACGGTTACCTTTATAATCAAATACAAGCTTTTTGATGGTGTTTGGGTAGCCATGGTAGTTGAATACCACACCTTTATCTTCAGTGAAGACTTCATCCATCATCCAAGGCTTGCTTTGAAACTTAAGACTACCTAAACCGCTGCTGTGAAGTTCTGAGACACTTACAAAGCGGATGCGCACTCTTGGTAAAATCTCACGAATTAATACCAGTGAGGCCATACATTCTTGCGTCGCGTAGTCACCACAACCTGCAAGTACTACATCTGGTTTGTCATCAGAGGCGAAATCCCACACCATGATACCGTCTTTAGCTTGCTTACGGGCTTCATCAAGTGATAACCACTGTGGTAACGACTTTTTACCCGCAACAATAATGTTCAGTTTATCGCGATCAGCGTAAGCACGTTCAGTGTAAACCAAGGTGCTGTTAGCATCTGCAGGTAAATAAGCAGAAATAATGTTCGGATGTTTCTCTAACATAGCGCCTAGGAAAGACGGATTCTGGTGAGAATAGCCGTTGTGATCTTGGCGTTCTAATAGTGAAGACAATACGACGTTACATGCAGGGATAGGCTTACGGAAATGGATGCCTTGGCTTGCATGAACATATTTACAATATTGATCTGCCATTGATGACACTACCTGAGAGAAAGATTCGTAGGTAGGGAACATGCCGTGACGACCTGTTACGGTGTAACCGTGTAACATACCGAAAAGTAAATTTTCAGATAGGAGCTCAATCACGCGGCCATCGCGAGACATATCTTGATCCCAGCTTTCGATTGGCCACTGCCATGCGCGGTCGGTTTCTTCAAACACAGCTTGTAGTTGGTTTGAGTATGTTTCATCAGGGCTGAAGATACGTAAGTTACGTTGATCGCGGTTTAGTTTGAAAGCATCACGCATCCACTCACCCATTTTCAACATTGAGAAACCACGTTGACCACGAGCTGTTTCTGAACCGTAACCCAATTTGTTTAAATCTGGATTTGCTAAAGCACGTACAACTTCACCGCCGTAACTCAGACGTTGACGACCACAACATAACTCTTTTGGCGGCATCAAAGACATAATGTCTTTATCAAATATCAATTCACCGCTTTCAGTGGTTTGCACTAATTCGTCAAACTTATAGCTAGCCAACCACTTATCAAGTGCTTCAAGATGGCCTTTATCTTTGGCGCAGTTGCTCACTATTACTTGATGAGATTCACAGTTACCAGCAAGTTTCTTACCATCGTATTCAGAAGTACCAGTCCAACCTTTTGCGGTTCTCATTAAAATAACTGGCCAGCGTGGTTTAACGACATCTTCACCTGAACGTGCGCGACGTTGGATGTCATTGATCATGTCATATGACAAGTCCATTGCTGCGGTCATTTGTTCAAAAATATCGGTTTCCATTTCATCATCAACGATGATTGGGTGATAACCAAGACCACGGAATTCTAAATCTAGCTCTTCATGGCTCATTCGGCCCATACGAGTAGGGCCTGAAATTTTGTAACCGTTAATATGTACGATTGGTAGCACTGCACCGTTGTTATCTGGTGAGACTAAACGGTTGGCATACCAAGATGCAGCTAATGGACCTGTTTCTGCTTCACCGTCACCAATTAAACAGGCGGCAATAAGATTTGGGTTATCTAATACAGAGCCCCAAGCAACTGAAAGTGAATAACCAAGCTCGCCACCTTCTAATATTTGACCTGGTGCTTCAGGATTCGCATGTGATGGATAACCGTAAGCTGCTGAGAATTTTTTACAGATATCTTCGATACCCGTTTCTGTATAAGGTATGGTCTCTGGGTAGAAATGGCTTAATGAACCTTCTACAAATAAGTTAGCTTGTACTGCTGGGAAACCGTGGCCAGGGCCAACAAGGTAAATGAATTCACGATTATGCTTAACAATAAGACGGTTAACGTTAGCGTAGACAAAGTTGATACCAGGACACGTTCCCCAGTGACCAAGTAAACGAGGCTTGATATCAGTATGTTGTAAAGGACGCTTAAAAAGTACGTTTTGCTTCAGATAAATTTGCGATGTCGCCAAGAAGTTAGTCGCTCGTACGTATTTTTTTAGTGCAGTTATTTCATTTGAGTTAGTCATTGTGACCTCGATTAAAAGTGAAAATAATTATTTAACTTTCTTTGAGAACACTGTATCTGTAATTTTATTACAATAATGTGGCCTTTATCTGATTTTTGACGAGTCACTTTTAGTTCAGATCGCATTTTTGGTTGATATGTCGATAATTACTTGAAATTTAATAACGATTTGCCAGTGCTTTAAGCATAGAGCATTAATAATAGAAGTGATAAAGTGTGATGGATGTCACTTGTTGCTTTTTGTTTTATTTGTGTTGCTTCAACGTGTTATTTACTTAGGCAATGTATCAGGTAGGTAACGTTGTTTTAGCATTCACAGCCCTTGGTGATCTATACCTATTAATCCACCATCATTAGCTTTTATAATGGCGCCTTTATTTGGCACTTTTATTTGTTTTACCGTTTGACACATAGCAGCTTGCATATGAAGTGCCAGGTCTGTCCATTATGTGCTTTAACATTCAGCGCAATAGCCTGATACAAAAAAATAACCTTATAACGGGGAAGATTAGACAATATGGCAATGTTAGAAACGATTATTAATTTTATGAATAGCCTACTTTGGGGCAAGCTATTAGTTTATGGACTAGTAGGCGCTGGGTTATTTTTCACCATTCGTCTCGGTTTTATTCAAGCCACTCATTTTGTTCATGGCATTAAAGTATTGGCTATTAGCCGTCGTCCAGGTAAGCATGGCTTATCATCATTTCAGGTTTTTTGTACCAGTATGGCAGCACGTGTAGGTGCTGGTAACATGGCTGGTGTGGCTGTTGCAATTGGTACCGCAGGACCAGGTGCCGTGTTCTGGATGTGGGCTATTGCGGTACTTGGTATGGCTACCGCAATGATTGAGTCGACCCTTGCCCAAGTTTATAAAGTGAAAGATGGTGATGGTCAGTACCGTGGCGGGCCTGCTTATTATATGGAGAAAGGTCTTGGTCAACGCTGGATGGGTGTGCTGTTCTCGATATTTTTAATTATAGCCTTTGGTTTAGTGTTTAATGCAGTCCAGGCTAACACCATAACTGGTGCTATGACTCAGGTGTTTGGTTTTGAGCCTGTCTATATTGGAATTGGTATTGTTATTTGCAGTGCCTTTGTGATCGTTGGAGGCCTTAAAAAGGTTGCTAAAGCGTCTGAGTTAATTGTGCCCGTGATGGCTATTGCTTATATTGCCATTGCTTTTGTCGTTGTGGGTATGAACATTGAAAAATTACCCGACATATTCATGTTGGTTATCAATAGTGCATTTGGTTGGCAAGAAGCTGCTGCTGGTGGTGTTGCATTTAGTGTTTCGCAAGCAATGCAAGCTGGTATTGCCCGAGGATTATTTTCAAACGAAGCGGGTATGGGGAGTGCCGCAAATGTTGCTGCAAGTGCATCTCCAAATCCTAACCATCCAGCATCGCAAGGTTTTGTGCAAATGATGGGCGTGTTTGTTGATACCATTGTTATTTGTACCGCAACCGCAGCGATTATTTTATTATCTGGAGATGCAGCTTCTAGCTCGGATGGTATTGCCAAAACCATTAGTGCATTAACCAGTCATGTGGGTGATTGGGGTGGAGCATTTATTGCTTTTGCCATTTTACTCTTCTGCTTTACGTCTATTATTGCCAACTATTCTTATGCAGAAACCAATGTAATGTTCTTGTCTGGCAATAGTAAAAAAGCCTTACCTTTATTTCGTTTAGTGGTTTTAGGTATGGTTATGTTTGGTTCTCTCGCTAAAATTAGTTTGGTTTGGGATTTAGCAGATGTGTCGATGGGGCTAATGGCCATTGTTAACTTAGTGGCATTAGTCTTGTTGTCTGGTTTGGCGGTTAGAGTGATCAATGACTACCGTGAACAGATAGACGCTGGTATTGATCCGGTATTTGATACTAGTAAGTTTCCGGAGTTAGCCGATCAATTAGAAGAAAAAATTTGGCCTAACTCAGCAGAGCCTGTAAAAAAATAGCATTTACCTATTAGGGTAATCGAAAAAACCATGCTACAGCAGCATGGTTTTTTTTTATCAGTTCAGTATGATGACATTATGATTTTACTTGGAGCGTACTTATGCTGGTTTTAGTTTCACCCGCGAAAACATTAGATTTCGAAAATCCACCTATAACTAACACCCATTCTCAGCCGTGTTTACTTAAACAAAGCCAAGCATTGATTGATGTATGCCGTGAATTAACACCAATGGATATTGCCAGTTTAATGAAAGTAAGCGATAAAATTGCCGGGCTTAATGCTGCTCGTTTTGCTGACTGGCAGCCACCGTTTAGCCTTGATAATGCTAAACAAGCTATATTCGCATTTCGAGGTGATGTCTACACCGGTTTTGATGCCGATCATTTATCTGAGTCACAAATAGCTTCTAGTCAAAAGCATCTGCGTATTTTGTCTGGTTTGTATGGTTTACTTAAACCGTTGGATTTAATTCAACCGTACCGGTTAGAAATGGGTACCAAACTAACAAACTCACAGGGTAGCAATTTATATGCTTTTTGGGGCGAGACTATCACTGCTGAAGTGAATAAGGCCTTGAAAGAGCAGGGTGACGATATCATTGTCAATTTAGCGTCGAATGAATACTTTAAATCGGTCAACGTTAAGCAGCTTGAAGGACAGTTGATTACACCAGTATTTAAAGACTGTAAAAAAGGTCAATTTAAAGTGATTAGCTTTTATGCTAAAAAAGCGCGCGGATTGATGGCTCGTTACATTGTGGATACTAAACCTACTAGTGTTGAACAATTAACCGAGTTTGATCTTGAAGGTTATTATTATAACGAAGTGCAATCGACCCCTACAGCGCCAGTGTTTTTACGAGACGAACAAAAATAACGCTCTCTGAAATAATAAAACCAGCTTGATAAAAAGCCCTTGAATAAGGGCTTTTTAATGTCTGAGTGTTAAGCTCGATTGAGATAAACCGATTAGTGTTGTTCTTTTTGCTGAGTAACAGGCCTTAAATCGATTTCTGATTGCGCCATCATATAAGCAAATTGTGCATAAGCAGCGGCACTTTGCGCTAGTTTCTTGGGATCAATTTTATCCAAGGTGTCGTTAGGAGTGTGGTGATAATCAAAATAATCTGAACCATCTTGATTTAACGACGCAACTGGAACGCCTAATGCTGGTAGAATTGAAACATCTGGGCCACCAGACGCTTCATTATTGCCTAGCTCAACGCCGTTTAAGGTCATAGCTGAATGTTCTTGTTTGACCTGCTCAAATGTCGCGGCATTAACGTTAAAATCAATTTTATATACGGGTCCTGCACCAAAATCAGATTCTGCGGCAATATAGTGTTTATCTAATTCATCAGCATGTTGTGCCGCATAGGCTTTACCGCCAACTAAACCGACTTCTTCTGCAGCGTATAATACCACTCGAATAGTGCGTGCTGGCTTTTGTGGTAAGTCTTGGATAAGTTTAGCAGCGGTGGTGACAATCGCCACACCAGCGCCATCATCAATCGCACCTGTACCTTCATCCCACGAATCAAGATGAGCACCAATAAGGACGATTTCGTCAGGCTTACTGCTACCTGTGACTTCTGCAATGACATTATAAGATGTGGCTATCCCTAGATTTTCTGAGGTCAAATTTAATGATAGTGTGATGTTTGGATCGCGCTTTAACATCGCATTAATTAAATCGGCATCTGGATTCGACATTGCTGCCGCAGGAATTTTAGGCGTTCCTTCTTCATATCGCATCATACCAGTATGGGCCATTCTGTCATGATCCGTCCCAATAGAGCGGATAACGATGGCAACCGCTCCTTTTTGTGCAGCAACTATAGCTCCTTGAGAGCGACCACCTACAGCTTCGCCATAACCTTTACCTGTAATATGGCGTTCAGTTTTGTGGTCGATGAATACAATTTTGCCTTCGATGCGTCCAGGTGATGCATTAGATAACTCTTCTAAGCTGTCAAAGCGTACAATTAATGCTTGAATACCGTTAACCGGTGTTGCCACGCTTCCACCTAAGGCGGTAACGACTAATGGCTGATCATAAGGCGCCACGATACTTGCGTGGGCGCTACCTCTTGACCATGCAGGAACTTGAACAGACTCCTTGTACACTTTATCAAATCCGAGCAGCCACAATTTTTCCATTGCCCAATCAACCGCAACTATATCTTTATCCGTGCCAGCTAATCTTGGTCCAACTTCAACGGTGAGTGATTCGACTATGTCATAACTTAAGCGAGACGATAAAGCTTGTTTAGCTAATTGTTGACTGATTTTTGCATCATCAGAATCATTAATCACTAATTGTGGTGCAGTGGCTTTAGTTGGTGACGTTGTTTGACAGCCAATAAGTGCTGCAAAAATGGCACCGACGAGAGTGGCTCTTTGATAGTTTTTCATGAGTTTCCTTTGATTATTTTAGCTAAGTCTCATTTTTTACAACAATCTACCAAAAAGTGTGCTTTATGTCCCGACTCTATTTGTAAGGGAACGCTATATTAGAGCGGGGTTAGATGAGGAGAAGAGCGCGTGATGAATATAGAAAAAATGCAGCAGCAAGCAGATCATGCGGTCGTATTGCTAAAAGCATTAGCAAATGAACGTAGATTGTTTATTTTGTGTCATCTTCTTAATGAAGGTGAAATGTGTGTTGGTGAAATGAATAAGAAGTTGGGGTTGAGTCAATCGGCATTATCTCAACATTTGGCATGGCTTCGTAAAGACAATTTAGTCTGTACTAGAAAAGAAGCACAAACCGTTTTTTATTCATTAAAAAGTAATGAGGTAAAAGAGTTAATTCAAGTATTAAATAATATGTATTGTTATTAAATTGACTCCACAAACGTCTTAACTGATGCATCTCATTGATGATGTCTTAAGTTAAGACGTTTAGTTCTGTAAATTATATACACGCCATATGCCGCTTACTGGCCGCAATTAAGACACTTCAAACCACAAACCTGCAATGTATCAATATTTTCAAAACCACCAACAATCAACTTTCAACTTTCAACTTTCATAAAATTGATCGTTCTCCCGTTGAAATGAGTGAAAGCTTTCATACTGTCTTTCTACAGGCTTAGTTAGTCGCCAATATTAATAGTATTAAATTAACCGTTAAAACAGCTCTCAAGCGCAACTTGCTTTTAATCAGACTATTTTTCAGGGTCAGATCATTAATAATTTTGACATTATTATATTGATACTAATCTGTTGAGTTGAGTTGAGTTGAGCTGAGATAGGGGAAGTTGCAGATGAAAAAGATAGATAGGTAAAATTTAGTAATAAAAAAACCGGCCTAAGCCGGTTTTTTGAATCTTAATCTACAAAAACTTAAGCTGCGATAGCTTTGATTTTTGCATTTAAGCGAGCCTTCTGACGACCGGCTTTATTCTTATGAATAAGACCTTTAGTCGCCATACGGTCAACAATTGGTTGTGCAATAGCGAACGCTTCTGTAGCCGCTTTATGGTCACCACTTTTGATAGCAGCGATGACTTTTTTAACGTATGTACGTAACATAGAGCGACGACTAGCATTATGCTGACGACGCTTTTCAGACTGAAGCGCGCGCTTCTTTGCAGACTTGCTATTAGCCAAGGTGCAACTCCTAAAAACTGGATTTGATACTTTTAAAGGCCGAGGAATATGCCTGCTTTTTGTCGTCTTGTCAACGACTACAGTTGAATAATCATCATAAAGATAAATTAATCCAACCTAACATGCCTAACTTCAACCCACTC
Source organism: Shewanella sp. AC34-MNA-CIBAN-0136 (assembly GCF_040309945.1). Classification (NCBI taxonomy): domain Bacteria; kingdom Pseudomonadati; phylum Pseudomonadota; class Gammaproteobacteria; order Alteromonadales; family Shewanellaceae; genus Shewanella; species Shewanella sp. AC34-MNA-CIBAN-0136. The sequence continues at coordinate 97,092 of NZ_JBEOPJ010000008.1, read as the reverse complement.
GTGTAATATGTGGCGCAATTCTACCAGCTCTTTGGTCTGTGTGACAGGGCCATAATAGAATATTTATTAATATATCCCATTAATTTTCGTTGAAGTGTGTTTGTGCCTGGGGGGCTGTTTGAGCAAAAAATTATTTAAATCAGGCTTGATTGTCAGCGTTATGACGCTGATTTCACGAGTATTAGGTTTAGTTCGAGATGTAGTGATTGCGAACCTAATGGGAGCAGGCAGTAGTGCTGACGTGTTCTTTTTTGCAAATAAGATACCTAATTTTTTAAGGCGTTTATTTGCCGAAGGGGCTTTTGCGCAGGCATTTGTGCCGGTACTGACCGAGTACCAGGAAAAAATGACCCCAGAAGATACACGCGAGTTATTAAGTAAAGTCGCTGGTACCTTAGGTGTACTAGTGACAATTGTTACTTTGGTTGGTGTTGTTGGTTCTCCAGTATTAGCTGCTCTTTTTGGTGGTGGCTGGTTTGTCGATTGGTTAAATGACGGGCCTAATGCAGAAAAATTTGAACTGGCTTCTGTCATGTTAAAAATTACCTTTCCGTACTTATGGTTTATCACCTTCACAGCCCTAGCAGGATCAATCCTTAATACTCGTGGACGCTTTGCAGTTTCAGCCTTTACGCCAGTATTTTTGAATGTGGCGATTATTGCCGTGGCTTTATGGTATGCGCACACATTAGAAAACCCTGAAATTGGTTTGGCTTGGGGGGTATTTGTTGGTGGATTGATTCAGTTTTTATTCCAAATACCTTTCTTAATTCGTGAGAAAGCACTTGTTATGCCTACGTGGGGATGGCATCACCCTGGTGTGGTAAAAATTAGAACCTTGATGATCCCAGCTTTATTTGGTGTGTCTGTGTCGCAAATTAATTTATTGTTCGACACTTTTATAGCCAGTTTCCTGATGACCGGATCGATTAGTTGGTTGTATTACGCAGACCGCCTATTGGAGTTCCCTTTAGGATTATTTGGTATTGCCATCGCGACAGTGATTTTGCCTGCATTATCGCAAAAACATGTTAATGCCCAAGGCAGTGGCTTTAACCAAACGATGGATTGGGGAGTAAAAGCCATTTTACTCTTAGGCACACCGGCTATGTTAGGACTGATTATTCTTGCTAAACCAATGCTGATGGTGTTGTTTATGCGTGGTGCATTTAGCCTAAATGACGTTGAAATGGCTTCGTATAGCTTGGTTGCTTATGGCTGTGGTTTGTTAAGTTTCATGATGATTAAAGTGTTAGCTCCAGGATATTATTCGCGTCAAGACACTAAAACTCCGGTTAAATATGGCATTATTGCCATGGTTAGTAATATGGTGTTTAACCTTATTTTTGCCATTCCATTTGGTTATGTGGGCTTAGCCATTGCGACCTCAATGTCTGCGCTATTAAATGCGGGTTTGTTATATCGAGGTTTGCATAAAGCGGGCGTTTATCAAATGAGCCGACAAACGTTATTTTTCTCGTTTAAAGTGATTATTTCTACAGCCTTAATGGCCATTGGCATTGTTTATTTTATGCCGCAACAAAGTACATGGCTCGAATGGCACACCTTTGAACGGATGTTTATGTTGATTGAGCTCATTGTTGGTGGCGCGGTTATTTATTTGTTGAGTTTACTCGCATTGGGTGTACGGCCTTGGAAAATTAAACGTCAGGGATAATTTATCCTACGTGAGAGACTTAGGCATATCGGCTGATTATCCAAAATTCGCTGTAATAATCTGAGGTTGAAACTCGCATCTGACATTGGTTTGGGTATATAATCTGCCGATTTGCAATAGGCAGTATTGAGCGTAATGGAATTAATCCGCGGTATACACAATATTTTACCTTCTCATCATGGTTGCGTTTTGACCATTGGGAATTTTGATGGTGTCCATCGTGGCCATGCACAGGTGATCAGCAGCTTGGTTAATAAAGCGCATCATTTTCAACTGCCTGCAATGTTAATGACCTTTGAACCGCAACCGCAAGAACGTTTTCGTGGTACAGATGCGCCGGCACGTTTGAGTCTTCTACGTGATAAAATTAGATTGTTAGATGAGCTTAAAATTGATCAGCTACTTTGTATCAATTTTACTGAAGCCTTTGCTAGTCAACCTGCTGAAGCGTTTATTGAAGAGTTACTGGTTAAAAAACTCGGGGTTAAATATCTCGTTGTTGGAGATGATTTTTGTTTTGGTAAAGGTCGCTTAGGCAACTTCGATATGCTCGTTGCTGCGGGTAAAGAATTTGGCTTTACTGTGGTCAGTACACAAAGCTTTGTTGTTGGTTCGTTGCGAGTAAGCTCTACTGCAGTGAGAGAACAACTAGCGTTAGGGCACTTAGAGCAAGCAAGGCGGTTATTGGGTCATCCTTTCATTTTAAGTGGTAAGGTTGCACACGGGCAAAAATTAGGCCGTACAATTGGTTTTCCAACAGCAAATATTGCCTTAAAACGACACGTAGTACCTGTAAGAGGGGTGTTTGCGGTTCGTTTGTACTGGGATGGCAGCGATATTTATGACGGTGTGGCTAATGTGGGTTTTAGACCCACTGTAAATGGTCAAACTTGCAGATTAGAAGTCCATTTGTTTGATTTTAGCGGTGATTTATACGGCAAACGAGTGGAAGTAGAATTAGTAGCAAAGATCCGTGATGAACAACCTTTTGAGTCATTGGACGCGCTAAAAAAACAGATTTTAAATGATGCAAATGAAGCTCGCGCTTTATTTAGCAACGATGCTAGCTGAAATGAATCAGCTTTAAATAATGGTATGGGATCAATGAGCGACTATAAATTTACTTTGAACTTGCCGGAAACAGAGTTTCCGATGCGCGGTAATTTGGCAAATCGCGAGCCAGAAATGTTAAATAGCTGGACGCAAGACGGACTGTATCAACAGATCCGTGATAGCCGTGCTGGCCGTAAACCTTTCATTCTTCATGATGGCCCTCCATACGCCAATGGCAGCATTCATATTGGTCACTCGGTAAACAAAATCCTTAAAGACATCATTATTAAGTCTAAAACCATGTCAGGTTTTGACGCGCCTTATATTCCAGGCTGGGATTGTCATGGATTACCGATTGAGCTTAAAGTTGAGCAAAAAGTCGGTAAGCCAGGTGTCAAAATTTCTGCGGCAGAGTTTCGTGAAGAATGTCGTAAATATGCCGCTATCCAAGTTGATGGCCAACGTGATGACTTCATTCGTTTAGGTGTATTAGGTGATTGGCAAAACCCTTACCTAACCATGGACTTTTCAACCGAAGCGAATATTGTCCGTTCATTGGCAAAAGTAATTGAAAGCGGTCATTTACACAAAGGTGTTAAACCTGTGCATTGGTGTACCGACTGTGGTTCAGCACTTGCTGAAGCTGAAGTGGAATACGAAGATAAAACATCTCCAGCCATCGATGTCGCTTTTGTGGCGGTTGATAGCCAAGCCGTTGCAGCTAAATTTGGCGTAGAAAATTATGCTAAACCAGTAGCAATGGCAATTTGGACCACGACCCCATGGACGATTCCTGCAAATCGTGCATTAGCGTTAAGCCCTGAGTTAGATTACAGCCTGGTTGAATTTGTTAAGAATGGTGAAACGACTACCTTGATATTAGCTCAAGTTCTGGTTGAGTCATGTCTTGAGCGTTACAGTGCAGAGTCACACACTATTTTAGGTGAAGTAAAAGGCGCAGAACTTGAGTTAATGCGTTTTAATCACCCATTTTATGCGTTTGACGTGCCTGCTATTTTAGCCGATCACGTTACTACTGACGCAGGTACCGGTATTGTACATACAGCACCAGGCCACGGTCAGGACGATTTTATTGTCGGCCAAAAATACGGTTTGGAAGTCGCTAACCCTGTTGGCGACAATGGTGTTTATAAGCCAGACACTGAGTTTTTTGCTGGTCAGCATGTATTTAAAGCCAACGCCAATGTGGTTGCGCTGTTAGAAGAAAAGGGCGCATTACTTCTGCATGTTGCTATACGCCATAGCTATCCACATTGCTGGCGCCACAAAACACCAATTATTTTCCGTGCCACGCCACAATGGTTTATCTCTATGGATAATCATGGTTTGCGTTCACAAGCGTTAAAAGAAATTGAACAAACGAAGTGGATCCCTGATTGGGGCCAAAGCCGTATTGAAAAAATGGTAGAAAACCGTCCAGACTGGTGTATTTCACGTCAGCGTACTTGGGGCGTGCCTATTACGTTGTTTGTACATCGTGAAACGGATGAATTACATCCAGACAGTGTTTCATTAATGGAACGTGTAGCGCATCGCATTGAACAACAAGGCATTCAAGCTTGGTGGGATTTAGATGCCAGTGAATTGTTAGGTGATGAGGCAGATCAATACCGCAAAGTGACTGATACATTGGATGTATGGTTTGACTCAGGTTCATCATTCTCATCTGTTGTCGCAGCGCGTCCAGAGTTTCATGGGCATGACATTGACTTGTATCTAGAAGGAAGCGATCAGCATCGTGGTTGGTTTATGTCATCATTGATGATCTCAACCGCTATGAATGGTAAAGCACCTTATAAGCAAGTGTTGACTCATGGTTTTACCGTTGATGGTAAAGGCCGTAAGATGTCAAAATCTGTTGGTAACGTGATAGCTCCATTACAAGTAATCAATAAGCTAGGTGCTGATATTTTACGCCTGTGGGTTGCTGCAACTGATTATAGTGGCGAAATGACGGTATCTGACGAGATTTTAAATCGTAGTGCTGATGCATATCGTCGTATTCGTAATACTGCCCGTTTCTTGCTTGCTAACTTGAATGGCTTTAACCCAGAAACGGACATGATCGCATCTGAAGACATGGTCGCGTTAGATCGTTGGGTTGTTCGCCGTGCAGCAGTACTGCAACAAGAAATCATCGAAGCGTATGATCAATACAACTTCCATTTAGTGACTCAAAAACTGATGCAGTTTTGTTCTGTAGAGCTAGGCAGTTTCTATCTTGATATTATTAAAGATCGCCAGTACACCGCTAAGCAAGAAGGGCATGCACGTCGTAGCTGTCAATCTGCGCTTTATCATATTGCCGAGGCAATGGTTCGGTGGATGACGCCAATTTTAAGCTTTACCGCTGATGAAGTGTGGCAATTATTACCAGGTAAACGTGAAAAGTATGTGTTTACCCAAGAATGGTATCAAGGCTTAGAAGCCGTCACTCTTGAAAGTGATTTAAGCGATGATTATTGGGAAAAACTATTAACTGTCCGTAATGAAGTTAATAAAGTACTCGAACAAGCGCGTCGTGATAAACGTATTGGTGGTTCATTAGAAGCTGAAGTGACATTATTCGCTGATGCCGATTTAGCGGCTGAGTTAGCTAAAGTGGGTGATGAGTTACGATTTATCCTTATTACCTCTAAAGCAGCTGTTGCGGATATGTCACAAGCGGGTAGTGATGCCATCGAAACTGAACTAAGTTCGCTTAAACTAGTGGTAGCCAAAAGTAGCGCCGAGAAGTGTGAGCGTTGCTGGCACTATCGTGAAGAGGTTGGCACCATTGAAGCTCACCCAACATTGTGTCAACGCTGTGTGACCAATATTGAAGGTGAAGGCGAGAAACGCGAATTCGCTTAAGGAAACATTGATAATGAGTACTGTGCCATTAACTTGGAAAGACAGTGGCTTGCGTTGGTATTGGGTAGCTGCATTGGTGTTTTTAGCCGATCAGCTATCTAAACAATGGGTCCTGAGCAATTTTGAATTGTATGAGTCTATACAGCTTTTGCCGTTTTTTAATTTCACTTACGTGCGAAATTACGGTGCAGCATTCAGTTTTTTAAGTGAAGCTGGTGGGTGGCAACGTTGGTTGTTTACCATTATTGCGGTCGGTTTTAGTACCTTGTTAACAATATGGTTGCGTAAACAATCTTATTCGTTATGGCGCAGTAATTTAGCCTTTACCTTAGTTATTGGCGGCGCATTAGGTAATTTGGTTGATCGTTTAATGCATGGTTTTGTAATTGATTTTGTCGATTTTTACTGGAATACCAGCCATTACCCTGCATTTAATATTGCCGATGCAGGCATCTTTATTGGTGCGGTACTGATCATTTGGGAATCATTTAGACCCGACGCAAAGCCATCGAAGGAGCAAGATTAACTGTGACAGATTTAAATAAGCAAGACAGTCATTCATTAATATGTCATATGAATATTGTACTGGAAGACGGGTCCACAGCCGACAGTACAAAATCATCTGGCAAGCCTTCACGTTTAAATATTGGTGACGGTAGCCTAAGTCCGGCTTTTGAAGACGAACTGAAAGACTTGAAAGAAGGTGATAAGCACACATTTACCTTAGCGGCAAAAGACGCTTTTGGTGAGTCAAACCCTGATGCGATTCACTATATGGACAGAAGTCGATTTCCTGCAGATATGAAGCTTGAAGACGGTGTTATTGTGAGTTTTGCGGGTCCTGGTGGCAGTGAAATACCGGGTATCGTTCGCGATACTGCTGGTGATTCAATTACCGTCGACTTAAACCATCCACTCGCAGGACGCACGCTTACGTTTGAACTTGAAGTTATTAGTGTCATAGCTGAGTAAAAAAGGTATCACATGCTAAAAGTTGATCCGACGTCTCCAGAACTGAGTATTTTATTGGCCAACCCTCGTGGTTTTTGTGCCGGTGTTGACCGTGCTATCAGTATTGTTGAGCGTGCTTTAGAGTTATTTGAACCACCAATTTATGTACGCCATGAAGTGGTACATAACCGATATGTGGTTGAAAACCTAAAACAGCGTGGTGCTCTTTTTATTGATGAACTTGACCAAGTACCAGACAACAGTATTGTTATTTTTAGTGCTCACGGTGTATCACAAGCTGTGCGTAAAGAAGCTAAAAATCGTGGTTTAAAAGTCTTCGATGCGACATGTCCTTTAGTGACAAAAGTACATTTACAAGTGACTCGTGCAAGTCGTAAAGGTATTGAGTGCATTTTGATTGGTCATGAAGGCCATCCAGAAGTTGAAGGCACCATGGGACAATATGATAATCCTAAAGGTGGTGTTTATCTTATTGAGTCTCCAGAGGATGTTAATAATCTTCAGGTCAATAACCCAGACAACTTATGCTTTGTCACTCAAACAACACTTTCTGTTGATGACACCTTAGATATTATTACTGCATTGCAAAAGCGCTTTCCTTCAATTGAGGGGCCGCGTAAAGATGATATTTGCTACGCGACGCAAAATCGACAAGATGCTGTACGTAGTATGTCTTCCGAAGTCGATTTATTGATTGTTGTCGGTTCTAAAAATAGCTCTAACTCAAATCGATTACGTGAGCTGGCTGAAAAAACAGGTACGCAATCTTATCTCGTTGATACCGCTGCTGACGTTGAGGCTGTGTGGTTTGATGGTGTGAAAAAAGTAGCAGTAACTGCTGGTGCTTCAGCGCCTGAGGTGTTAGTGCAACAAGTTGTTAACGCGATAGCTAAACTTGCACCGAGTATTATTACTGAAGTTGAAGGCCGTAAAGAAGACACTGTATTTGCAGTTCCAGCTGAATTACGTTAATTGTTACGTTCACAATCACGTTAGTTATTTGTTTTATTTCAATATGTTAAAGATATTAACCCGCAACTTAATTTAGGTTGCGGGTTTTTTGTACTTGAAAAATAAACCGAGTATAATACCGATAAATTGTTTTGAGCTATTAATCATGCTTAATATACAAAATTGATACTATCTGATTACATTTAACTCAGCTATCATCTATATATTAAGTAATACTAGCTTGGCGTAACAAAATTTAAGGTCGTATTCTCTAATATTGATCTTTGCAGGGGGTTTGACGCTTATGTCACCTAAAAGGAATGGATTTTCCTTGATTGAAGTTATGGTCTCACTGGTTATTCTGGTGATAGGCCTTATTGGCATTTTTAATCTTCATATTATATCAAAGCAAGGCAGTTTTGAGTCTTTTCAGCAAACTCAAGCCTCGTATTATGCTAATGACATTATTAACCGAATGCGATTGAATCGAAGTCAGTTAAGTTCCTATGGTACAGCAAGTGGCATCAGTTATTCTGGTACATCATTAACAGTGCCTTCTAAACTCTGTACTGGCGCTAGTTTATGTTCACCAGCAGAATTGAAAGTATGGGATGTGTATGATTGGCAAACAGAATTTATTGGTTCATATGAGAAATATTCAGGTGTAAATGTTGGCGGTTTAGACACTCCCGTCGCTTGTATTTTTGTAAAACCTAGAGAAGTTATTGTTGTCTTCACATGGAAAGGGATTAGAGATATGTCTACCGATAGCACAGGACATAGTTCTGAAGCGATTAGTTGTGGAACAAGTGATAAAAAACGTCGAGTGTTCGAAGTAAAAACGGCTATAATTTAGGTGATTAAATGCAATTAAATATTTATAAACATAGCGGTATGTCACTGGTCGAGTTGATGGTAGCCATGCTGATCAGTTTATTTTTAACTGCTGGTCTTTTTACCATGTTTAATATGTCTTCGAGTAATGTTACAACAACGAGCCAGTTTAGTGAACTTCAAGAAAACGGTCGTATTGCGCTTGTGTTAATGGAAAAAGATATTAGCCAACTCGGTTTTATGGGAGACATCACGGGAACTGATTTGATCTTTAACGTGAACGCAGCAGTTAGTGCAACCGCTATAACTAATGATTGTATCGGTGCAGGGTTAAATAATTCAACGTTTCCACTAAACGTCCCTGCACATTTCAGACGATTATGGGGATATGAGAAAATAGCTTCAGGTCCAGCGCTGAGTTGTGGCAGTTCTTTTACCCCTCAAGATAATACAGATGTTATTCAAATAAAAAGACTTGTTGGCCCTTCAGTGCTTGCAGCAAATAGACAAGCTACCCGATATTATGCGGCTGTGACATCAAACGCAATTAATTTTTTTGACGGCAATGGTGCTGTACCCAATATGTTAAACAGTAGGCTGTGGGAATATCAGCATCATGTTTATTTCATCAAAAACGATGGTTCGATCCCTGTTTTAAGACGAAAAACACTGACGATTACAAATGGAATGAATAATGAAGATCAATTAGTTGAAGGTATCGAGAATATAAGAATTCTTTATGGTTTCGATAATAATGGTGATTCATCTCCGGATCGATTTATACCCGCTAGTGCTGTAAGTACGTTTATGTGGGATAACCAGGGTTTCCAAAGGTTAGTTGCATTAAAACTGTTTGTAATGGTTCGAACAAGCCAAGAAGATAAAAGCTATGATAATAAAATAATCTACAAATTAGGTGATAAAACCATAGGACCCTTGAATGACCATTATCGTCGAAAAGTTATGTCAACGACAGTAGTATTGGAAAACCCAGTTTTAATAAATAGTTAATTTTACTCACCTGAAAGGTAAATATAATGATTAGATCTTTAAAGAAGCAACATGGAATAGTGTTGTTTTTTTCACTAATTGTTTTGGTATTAATGACCATTATAGGCGTCGCATTGGCTGTTAATTCGACTCAATCACTACGAATGGCGGGTGCTGGAACAGATCGTTTAGCGGCTATGTCACAAGCTAACGGTGCGTTGGATCTAGTTATTTCACAAAGCGTGGCGAAAAAGTTTGCAACGGATACAGTTTTTACAAATAGTGCTGAATTAACGGGGACACAAGTGATAACAGCCTTACCAATAAGCAATCCAGGTATTGAAGTTAATTGTCAGCGCTCAGAAAAAGCGACCGCTGCTAATTTAGTTAATTGCCGTCGTTTAGAAATATCCAGTTCAGCAACTTTTGGCCGCAGTGGTTTAGGCCAACTAACAGTTACATCAGGTATTGAGCAAGAAGTGCTCGCAGGGAGTTAATTATGTTAATTAAGCATATATGTTTCGCAATTGGATTTGCTTTTATTGGCGCCTCTGCTAACAGTTTGGCAGACGACACTGAGTTGTATGTTTTGGAGGCATCTATTAGAAGCCAAGACAACCCCCAAGTACTGGTTATTTTAGATACTTCTGGGAGTATGGGTGATAACGACTTTACAGCTCCTCGATTTCACGCCCAAGGTAATATCAAGAACAATACAAAGATTTATTACTCCTACAATGCAGCTGATGTGCCTTTAGCTTCGAGCACTCAATATTTTGAATACTCTAAGAATGGATGTGCTTCTTCGAAAGGTTTTTTAGCCGATTATGGGGTTTATACAGGGTATTTTCGTCAATATAATAGCTCGAAATGGAGTTTATTTCCGTTGACCGATGGAACCGGAATGACAGCAATTGATTGTTATGAGGATATTGCAGAAAACAATAATAGTAATGCATCCTCTTATTCCAATGGTTTTCCTGTCGATGGTTTAACATCGCCATATGATACCGACATTGAAAAAGCTAAATTAACCGAGTTAGGTTTAGGCAAACCCATATATATTTACACCAAAGACTATATTGATTGGTATCACGATACGAGTAAGCCGAATGGTGTGAGTAATCGTTTATCTTATACTCGAATGGATGTGGCGAAGCGCGTTATTGAAGAAATGATAGTCAATACGCCAGGAGTAGATTTTGGTTTAGCTATTTTTAATAAAAATAGTGATAATAGTAAAAACGGAGGCCGCATTATTTCTGGTATCAAGGCAGGAACTATTGCAAATAAGAATAGTTTAATCGATAAAGTAAAAGATTCAATATCAATCAACGGTAATTACACACCGCTGTGTGAAACTTTATTTGAAGCCTATAGTTACCTTTATGGAAAAAATATAAAGTTTAGTCGACAAACCGGTGGCTCAACGGGTAATCCAACCTTTGATACCAGTATTGAAAATAATAACAACACTAAATATATCTCGCCGTTTGTCGATAAAAAATGTCAGTCTAAAGCTTCTATTATTTATGTAACTGATGGTATACCCAATAATGATGTGGCTGCTGATTCGGACATTGGTTTACTGCCTGGGATCAAAGTGACCGATGGTATAGATGTTGTTTGGAATAGACGTACCACAACGAACTTATTGCCAGCTTTGGCTGGGTGGATGTATAGAAATGACGTTAATCCTAATATATCAGGTGATCAAACTGTAACGACTTATACCATTGGGTTTAGTGAGGGAGCCACTGAAGCGAAACCGCTGCTTGAAAAAACGGCATTGTTAGGCGGAGGGAAATTTTATGAAGCTAACTCGGCTGCAGCATTACAAGTTTCCCTTCTTTCTGCTCTTGCTGCGATTCAAGAGGACAGTGCTAGTTTCTCATCTCCATCGGTTGTTTTAGATAAAACTCAAACGGGTAATGCAGCATATTTTGCCATGTTTCTACCCACAACTGGGCCTCGATGGTCTGGTAATATTAAAAAATTTAAGGTAGAGGCTGATGGCTCGATAGTTGATCGAAATGGTGCAAGCGCTATTGATGATACAGGTGCTATATCTAAGACAGCTTGTTCACTTTGGACAGACCCAACAGTATGTTCTGCAACAACATATAATGCTGCCGATGCGTCAGTTGGTGGTGTCGCTGCCAAGTTAAGATCGACTTATAATTCTTCTGTATCAACACGTAAGGTATTGACTAATATCGGTTCTACAGGTGCTTTAGTCCCATTATCAAAAAGTAACATCCAACTAAACAGTGCTGTAAACACAGATACTAAACTTGCAACACTAATGGGTGTCACAGATGGCAATATTGAAAGCACGTTGGATTGGGCCAAAGGGGTAAACATTGATCAAGAGAAAATAGACCCTAATGACACAACCGCACCTTATATTCGCCATGATATTATGGGAGACCCTTTACACTCTAGGCCTTTAGTGATTAATTTTGGTACGGTTTTATCCCCCAATAATAGAGTAATTGTTGGAACAAATCATGGCTATTTGCATATGTTTAAAGACATAGAAAGTGCTGATGGTAAAAGTGATAGTGTTGTTGAGTCTTGGGCATTCTTACCCACAGAGCTTTTAAAAAATATCAAAGGATTAAGAGATAACCCAAAAACGGGTGTCCATTCCATTTATGGTTTTGATGGTACGCCTGTACCGTATATTGAGAGAAACTCTAGCGGGTTGATAACAAAAGCTTGGTTGTTTTTTGGTATGAGACGTGGTGGCTCATCTTATTATGCACTTGATATTTCTGCTCCCGATGCTCCAATTTTGAAATGGATATCACAAAGTGCAGACTTCCCATTAATGGGGCAATCTTGGTCTAAACCTGTGGTAACAAAAGTGCCAGGTTGGCCGTCAGGAGCTGTAACTGCAAACAGCGCAAAACCAGTTTTGATTGTGGGCGCTGGATATAATCCGACAACAAAAGATGGTCCAGGTGTTGGTGCAATTGATAGTGGTGTTGGCTCTGGTGCAGGATTATATATTATCGATGCAGACACGGGCGTCAGGGTTCATAGCTTTGGTGCATCTGGAACTAATACGGTAATGTCAGGTTTAGCTGATAGCATACCTAACTCAGTTGCAGTATTAGATAGCAATAGCGATCAGTTGACAGACCGTATTTATGCTACAGATACCGGCGCTAATGTATGGCGAATTGATATGCCAAGTTTACCGACTTCTTCATCAAGTCCTTGGAGTGCATTTAAATTTGCTAGCTTAGGTAGTAAGGGGTCAACTGAAACTGATATACGATTTTTCTCCGAACCTGTCATAGCTCAAACTGCGTTTAGCAATGTACAAGCATATACTCATACAACAGGTGCACAAACTGGTACGACAACTTATGAGTATCAAAACGTGCCGTATGATGCGGTAACGATTGGTTCTGGACACAGACCTCATCCGTTAGATAAGGTTAGAAAAGACCGTTTCTTTGTATTACAAGACCGAAATATTGTGTCTAAATCATTTAGTAGTGCTGCAGGTAATACGGCACCAACAACATTACAGTTAAGCAATCTTTACGATGTCACCACTAGTTCACCAGTAACAGATACCGAAAATCTTGCTTTTGGTGAAAAACGGGGCTGGTACTATAATTTTAAATCTGTGGGTGAGAAATCGTTATCAGCTTCAACCATTGCAAACGGAAAAGTGTTTTTTACCTCATACGTACCGGAAACAGGCGCGACAGCTAACGCTTGTATTGTGCCAGGTCAAGGCCGTTTGTATCCTTATGATTTACATAAAGGTACTCGTACCTATGTGCATACGGAGGATTATTTTGAAACCGGTGAGCAAGTTCCTGATACGCCAACGCTAGTAATTCCTAACAATGGAACAAACGAAAGTTATATGTATTTAATCGGGATTGGTGATGCAGCCAATGACATGATTAAAAAAGATGAATATAAAAACGATGGCTGTGCCGCAGGTGATGAAAAATGTATAGGTGGTGGTCTAGGTGTTAACCGAATTTATTATCATGTTAATGAGAATCAATAATGAATCATTCAGCAAAAAAAGGTTTTACACTTATTGAATTAATGATATCAGTTGCAATAGTTGGTATTTTAGCTGCAATTGCATATCCTTCTTACACACAGTTTGTGGCTAAAGGTGCGCGAGCAGATGCGCTTGCGGGTTCAATGCATGTCGCTAATCTTCAAGAGCAATATTATATAGATCATCGTGTATTTACTAATGACATGACTAAATTAGGATTAAATGCAGATCCTTGGAAAGTTGAAAATGGCTTTTTTGAAATAGATACTACTTTAACTGTTGGTGGTTATTCTATTATTGCTACAGCTATAGGTGTTCAGGCAACAAGGGATACTGCATGTGCTTCTATTACATTAAGCTCAACAGGAGCTAAAACGCCTGCAGCTTGTTGGTGATTATTAGTCAAAAATCAATGATAATATGAAATGATAGATGGAAGTAAAGTATATGCTTTACTTCCACTGTTTTATGAGCAATTTACCGAGGTTGTTATGGTTTGAAGCCTCCCTGAAACACTGAGAGAAAAACCTTTTGAATCGTTGCTTGTTTTAGATGTTGGGCAATAGTTTATAGTGTTACTTGCGGAGTTAGTCGACATTCCATCGGGAGTGTAGCTGAAGCTCAAGAAACTGGATTTTATAAAGTCATTCGTGTTGAACGCGCCAATTTCTTTTAATACCGTGTCAGTGCTCTCTTTTGATCCGAATGGGGCGTTATCAATAAAAATACTGTATCCATTTATCCAATTAGTGTTACATGTAGAGCCAGATAAAGGACAAACTGTAACCCGAACTCCTAAACTGACAGCTTGAGAGCGAGCGAAAGTGAACGAGTTCTCGATTGAATCTATCGAATTAGATGATCTTACTTTATCGTATACTGAACTTAACGAAGGTATTGCCACTGTTACGAGTACAACCGCAATGGTAACGGTTACCATTAGTTCTATAAGAGTAAATCCATTTTCTAAACGCTTCATACTGTTCACCCTATAGCGATACTTGGTTAGTTTAACATCACTAAGTATAACTAAGGATTAGGTTAAATACCTGATGTTTTTTACTTAGCATCATGTACTTATCAATTAAGTCTTGGTTATTCAGGTTTGCATACAATATTTTTTTTCTTAGAAAAGCGTATTCTTCCCGCTTGATTGATTATTACAGCTTTAGAGTATTGATTGTTAATGTCATCAGGACAGTATACGAGTGTACCATTGGTACCTGATGCTAGCCCGTCTGGTTGGAACCTTATCGATTTACGGTTGTACTGTATTATATCATTTTCATTAAATTCATTCGTTTCACGTAATAAAATATCATTTCCATCTATTACATTTTTCTGTCCAGAATCAATAAATACCGTTAAACCAATAGACCAATCTGTATTGCATTTACCTGACGATATCGGGCAAACTGTTACTCTTGTGCCGTAGTTTATGGCAGTATTTCTTGCAAAAGATAAAGTATTTTGAATTAATCTAATATTGCTGTTAGCTCGTACGTTTTGGTTTATCGCTAACATTGAGGGTAGGGCTATCAGCGTTAGCAAGCTAAAAATTGAAAGGGTAGTCATTAACTCGATAAGATTAAAGCCTTTAGCATTATTCATTACATCATCCTTGATTAAATACAGTTAATCTAATTGTGTATTATTTAATCAATTGTAGTTGATGTTTTCAATTGTGCACAAAAGGGACTATTTTGAAAAAGTCATAAATAGCAGCAGTAAGTTGCTACACTTTCTAGTAATATATTTACATAAAAGTATGAAACGATAATTTATGCTCAATTATTACTTGTTTAATGCGAATTTTATAAATAAGCCCTGGAGTATTTAATGAAAAAAGTCGAAGCGATTATTAAACCGTTTAAACTTGATGACGTGCGTGAGGCACTTGCTGAAATTGGCATTACGGGTATGACGGTATCAGAGGTTAAAGGCTTTGGGCGTCAGAAAGGCCACACAGAGCTTTATCGTGGTGCAGAATATATGGTTGATTTTTTACCTAAGGTAAAAATTGAATTAGTGATCCAAGATGACATTCTGGAACGTGCGATTGATGTTATCGTTGATATAGCCAGAACAGGTAAAATTGGTGACGGTAAAATATTTGTAACTGATATCGAACGCGTGATTCGTATTCGCACTGGCGAAGAAAATGAAGAAGCAGTATAAGGCCCATAAGGGCCTTTTTTTATAACTGTAAATATTGTGTGATTATGTTGTTGGTATAAGGTAATTCCGAGGTAGTGTATGGTGCAACGAATTGTTATCGTGGGTGGTGGGGCTGCAGGGCTAGCATTGGCTTCAAAATTGGGCCGGAAATTTGGTAAAAATCCGTTAATCGATATTAGTTTGATTGATAAAAATACCGTCCACATATGGAAACCTAAATTACATGAAGTCGCTGTTGGTGTAATTGATCAATCAATCGAAGGCCTGCAATATCGAGATCACGGATTAAAGAATGGTTACCGGTATATTCGAGGTGCCATTGAGCAATGCGATCCGACGACTAAGAAAATTCAACTTGCTCCTGTGTATAACGATGAAGGCGAGATGATCATTGCCGCGCGTAATATTGAATACGATACTCTTGTTCTAGCCTTAGGGGGCGTATCAAATAGCTTTAATACACCAGGGGCCGAAAAACACTGTATTTTTTTAGACAGTCTAGACAGTGCTAATCTGTTTCATCATAAGCTGATGGATGCACTGTTACAGCTTAATGAAACCCAAGATCAATTAGGCATCGGCATTGTTGGTGCGGGTGCTACAGGTGTCGAGCTTGCCGCTGAACTGCATCATGTTATTGAATCAGTAAGAGAGTACGGTTATCAAAACATCTCTAAAGATCATTTAGATATAAATTTAATAGAAGCATCCCCAAAAATACTCCCTCAATTGCCAGAGCAAGTCAGTACAAGAGCGCAAACTGTACTGTCAAAATTAGGGGTTAAATTGCATTTAGGTGTGCAGGTTAAAGAAGTAACCAAAGAAGGCTTTGTTACTGCGACGGGGGAGACGATAAAAGCCAATATCAAAGTGTGGGCGGCAGGTGTTAAAGGTCCCAAAGTATTTGAAAATTTCACTCAACTTCCCGTCACTCCACGTAATCAAATTGATGTAGATGATTGCATGCGTGTAAAAGGCATTGATGATATTTATGCTTTAGGCGACTGTGCTCAATTAATCTTACCATCAGGTAAGCCGGTACCACCAAGAGCCCAAGCAGCGGCTCAAATGGCAGATCGTCTCTATGCCAATATTTGTTTGAAGATGAAACAGCAGCCAGAAAAGCCTTTCGTTTATAAAGACTATGGATCACTAGTATCACTGAGTCGTTTTTCGGCGGTTGGGAACTTAATGGGAAGCCTCCGTTCAGGAGATTTTTTTGTTGAAGGACACATTGCTCGTTTGATGTACATCTCTCTGTATCAGCGTCATTTAGCCAGCTTGTATGGCTGGTTCTCGGCTTCTGTATATCGTATTGCCCAAAAGCTACTGCGCTGGCAACGCCCTAAGCTCAAGTTACACTAGGCGAGTAATCACATAGAGAGTTGAGCTACTATCAATATAAACGAATAAGCTTTGTTAAACACAAAGCCTATTTTGCACAAGAATTGGCCATTTGACGTTTATTGACGCAATTTAACTTAAATCTACTTGAATTTAAGATTTAATTTGGTAGTTTCAGTTATTAATTATTTGTTAACACAACGTATGACAATGATGTTGTACTTATACCATAAAAGATAATCAGTGCTTCAAGGAGCCAAGATGCCTAACCAGATTACATTATTAGAACAAACCAAGCATGGTGATTTAAAACTGACTCCAAGTGATTTTTCTCACGTGGCGGAGCAGCACATTGTGCCGGTTACCTTGCATGAAATTAACCGTGCTGCCACTGAGTATCCAATCGTATTTGTTAAAAACAGTGACACTAACGAATTTCAATCAGTTGCGATGTTAGGCCTAAAACCAGGTCAAAATCTAAGTGTGAAAGATGGTAAGTGGCAAGGTTTGTATATTCCAGCTGTTGTTCGTGACTATCCCCTTGGTTTAGTGGTTAATCCAGACGTTAAAGATAAAGTATGGATTGGTATACGCGAAGATGCCAAAGAAGTGACTAAAACAGACGGCCAAGCATTATTTGAAGATGGTAAAGAAACTCCATTTTTAGAAGCGCGTAAGCAAGCTTTGATTAGCCACTATGAACAAGATCAAGCTACTCGCGGTATTTTAGGGTTTCTAGATGAAAAAGGGCTGTTGATTAATCAGACTCTCACTGTTGATGTAGCGGGTGAGAAGCGTAATATCAATGGTTTATACCTTATTGATGAAGCTAAATTAAATGCACTAAGCGACGAAGAGTTTATCGAGCTTAAAAAGCGCGGTCTACTAGGCCCAATTTATGGTCATTTGGGTTCTTTAAACCAAGTTAATCGTTTAGCCCGTGTTGAAGTACTCGGTAGATAGTCTTCGGGCTTCCCCAAACAAAACAGGCACTCAATTGAGTGCCTGTTTTGTTTGGGGAAGTTAAATTCAATAAATACAATATCTGAATTAAGATGTTTAGATTTGACTAAATAGCAGATGCAAAAAAGCCACTCATTGAGTGGCTTTTTTGTTTTTATGGTGCCGGCACCAAGAGTCGAACTCGGGACCTACTGATTACAAGTCAGTTGCTCTACCAACTGAGCTATGCCGGCTAAATATGGTGCCCGAACCCGGAATCGAACCAGGGACACGAGGATTTTCAATCCTCTGCTCTACCGACTGAGCTATTCGGGCAACTAACTAAGCGTTAGTTAATCACTGCAGACTAGGTATTAACTTGGTAATCAATGCCCGTCTCGTCTGGAGTGCGCACATAGTATAGTGATGGTTTTTATCGTGCAAGTGGTTTTTCAAATGTTTTTACTCGTTCGGCTAGTTAATGTGCAAACTGGTGGTTTTTTATCGATTTTTAACGCTAAAAGTAGTTTGTAAGTGTTAATCGGTAAGAATAAAGTCGTAGAAGTTTGCTGACGATTAAATAAAATAACGAAAGAGAAACCAGAAAATTGAATTCGTCATTTGTTTTTTGCTCAGCACTAGACCCGTTTGATTTTTAACTTATGGTTAGTGTCCTCGCTTTAATTGCAAGTTCAAGAACGGTAAGTTTGAGTTGTTAGGCTGATGAATAACTTATTTACATGTAAATGAGTGAACTTTTTGTAGCGTCGTTGATCTTAATTTATGTGAGCTGAAATGCTAGGGCATTTACTCAACGGGATAGAGGTGCTTCGGATATGGTTATTTAAGGCCATACGATCTTTCAAGCTCAATTTTACCGTTAACGGTGGTGACTATTGATACCAGACAGAGCTATGGTATGTCGTTATTCGTTATTCAGTAAGCATTAAGCAGTAAACAGTAAGCGATAACGCAGTAGAAAGAAGCCACAAACGCTGCCCGAAGAGTTCAGTTTAATCTTTATAGAATATGTTTGTTACAGTGCATAAGCGTAGTTAGAGACTTAATGTCTAACACTGCGCTGTCTTTTAATATAAAAAACTAAGCCGTTTATCTTGAAAATATTTAGCCAAGAAAGATCAATACATCCTAGATGCTATTTGATAATTAGTGACTACAATTGAGACATGTTTAATAAGTAGTTGCTTAATTATTTGGTTGTTCGCTATTTTAATACCTGTTACTTCTATTTTATAGAACGATTTCGGCTATTTTTACTGATTTTCTTTCCTAAAATTAACGTTAAAATGTTGTGACTTTTTTAGAGGAAAGTAAGACATGTTAAAGAACACTTCAGCTGGCTATGGCTTAGTAACCATTTTTTTCCACTGGTTGTCCGCCATCGCAGTTATTGGTCTATTTAGTGCTGGTTATTGGATGGTAGATCTTACCTACTACAGTAGTTGGTACCAAACTGCGCCGCATCTGCATAAAAGTGTCGGTTTGCTTTTACTTGGGTTAACGCTATTAAGGTTAGTTTGGCGAGGGATATCACACACTCCGAGCCCATTATCGAATCATCAGCCTTGGGAAAAACGCTTGGCAAAGTGGGCTCATACTGTTCTTTATACGCTAATGTTACTCATTATGAGTTCAGGAATTATGATTTCGACAGCCGATGGTCGAGATATTTGGATTTTTGACTGGTTTGCCGTGCCATTTCCTAATGCTTTTATTGATGATCAAGCTGATATAGCGGGGTTAATACATCAATACCTTGCCTATAGCTTAATTGGCTTGGTTGTGTTGCATGCAGCTGGTGCGATTAAGCATCATTTTATTGATAAAGATAACACCCTTAAAAGAATGCTGATGCCAAATCGTATTAGCAAATAATCGAATTGTTTAACCGTTGAATTGTTTAACCGTTATGTTTGATGAATATCTCAATACCTCTTTATATATCTACTTGTTATTAACTTAAAGGAATAAAAAACCATGAAAAAACACCTTATAGCAGCACTTATCAGTGCAACGTTTATGTTACCTGTTGCTGTTAATGCTGCCGACTATGTTATCGACACTCAAGGTGCGCATGCATCAATTCAATTTAGTGTAAGCCATTTGGGTTATAGCTTTGTGGTTGGGCGCTTTAATGAGTTTTCTGGCGACTTCAGTTTCGATGCTGACAAAGTCGCAGATGGCAAAGTGAATGTTAAAATTAATACTAACAGTGTTGATTCTAATCATGCCGAGCGTGACAAGCATTTACGCAGCGAAGACTTTTTAAATACCAGTAAATTCCCTGAAGCCTCTTTTTCATCAACCTCGATTGTTGATAAAGGCAGTAACCAGTTTGTGATTAATGGTGACTTTACCTTAAATGGTGTGACAAAGCCGTTAACCATTGATGCCGTTGCTATTGGTGAAGGTAAAGATCCATGGGGTGGATATCGTGCTGGTTTTAGCGGCACAACCACTTTTGCGATGAAAGATTTTGGGGTCAAAATGGATTTAGGTCCAGCTTCTGCTAACGTTGAATTAGCATTGGTAGTGGAAGGCGTTAAACAATAATCTGTCAGATTTAGTCATTGATAACCAAAAAAAAGCCGCTAAGTTAAGCGGCTTTGTTGTTTAATATAGTTATCTATTATATTACTAGGTTATTCATCTTCAGCAGGTGGAACATAGCCTTCAATTTCAACGTCTTTACCTTCAAATAAAAAGTGAGTCATTTGCTCTTCAAGAAATTTGCGGTCATCAACATTCATCATATTGAGCTTTTTCTCATTAATGAGCATGGTTTGTTTCTTTTGCCATAAGCCCCAAGCTTCTTTACTGATATTGTCAAAAATACGCTTACCTAATTCGCCTGGGTAAAGCTGAAAATCTAAGCCGTCAGCTGATTTGTTTAGGTGTTGACAGTGAACTGTGCGAGCCATGATGATTCCTTACTAACTTTAATTACACTAAAAACTAATATGTCGCGAAAAGTACGGCTAAATTAGCCAAAATACGTTCTGTGGCGGCTGCCAACCCGACTTTCGCAGGTTGCTCTATGTTATACCAGAGAGCCGAGGTTTGTTCCATGATGCCTGTTGCTTGATCGACAGATAGTTCAACTAATACTGGTTGAATATCAAGATGGAAATGACTGAATGTATGCCTAAACCCTGCAAGCCCTTGTTCTGACTCTGTCAAATTATGCAGCGTTAAATAATCTTCTAATTCTGCTTGCTGTTCAAATTGCGGAAAACACCATAACCCCCCCCAAATACCTGCAGGTGGGCGTTGGATAAGCTGAACTTTTACAGAATCTCCGCTGTTGTCGACTAATACCAGCATAAAAGCTGATTTTTCTGGTGTCACTTTCTTAGGTTTTTTACCGGGATATAGACTTTGATGACCCGTCTGTTGAGCCACACAATCAATTGCTACAGGGCAGGCTGCGCAATTAGGTTTACTGCGAGTGCAAACACTTGAACCAATATCCATCATTGCCTGGTTAAACTTTTCAACGTTTTTGGCAGGTGTGAACGTATCGGTTAATTGCCACAATTGTTGTTCAACGTTTTTTTGTCCTGGCCAACCTTCAATAGCACCATGTCTGGCTAATACGCGCTTTACATTACCGTCTAAAATAGGGTGGTGTTGCCCGAGCGACAACGATAACACAGCACCCGCAGTTGATTTACCGATTCCAGATAACGCGAGCACATCATCAAACTGAGTAGGAAACTCGCCATTAAAAGCATCACGAATATGTTGGGCTGCTTTATGTAAATTGCGTGCTCTGGCGTAATAACCTAGGCCAGTCCACAAATGCAGCACCTCATCTTGATGAGCATTAGCAAGATCTACCACGCTGGGGAAACGCGCCATAAATTTTTCATAATAGGGAATAACCGTCGCGACTTGGGTTTGCTGGAGCATGATCTCCGACACCCAAACACGGTAAGGCGTTTTATTGATCTGCCAAGGCAGTGATTTACGACCATGTAGGTCATACCAAGCGATGATACGCTCAGAAAATGGAGTCAGATTTTTCATGGGCGCAGTGTAGCCATAGCCATTTTATTACACAAGTGGCACTGCTATTTTAAATCACACGTTTGCACTAAATTAGCGTAAACATGTGCAATGAGTTTAGGTATAATGCCCAACTGATTTTAAAATTGATCTATCACAGATAGCAAATGCGTAATGTGTTGATAAAGAGTGGCAGCCTAACGGTTAGACATTTAGTAACACAGCACAACAAAGTACGCAGACAATGAGGCAAAGATGAGCGACGTTACCACAGCTGAATTTAACGAAGACGGTAAGTATATTCGTAAAATCAGAAGTTTTGTTTTACGCGAAGGCCGTTTAACCAAAGGCCAATCTCAAGCAATTGAAGCACATTGGCCAGCAATGGGACTTGATTATACTCCACAAGCATTGGAGTTAACTCAAGTGTTTGGTCGCGATGCAGATACCGTGTTAGAAATCGGTTTTGGTATGGGGGCATCATTAGTCCAAATGGCAAAAGCTGCCCCAGAGCAAAACTTTATTGGCATAGAAGTTCATAAACCTGGTATTGGTACGTGTCTTTCTGATGCCGGTGCAGCTGAAGTGACTAACTTACGTGTATATCATCATGATGCAATGGAAGTGCTAGAGCACAGCATTGTTGATGGTTCACTTGAGCGCGTACAATTGTTTTTCCCTGACCCATGGCATAAAAAACGTCATCATAAGCGCCGGATTGTACAAGCTGAATTTGTACAACTTATCCGCCGTAAGCTTAAAATTGGTGGTGTATTTCATATGGCAACCGATTGGGAAAATTACAGCGAGCATATGTTAGAAATAATGAATGCAGCAGAAGGTTATAAAAATCAATCAACAACTGGTACAGTTGTCGAACGTCCAGAGCATCGTCCGCTTACCAAGTTTGAAGCAAGAGGCCACAGACTCGGTCACGGCGTATGGGATATCATGTTTGAGCGTACTGCTTAATCACAACTACACTTTCAGCAATCGGAGAATACACCATGGCGCAAAATCGTAGTCGTCGTTTACGTAAAAAATTACGAGTTGATGAGTTTCAAGAATTAGGCTTTGAAATCAACTGGACTTTTGATGAGTCTGTATCTGAAGAAGATATTGATAACTTAGTTGATCAATTTCTTGTTGAGGTCATTGAACCTCGTCAATTAGGTTTCCACGGTGGTGGACACAAGCAATGGGAAGGTATTATTGCTACCCAAGCTATCGGTAAATGTACTGATGAAGATACCGCAGCAGTGAATGCGTTCTGGAAAGACAAGCCAGTTTCTAACCTCGAAGTGAGTGATTTGTACGATATCTGGTGGGGTTAAGCTAAATTGCCTGAGCAATTATTACTTCAACAAGCCGTCGATAAAGTAAGATCGCTATTGGGTAAAGGCAAGGTTGCAGGATATATTCCTGCGCTTGCCTGCGTTGACCCTAACAAAATAGGGATTGCCGTTACTACCCTTGATGGCCAAACAATTGGTGCCGGTGATTACCTTGAGCCTTTTTCAATTCAAAGTATTTCTAAAGTCTTTAGCCTTACTCAGGCACTTAATTTATATACCGAAGATGAAATTTGGAGTCGTGTGGGTAAAGAACCCTCAGGGCATTCATTTAACTCGCTGGTACAGGTCGAATTAGAACGCGGTAAACCTCGCAACCCTTTTATTAATGCCGGTGCGCTAGTTATTGCTGACTTGTTGCAAGCCCGTTTAGGGGCGCCTAAGCATCGTATGCTTGAGGTTGTGCGTCAATTGAGCCAGAACCCGACGTTAGCCTACGATAAAGTTGTGGCGGATTCTGAGTTCCAGTTTAGTGCACGTAATGCATCTATTGCCTATTTAATGAAGTCATTTGGTAATTTTGAAGGCGACGTCAATACCGTACTTAAAAGCTATTTTCATTATTGTGCATTAAGAATGAATTGCGCTGATTTGTCCCGCGCGATGTTCTATTTGGCCAATCGCGGTAAGACACTCGATGGTGACAGCTTAGTTTCGCCGGTGCAAACTCGGCAACTCAATGCATTACTGGCGACATCTGGATTATACGATGGCGCAGGAGAGTTTGCTTATCGAGTAGGTATGCCGGGTAAAAGTGGCGTGGGGGGCGGCATTATTGCGGTTATTCCTGGTGATATGTCTATTTGTGTGTGGTCACCTGAGCTAGACAATAATGGTAACTCGCTTGCGGGCACAGCCATGTTAGAACATTTAAGCCAACAGTTAGGCCGTTCAATTTTTTAGTTTATACAAGGGCTAATCTTTCGCGGTTAACGTTGTTCGACCTTAACGTACTCACTCTTTGTATATCAAATCTGAATCTATAATATTGACTCAAAACGTTTAAAAGTCATTTTACTACCCACTTGGGCAGTTTTAGTGGCTTCTTTTCGCATAGGTTATTGCTTACTTATCTAGAACAACCACACGTCGTATACGCTTACTTGTCTAGCAAAATACAAACTGCAGTAAAATTCATCCTGAAGCTCAGCTGGCCCTAGATAGATTAATTATTATTAAGATTGGTAAAATAGACTATTTATTGGTTTATTTTACGAATACACTTCCGCTATTGTATATTCATTAGCTTATATATTGTCTTATTTTATCATTAATCTATTAAAAGTCATGTAGTTATAACTATTGGCATAGCTTGTGCTTTATAAAGCTCATATACGAGCTAATTATTGATATATGTATAGCAAAAGGATTTTTATCATGACCAAACAGAAGTTGATTTGTAGTGTAGCGTTAACCAGCATGTTATTCACAGTAGGGGCGCTAACTCCCGCCATGGCAAAAATGTCCATTAATGATGAAAAGTGCAATGTGACATTAAACTATGACGTTACTGTTGAACCAAAAAAATTGCAGATTAGTGATAATGGATCCGAGAAATATCGCGTTGAACTCGATCAACTATATGTAGACGGTAAAAAAGTCACCTTAACCGCTAAACAACAAACGCTACTCACTCAATATTCTGATGAGCTATCTCGTCAAGTACCTGAGGTAATTGATTTGGTTGGTGATGTTGTCGTAATGGCATCTCAAGCAGTCAATATGGCATTAACCCCAATATTTGGCGACGCCACTGGTAGCCAAATTGATAAGCTAATGACAGGGATTCAAACACGCATTGACACCATGGCGTATCAGCAAGGCGATAAGTTTTATTTAGGTTCAACAGACTCTTCAATTGAACATGCATTTAATGAAGAGTTTGAACAAGAGATAGAACAAATGGTCACCAACTCAATGGGTTCATTAATGATGACATTAGGTAGCCAGATCATGTCTTCTGAAGGCGGTTCATTTGAAGAAAAAATGAATACCTTTTCACAAAAAATGGACAATGTCGGTAAAGACATCGAGCAACAACTTGAGTCGCAATCACAAGGCCTTGAACAACGAGCTGATAAAATTTGTGATAATTTTGAAGGATTATTAGTGTTAGAAAGCCAAGTGCGTAAATCCATACCAGAACTTGCACCTTATACATTGGCCAAGCTAGGCGAGCTAAAAGAGTAAATTTATTTTGTTCAACCTGTCTTCCCGGACACCTGACCTTCCCCTGTGCTCTTTTTGAAGACACAGGGGCTTTTTTTTGGGGCCAATTCTAGCTGCTTTACCGCTATAGCTCGTGTTGCTTTGTTCTGATAAAAAAATTGTCAATTATAAATATAGAGCCATAGAGGCTTTTTTTGTTATACTCGTGAGAATTATTACAAAATTACACTCTACTTTAGATGTGGTTATATTTCAGAATCTTCATTTGTTAGTGTTGATTAAAGATATTAGTTTGTTTTGATGCTCATTTGGCAGCAACAATCATAATATCTGAGTGTCGATATTGATGCTAAGCAAGGTTTAGTTACCAGCAATGGCTAACAGATATCTGAAATTTTTATTAATGTCGTAACCAGCTTAAGGCGACTTTCATGTTAGAACTGTTAGAACCTATCGCAATTTTTACTCATGTTGCACGTGCAGGAAGTTTTAGTGCTGCAGCCAGACGTCTTGGCATTTCTAAATCTAAAGTAAGTACTCAAGTTGCAGATCTTGAACATAAACTTGGTGTGCAACTTATTCAGCGCACAACCCGCAGTTTAAGCCTTACTGAAGCCGGTAATTTATTGTATCTACAAGGTGAAGAACTCCTTCGTGATGCAGAGCAGGCCGTTTCAAGTGTTCACAACTTAAATGATGCAACTCGTGGTGTATTAAAAGTTGGGATATCACAATCATTTGGCACCATGCACATTATTCCAGCTTTACCAGCATTTATGGCAAGGCATCCAGAGCTTGAACTACAAGTGAGCTTACTTGATCATAAAGTCGATGTTGTCAGTGAAGGCTTAGACCTATTGTTAACCATGTCTGAGCAATTGCCGCTGGGTATGGTGGCAAGACCGTTAATGAAATGTCAGTTCTTGTTAGTCGCATCACCGGGTTATATTGCCCAACATGGTAACATTAGCCGCCCAGAGCAATTGGTTGAACACAATTGTTTGGTGTATCAAGGCGAGTGGCATGAGCACAGCATGTGGCAATTTAAAAAGGGTGAAGATTATTGCGAAATAGGTGTATCAGGCAATTTTCGTGTCGATAATGCGCCAGCATTGAAATCGGCCGCAGTAAGTGGTTTAGGCATTGTCTATTTAGCCAGTTACTTAATGGAAGATGAAATCGCTCAAGGGACATTGATTCCTTTGTTACCTGATTGGCAGTTGACTCACAATCTTCCATTACAAGCTGTGTATCCTCGTCGTAAACATCTAGCTCCAAAAGTCAGTGCGTTCATTGATTTTATTAAAACGCACATCAGCAGCCCACCTTATTGGGATGCTAAGTTCGATCATTTGTATAAACTTCGTAAGTAAAAGTGGAAACATTATTTCAAATTTAGAACAAAGCCGCAACTTACCTTGCGGCTTTGTATTAAGTGGCTGATTTTAAAGTGCTTAAGGTGTTGATTGATTAGTTTATTAGTAAGTTACTAATCAAGGGTTTAGCAATTTACATTTGTTAACTAGTTGAACTCTGTTCTGATATCAATACAATAGTACTCAGTTGATTCGAAATGATTTGAACCCTACGTTTTTCTGAGAAATGACCCCTTTTCAGTGAGATGTACAAATCGGCAAGGTAGCAAATTTTGAGTCAGTGTTGGCAATGGTTTTCGAACTAAAATAATGCCAACCTTAAAACCATCATCCTAATTTATTTGGTTTACCCCAGACTTTGTTCTGGGGTTATTTTTTTGTGGAAATTGATAAAGCAAAACGGCAACCTCAGGTTGCCGTTTTATGTTTCGAGTGGATTAATGATTTAAAATTACAGCGATTGAACCTGCTTAATCCACTTATTTACTTGCTCTTCAAGTATGTCTAATGGCAATGGTCCACTTTTAAGGATTACAGTATGAAATTCGCGAATATCAAACTTGGCTCCTAGCGCCTTTTTAGCCTGCTCACGTAGTTGTAATATTTTAATCATACCAACTTTATACGCAGTAGCTTGTGATGGCATAACAATATGGCGTTCGACCATTTTTATCGCATCAGACTCAGCGTTTGGAGTATTCTCAACGTAATAGGCAATAGCCTGCTCACGAGTCCACTTTTTAGCGTGTATCCCAGTATCAACCACTAAACGGCATGCGCGCCATAGCTCCATCGATAAACGACCAAAGTCAGAGTATGGGTCGGCATATAAGCCCATTTCCTTCGGGAAATATTCTGAGTAAAGTCCCCAACCTTCAATATAAGCCGTGTAACCACCAAATTTACGGAATTTTGGAATACCTTGCAGTTCTTGTGCAATAGCAATTTGCATGTGATGCCCTGGAATGCCTTCATGGTAAGCAAGTGCTTCCATTTGATACTTTGGCATCGCTTCCATTTTGTATAAATTAGCGTAATAGCTTCCTGGGCGAGAACCATCTGGTGCAGGTTGGTCGTAAAATGCTTTACCTGCTGACTTTTCTCTAAACGCTTCTACCTTTCGTACTACTAATTCGGCTTTAGGCTTAATCGTGAACACTTCGTCTAAACGAGACTCCATAGTATCGATCAACGATTTTGCTTGGGCGAGATATGCCGTTTTGCCTTCATCAGTTTCTGGGTAATAAAATTGCTTATCATCGCGCATGAACACAAAAAACTCTTGTAAGCTAGCGGCAAAGTGTACCTTTTTCATAATGACCCGCATTTCATCATGAATACGCTTAACTTCAGATAAGCCAAGATCATGGATAGTGTCTGCGGTCATATCGGTTGTAGTGGTGCGGGCGAGGGCGTTATTGTAAAACGCTTCTCCATCAGGCAGTTTCCAAGCTCCATCTTGAGTATCGGCTCGAGCTTCAAGTGACTTGGTATAGGTGATTAACTGCTCATAGGCAGGTTTTACCTTAGTAAGCAGAGCCTGTTTTACTTCGACTAATAAGGCTTGTTTATTGCCATCGGTTATATCGAGTTTATTTATCTTACGGTTCGCGTCAGCCCATAACGCGCTGTCTTTTCCTGTATCTGTAAATGGGGCGCCAGTGATAATGTTTTTACTATCGGAAATTACATATGGGAAAACAAATTTTGGCGCGATAATATGCTTTTTAGCGCGAATTTCTAATGAGGTTTCTAATTGTGCCAGTAGTGTTGGTATGCCGTTCAAACGACTAATATAAGCTTTAGCATCACTTTCATCGGTTATTTGATGTTGGTTAATCAATAATGAAGCCACCACAGAATGGACGCCATACATTTGGTTAATCGGATAGGTGTGATAACGCCATTTATCGTCGCTAATACTGTGCTCTAAGCTGGCCTTCAACAGTTCATAACTGAGCGCAGCTTGTTCATTTAATTTATTGGCATCAAGGCGAGTTAATCTTATTAGTTGTTGTTTACTGCGGGCTAAATCAGCATCTGCAGCAGCATCAGACAAGTCATTCCACTTGCCGTAATCTTGTTTGATGCCCAGGTAAGTTTGGTTAATCGGATTTGCCATCACATTTTCCATAAAAATGGCTTCAAACAATACGTTGGCTTTTTCTGATTCAGTTTGTTGGCTTGATGTCGCTGTACTTTCTTGTTGGCTCAATTGCGGCATGTTGTGCAAGTTCGCAATGGCTGATGCGCTTAATAAGCTTGATAACGCGACAGCAACGAGAGTTGTTTTAGTTTTAATAGACATTGATATCTTCCCAAAGTACCTAAGTTATAAGCGCATATCCTAATCAAGCTTTGCCTAAATGTGTGAATAGAAATGTTAGAAAGTGTGTATTTAAGGTAAGTAAATTGTGGCGCTAGAAGCAGATTTTTGATTATTGACTCGCAGTTAACGGTTTAAAAAGAAAACCGCGAGTCATATTATTTTATTCAATCGACTGGTAAATTAAATAAACTGAGACAGCAAATCATTTACAAACATGTGGCCTTTAGACGTCAATTGCCAATGCGTTGTGGTTTCTGTCAATAATCCCCGTTCAATTGATTTTTGCATTCCTTGTTTTACTACCTCAGCTGATTGGCCTGTACGCTGCTCAAATTCAGTTTTAGGGATTGGAGTCATCAACCTTAGACGGTTCATTAAGTATTCTAATGGGCGGTCTTCTTCAACGACATCTGTGGTTTCAAAGGTATATTTATCTGCAGCTAGGTAGCCTTTAGGGTGCTTTATTTTTACGGTACGTACAATCCGATTTGAGCCGGGTAGGGTGATTTTACCGTGGGCGCCGCAACCGATGCCAAGGTAATCGCCAAATTGCCAATAATTAAGATTATGGCGACATTGGAATCCAGGTTTTGCATAGGCTGATATTTCGTATTGCTCATAACCTAATGCCGCTAAGCGCTGCTGACCTTGCTCGTATATTTGCCACAGGTTTTCATCGTCTGGTAATTGTGGCGGTTTTGAATGAAACAAGGTGTTGGGTTCAATGGTGAGTTGATACCAAGAAAGATGCGGTGGAGCTAAAGCCGTTGCCGTGTCGATATCGTGCATGGCCTCGTCAAAGCTTTGGTTCGGTAAACCGTGCATTAAGTCGAGATTAAAACTTAAATAATCTGCTTGTTTGGCTTTTTCAGCCGCCACTTTAGCTTCATCTTCATTGTGGATACGTCCTAGCAGATTAAGTTTTTCTTTTGAGAAACTTTGCACTCCAATAGATAAGCGCGTGACACCCGCTGCGCGGTAAGCACTAAAGTCATCGTGCTCTAATGTGCCAGGATTGGCTTCCATGGTGATTTCAATATTATCTTCAAAAGGGATTAACGCTTGCGCGCCTTCAAGTATGCGTTGAATTTGGCTAGCATCAAATAACGATGGCGTGCCACCGCCGATAAAAATGGTATGCACCTTTCGACCTTGAACATACGCTAAGTCTTGTTTTAAATCTTCTAATAATGCATCGACATATTGTTGCTGTGGTAACTCACCGTTTTGGCCGTGGGAGTTAAAATCGCAATAAGGGCATTTTTGCACGCACCAAGGAATATGGATATACAAGCTAAGTGGGGGTAATTGCAATATCATTTATTGGTGGCCGCCAGAAGTATTGTTCGATGTACTGTTCGATAAAATGATACCTTGAGCTTTCATGGCACTCACTAATAACTCAAGTGCTTTGCCTCGATGGCTATGGGCATTTTTCTGTTCACGAGTTAGCTCTGCTGCCGAGCACTCAAAACCTTGCGGAATAAATACGGGATCATAACCATGGCCTTGCTCGCCTTGTGGAGCATGGTTGATTGTCCCTTCCCATGAAGCCTGGCAAATAATAGGTGTAGGATCTTTTGCATGACGCATATAAACCAGTACACATTGGAAACGGGCACTTCGAAGAGTTTCGCCTTGCAATGCATCAAGTAGCTTGAGGTAGTTGCTGGTTTCAGTTGCATTGGCTCCTGAATAACGGGCAGAGTAAATCCCTGGTTGACCTTGTAGCACATCAACTTCAATACCTGAGTCATCTGCAATTGCAGCTTTACCGGTTATTTCTGCGGCATGGCGAGCTTTAATGATGGCGTTCTCTACAAATGTCGTGCCTGTCTCTGCAACCTCTGTCACGTTAAATTGATTCTGTGGTAATACTTCAATATTAAATGCTGTCAGCATTTGATCAAATTCGGCAAGTTTGCCTTTGTTGCCACTGGCAAGAACAATTTGTTGTTTGACTAAGGTATGCATAAGTTTTTTAGATGAGGGTAAATTTGCCGTCATTATACTCTAACTACCCCCTAGGCCGCTACGCGGATAGTGCGCTTCGCTTCTAGGACGTGACTTCGTCACTGCTAAGGACAGCTTCGCTGCTAAGATCCTATGCCGCTACGCGGATAGTGCGCTTCGCTTCTAGAGCATGACTTCGTCACTGCTAAGGACAGCTTCGCTGCTAAGATCCTAGGCCGCTACGCGGATAGTGCGCTGCGCTTCTAGTACGTGACTTCGTCACTGCTAAGGACAGCTTTGGTGCTAAGATCCTAGGCCGCTACGCGGATAGTGCGCTTCGCTTCTAGGACGTGACTTCGTCACTGCTAAGATTGAGTCGCTGGGCGACTAGGCTGTTGATTTTATAGGATCTAGCCGCGAAGCGTCCTAGCAGCGCAGCGCTCTAGGCTTTTTATCGATGATTTAATCTACATAGAATTTTTGTTTGAATTTCAATGAGGTGTTTAGCTGGTTGCCGTGCTTAATGGCAATTGTGAAATTGACATCTTGATCATCACGATAAGGCACTTCTGCGATGTAATAGATGGATTTCCCTTCGCGAATTTCTTTAAAATCCAGAGTTACGCGGGCATCAATTAAGTTATTGGCGATTCCTGATATTTCAACTGGGACAGCTGGGTGTCCTTCTAGATTCGTATTGAGCACGGTAATGTTCACCAATCCATTGTAACTACTGCGTTCTATTCCGTAGGTTTTTGCTATTTCTGGGGTAATAAAGGTGCTACTAAGCGCCATGTAATGAATATCAAAATTACCAACTTGTTGTTTTTGTTCTGCTTGAGCGTAGCCGATACTGGTCATTGTTATCAGTGACAACAATAATATTTGTAATAATGGGCGACATAAACGCAATGATTGGAACATAATTTAGTCCTTAGCGGGCATGAGCTATAACGTTATTATAGGAGAAACAGTCACAAAAGGGCGGCTATTTCAGGCGGAATAATCTGCGGTTGGCATATTTTAATTTGCTTATGACGACCTTGTTCACCCTTAAGGATATGAACCTGACTTTTAGCCACTTTACAGGCTTTTGCAAGGTATTTAGACAGATAAGCATTTGCTTTACCGTCAATCGGTGGCGCTGTGATAGCTATTTTTAATTCGTTACCATGCAAACCGACAATTTGATCGCGGCTGGCTTTGGGTTGTACATACACAAAAAGCAGCAAGTCACCTTGCTGCTCATCGTTAATATAGCTGACTGGATTCATTAGTTAGATTTGTTCGACATCTAAATAATTGACCAAAACGGGATATATTGCGCACACAACATATTAATGAAATTCATCGCAATAAATACCACTAATACAGATAGATCTAAGCCACCAATAGCGGGTAGCACTTTGCGTACTGGCGCTAAAATAGGTTCTGTTAATTGGGTCATCACCATCACAATTGGGTTATAACCTTGGTTGAACCAACTCAATACTGCGCGGATAAGTAACATCCAAAAAAGTAACACGCCAGCTTGTTTTACGACAGAGATCACTGAGAATAATAACAAGGTAACAATATCTACAGTTGCCCCTGCAATGAAAGTAAGCACTAACATTTTGACCAACACGACAATCAGTGCCAGTACCATTGATGAAGTATCAAAACGTCCTACAGACGGTAATAGTCGACGCATTGGTGCGATAATCGGTTGTGTCGCTTTAACCACAAATTGGCTAAATGGATTATAAAAATCCGCTCTTGCAAGCTGTAGCCAAAAACGAAGAATGACGATCATTAGGTATAAGTCAAACAGAGTGTTGACTAAAAAACTCATTGCATTCATGTATGTTGCCTTACGTTGATGTGATTTAGTGCTTAATCTTGTACTTACATTAGAGCGCAGATTAGAGTGTGAATTAGCACTGAAATTAACTGCGTCAATATTTAACTGTACGACTAACTGAGTTAACAATATAACGGATTATCACTCAGATTTGGTGTTTATAAGCTTAGTTTTACGCAACTATTTTACACCAAAGAGGTTAACCGTAAGTTAAATAATCGTTCATCTCATAACGTTAGAATGTTTTAGCCATTTCTTGGGCTCTAGCAACGCAGTTTGTCATGGCTTTATCGACCAATTCGACTAAACCGCCTTGTTGGAATGTTTCTACAGCTCTAGCCGTAGTACCGCCTTTTGACATAACATTTTGACGCAGTTCGGTTACTGATAACTGTTGATTTTGTATCACCATCTGCGCAGCACCCAAGGCAGCTTGCTCAGCAAGGAGTCTTGCTTTGTCTTCAGCCATACCCATGTTGACGCCAGAGGCGATCATAGACTCGATAAACAAGAAAAAATAAGCAGGAGAGCTGCCTGCAAGGGCTATCACTTGATCTAATTCCGCTTCTTTATCAACCCAAACCACTTTACCGCCGCTTTGCATTAAAGTTTCACAAATCCCTTTGTGCTCGGCAGAAATACTGTTATCAGCATAAATACCTGTCATACCATAGCCAATTTGAGTCGGAGTATTAGGCATGGTGCGAATAAGTTTAATAGGTTGCTTAAAGTAGACTTGATAACGAGATGCTGGAATACCTGCAGCGATAGTGATGATTAACTTATTGGCTAAATCCAGTGAACTTAAGTCTTCACAAACCGTTGCCATTAATTGAGGTTTTACGCTTAACACGATGACATCGGCAGTTTGTGCAGCTGCATGATTATCGTGGGAAACTTGAATCGCAAAATCGTGCTGCAACGCATCCAATTTACCCTTGCTTGGATTGGTTGCATGAATAAGGTCACTAGGATAGCCATGCTTAACTAAGCCACTAATAATGCTACGAGTCATATTGCCCGCACCGATAAAACATACTTTTGCTTGAGTCATTAAGTCTGTATCCAATTAAAGAGTGAATTTATGTCCAACTGCAGTGTATGTTACCTAATTCAGCCCTAGGACGCTACGGTCGGTAAAACAGACGACAAGCGATAACAAGCGGTGAAGAGGGATAAAGATGATAACAAGCGATGACCAACGATATAGGGCGATAACGAGATAACGCTGCGCTTTTTGCTTGTCACCGCTTGCTACCGCTTGCTATCGCTTGCTATCGCTTGCTATCGCTTGCTACCGCTTGCTACCGCTTGTCACCGATCATCATCGTTCTTTTGATTATCTTTCACCAAAGATCGCACTGCCAATGCGTACCATGGTTGATCCGTTGGCGATGGCGATGTCCATGTCGCCGCTCATACCCATTGATAAGGTGTCGACGCTTGGATATTGCAGCTTAAGTTGGTCAAAAAGTTGCTTTAATTGGCTAAATTCTTGTTGTTGAAGTTGTACGTCATCAGTCGCGGTTGGGATAGCCATTAATCCGCGCAGCTTAAGGTTGCTTAAGGAGGCGATAGTAAGTGCTAACGTGGCGACATCTTCAGGGTTAACGCCCGACTTAGATTGTTCCTGGCTTATATTGACTTGAATGCACACGTTTAATGGCGGCTTGTTATTTGGACGTTGCTCATGCAAACGTTGAGCAATTTTGGCACGACTTAAGGTATGCATCCAATCAAAATGTTCGGCAACAATTTTGCTTTTATTCGATTGCAACGGGCCAATAAAATGCCACTCGATATCTGGGTAATCAGCCTGCAAGGCAGTAATTTTAGTTTCGCCTTCTTGGACATAGTTTTCACCAAATAGACGTTGCCCCGCTTGATAAGCGGCAATGATGTCACTGATCGGTTTGGTTTTACTCACTGCTAATAGGCTTATTTCGGCCGATGAACGTGAACACTTTTGCGCCGCTTGACTAATTCTACTCTGGGCGATTGATATTCTGTCTGCTATTGTTGTCATAATGTTGGTTAAATGGATGTCTCTACAATGGAAATCACTGAATTACTCGCCTTTAGTGTAAAACACAAAGCATCAGATCTACATCTTTCAGCAGGCGTTTCTCCTATGATCCGCGTTGACGGTGAGGTAAGAAAAATTAATTTACCTGCGTTAGATCATCAAGGCGTTCATAGTCTTGTCTATGACATCATGAATGATAAACAACGTAAAGACTATGAAGAACATCTAGAAATCGATTTTTCATTCGAAGTGCCTAATCTAGCGCGTTTTCGTGTTAACGCCTTTAATCAGTCGCGTGGCGCTGGCGCGGTATTCCGTACCATTCCGTCTGACATTTTGTCGCTTGAGCAACTTGGCGCGCCAGAAATTTTTAAGAAAATTGCCAGTTTCCCACGTGGCTTAGTATTAGTAACCGGGCCTACTGGTTCGGGTAAATCAACCACATTGGCTGCGATGGTCGATTATGTAAATGAAAACCGACATGACCATATTTTAACCATTGAAGATCCTATCGAATTCGTTCATCAGAACAAACAATGCTTAATCAACCAGCGTGAAGTTCATAAACATACCCATAGCTTTAACGCGGCACTAAGAAGTGCATTACGTGAAGATCCAGATGTTATTCTTGTGGGTGAAATGCGCGACCTCGAAACCATTCGTTTAGCCATGACTGCCGCTGAAACGGGTCACTTAGTGTTTGGTACCTTGCATACCACTTCAGCTGCCAAAACTATTGACCGTATAGTCGATGTATTCCCTGAAGGTGAAAAGAGCATGGTTCGTACCATGTTGTCTGAGTCGCTTCAGGCGGTTATTTCACAAACATTGATCAAGAAAATTGGTGGTGGCCGAGTGGCGGCTCATGAAATCATGATGGGCACCCCAGCGATTCGAAATCTTATTCGTGAAGACAAAGTCGCACAAATGTATTCAGCTATTCAAACGGGTATGTCTCACGGTATGCAAACCCTTGATCAATGTCTGCAAAACTTAGTTAATCGTGGGTTAATTACCCGTGAAGATGCGATGCAGAAGAGTTCGAATAAACAAGCTAATTTCTAAGGAACTGGGATCATGGATGTTCGTCCGTTTTTAAATATGATGGTGGAAAAAAAGGCGTCTGATTTATTTATCACTGCTGGTTTTCCACCCAGTGCCAAAATCGACGGAGAGCTACGTCAACTATCCGATAATCGATTAACACCAGATCAATCATTAGTGTTTGTTGAGTCGTTGATGAGTGACGTTCAAAAGAAAGAATTTCACGACACTAGTGAGTGTAACTTTGCATTTGCAGCCAAAGATTTAGGTCGTTTTCGTGTCAGTGCCTTTTGGCAACGCGAATCAGCCGGTTGTGTTATGCGCCGTATCGAAACCCAAATACCTGAAGTTGATGACCTAAAGCTACCCCCTATTTTGAAAGACTTGGTCATGAGTAAGCGTGGTCTTATCATTATGGTGGGTGGCACCGGTACTGGTAAGTCGACTTCGTTGGCTGCGCTAGTGGGATATCGAAATGCTCATGCTCGCGGACATATTCTGACCATTGAAGACCCGGTTGAGTTTGTGCATAACCATCGTAAAAGTATTGTTACTCAGCGTGAAGTGGGTATTGATACCGACTCATTTGATGCCGCGCTTAAAAGCTCTTTGCGTCAAGCGCCAGATGTCATTCTGATTGGTGAAATCCGTACTCAAGAAACCATGGAATTTGCGTTGTCATTTGCCGAAACGGGTCATTTATGCATGGCAACCTTGCATGCAAACAACGCTAACCAAGCACTCGATCGCATTATGCATTTAGTACCGGAAAGTAAGCACAATCAACTGTTGTTTGATTTGTCGTTAAATTTACGTGGCATTGTAGCGCAACAGCTTATTCCGAAATCAGACGGCACCGGGCGCCGCGCCGCCATTGAGGTGTTAATTAATACCCCTCGAGTGGCCAGTTTGATTGCTAAAAATGAGTTGCATTTACTGAAAGAAACCATGGGTAAGTCACGCGAACAAGGCATGCAGACTTTTGACCAGGCATTGCTAGATTTATATGTAGAGGGTGAGATTAGTTACGCCGATGCATTACATCATGCCGACTCGCCAAACGATTTACGTTTAATGATTAAATTGCGAAATAATGAAGCGGCTTCTTCAGGATCAATGGAAGGCATTACTCTCGACATGGATTAGTGATGTTTTGAGCCAATAAATGAGTGAATTAGTGATGTTTTGAGCTAATAAATGAGTGGATTATCAATCGAATCATTGGTTATGAGAGGTCGTAAGTAACATCTTACGGCCTTTTTTTGTTATCATGGTCGTTATCATTGTTATAATTACTCCTGTTGTCGTGGACATTTCGATGACAAAAGTACATTAAAACCTTTATTTAGTAACCTTATCCGTATAAACACATTATACGTTACTCATTTTTATCACGCTTTATAACATTGTTCTTTCAAGGATGTTTCATGCAGTTATGGCAAAAAATCACCGTCTTTTCTTCGTTAATCTTACTCCCGCTTTCGGCATCGGCTGTACCTGTCACCGATGAAGTTGATATTGGCGGTGCAGTTCGGGTGAACTACGGTTGGAAAGATTACGACGACAACGCCAAGCTTGAGTTTGAATTGTTCCGTGCTGACGTTAATTACAAGAGCAAAGATGGCTTATTCGCCTCAGCTCAGTATCGTTGGTATGAAAACATGGACGTAGTGCATCATGCCTACATGGGTTATCAATTTGATGACGCCCAATCAGTACAAGTGGGTGTAACCCAAGTCCCATTTGGTTTATTGCCTTATGCTGCTCATTCATTTTGGTTCGGCGCAACCTATTATCTTGGTTTTGAAGATGATTACGATGCTGGTATTCATTACAAAAATGAACAAGATGGTTGGCGTTATGATTTAGCTTATTTTGTTAATGACGAAATTGGCGACGGTTCTAATTATGATCGTTACTCATTTGATGCGGCCACAACAGCCGATTCACCATATGAAGAGGCAGGACAAATCAACGCTCGAGTTGAACGTGAATTTACTTCTGGTGAAGTCACTCATAAGTTAGGTGGTTCATTACAATACAGTCAATTAGATTTTATGGCTGATGCAGCTACCGTAGTAGGTGAAGACACCAATGGCCTTGCCGCTGCAGCGCATTGGCAACTTGACTGGAAAAAATGGCAATTACAATTACAATATATTCATTATGACTATGATATAGACAACAGTGAACGTATTGCGCTGAGTGCATTTCAATATCCATTTGAAATTGCTGCTGAAGCCGATGTTGCTACCGTTAACATTGCTAAATCGTTTGACGTTGATTGGGGACCAATCACTAATTTAAATTTTTACAACGATTACAGTCAGGTAATGGCATCGGGTCAAGGTCTTGATGATTCTATCCAGAATGTGACTGGTGTTGCCATCACTGCAGGTAAATTTTATTCTTATGTAGATTGGATTGCCGGTAAAAATATGTGGTTTGTTGATGGTGCAGGTGTTGGTATCGATAACGGTGATACATCATGGCATTCACGTTTAAATATTAATATTGGTTTTTATTTCTAATCATTTATGATCTGAAAAAAGCAGTACTTCGTACAGTCCTGTGATACCTAATAGGCATCGATAAATTCGTTTATCGGTGCCTATTTCTATCTATTCTTATAAACTTTGAGTAAAGGACAAACTAACAATGATTAAATACCTAACGGCAATTGGCTTATTGGGATTAAGTTTTGGCTCCGTGGCTGCAAATTGTCCTGATTATCTCAATGTTGACGCTCGTAAATTACACTCAACAGAAAACGTCAATTTATGTGAACTCACCCAAGGCAAAGCCGTATTAATCGTTAATACTGCATCCCATTGTGGATTTACCCCTCAGTTTGAAGCACTTGAAGCATTACACAAACAATATGCCGACAAAGGTTTAGTGGTGATTGGCTTTCCATCAGATGATTTTTTCCAAGAAGAAAAAGACGAAGCTAAAACTGCCGATGTTTGTTTCATTAATTATGGTGTTACGTTTACCATGGTGGCAACATCACCAGTTAGAGGTGGTGAGGCGAACTCAGTATTTAAATACTTAGGCGACAAAACTGGCGAACCTAAATGGAATTTCTATAAGTACGTAGTTTCCGCTGATGGCCAAACCGTACAACAATTCAGTTCTCGTGTGAAACCTGATAGCGAAGAATTGAAAAAAGCGATTGAATCAGTTTTGTAATCGTTAGCTAAACAGGGCCGTTTAGCTTAGCGACTAAATAAAGCGGATAAATAAAGCGACTAGATAGAGCGACTAGATAGAGCGACTTAATAGAGCGGCTTAATAGAATGACCTAAGCGAGTTAGCTAGGGTAAATAAATATTTGCCGAGTGCGGGTTAATTTGATGATAAAATCGATACCTAGCGCTCTTTTTGTTTTAAATGAATGCGATACAATTTTGATTTAAGCTCATGAGATATCCAAAGTGAGCTGTATTTATAAAACCATATCAATAACGGAGAAGATACTTTGGCTAGATTTTCAGGGTTAGATAAAGACACCGGCCACAAAGCTCGTGGCAAAACTGGTGTATTATTATTGAATCTAGGTACACCAGATGCACCTACGGCATCAGCTGTTCGCATCTATTTAGCTGAGTTTTTGGCGGATCCTCGAGTAGTCGAAATTCCAAAGCTGATATGGATGATTATTCTTCATGGGATTATTTTACGTATTCGTCCTGCTAAATCAGCAGCCTTATACAAACAAGTCTGGACCGACGAGGGCTCTCCTTTACTGGCTATCAGCCAACGTCAACAAGCCAAACTAGCCAAACATCTTCAAGCGCAAGGGTACGATGCAAGTGTACATTTAGCGATGCGTTATGGTTCGCCATCAACGTCGAGCACCTTACAAGCTATGCATAAACAAGGCGTAGATAACCTAGTTGTTCTGCCTTTATATCCGCAGTATGCTGCGCCAACAACGGGTTCAGCATTTGATGCTTTAGCTAAAGAATTAATGAAATGGCGATATATCCCTGCACTGCATTTTATAAACACCTACCATGACAACCCAGATCTTATTGATGCGCTTGCAGCATCTATCCAAAAAGATTTTGATCAGCACGGTAAACCGCAAAAACTAGTGATGTCTTACCATGGTATGCCTGAGCGTAATTTGCATTTAGGCGATCCCTATTACTGTTTCTGCTTGAAAACGACTCGTTTAGTGGTCGAAAAATTAGGCTTAAGTGAAGACGATTACGTTGCAACATTCCAGTCTCGCTTTGGCAAGGCTAAATGGTTACAACCTTATACCGACGCAACAATCGCCAGCCTACCAGCCAAAGGCATCACCGACATCGCCGTCATCTGCCCAGCATTTAGCGCCGATTGCCTAGAAACCCTAGAAGAAATCAAAGGCGAAAATCGTCACGTATTTGAAGATGCCGGCGGCAAAAACTTCAGATACATTGAATGTTTAAATGACAACGACGACCACATCAATATGATGGCAAATCTGGTAAAACCTTTTCTATAATTTCATCGAAAAGAAACTACGATGAAATGAGGGTAACAAGCGGTAACAAGTGAACAGACGATGACAAGCTTCGCTGTTAAGATCTTTATAATCTAGCAGCGATGTAATTTCTCCGATGTTAATTTTAGCTCTTCACCGCTTGTTATCCTTCGACCTCGCTATATCGCTCGCTATCGTTTTCCACCGCTCTTCACCGCCAGTTATCATTCTTTTAATCGCCTTACATTGCTCGCCTCTGCTTTTATGATTTGTTAAACTCAAATAATGTTTTACTGCTAAAGAAATAATATGAGAATAGATCCCAATATCGCATTAGTTTATAGCACTGATAAAGGTCGTATTGATCAGCCAAAGCCACAAGCTGAAGTACCCACTGGCGACGGTATAGTGCGGATCCATAAAGACAGTAAAGGGCGTAAAGGTAAGGGTGTAAGTGTGATCAAAGGGCTCGAATTAGATGAAAAAGCCTTAAAAGACCTTGCGCAAAAATTGAAGAAACAATGTGGCTGCGGTGGTACAGTGAAAGACTTCTGCATTGAAGTACAAACTGACAATCGCGAACAAATAAAATCCATATTAGAAAAGTTAAATTTCACTGTGAAATTAGCGGGTGGATAATACAAAACGCTAAAACACTATTGGGGATAGCATATGGATAATTTCAAAGACCACTTTTTAATTGCAATGCCATCGTTAGATGACACATTTTTCGAGCGCTCGGTGATATACATTTGTGAGCATGATAAAAAAGGTGCCATGGGCTTAATGGTTAACCGTCCAATCGGTGTTGAGGTTGAAGATCTGCTTGAACAAATGGAACTCTATCTATCGCCAGAGTTTTTATTCTCCTTAGACAGTCAAGTGCTCATTGGCGGCCCTGTCGCCCCCGAACGTGGTTTTGTGTTACACACGCCTCAAAAGCACTGGGTTAACAGCACTGAAATTAGCGAAGAGACTATGTTAACCTCCTCGCGAGATATATTAGCCTCGATTGGTTCTGATAAATCACCCGAAAATTTTATTGTTGCGCTAGGTTATGCCGGTTGGAGTAAAGACCAGCTTGAACAAGAAATTGCCGACAACACCTGGTTGACGATTAAAGCGACACCAGAGTTATTATTTAACGTTGAGCCTGAACAAATGTGGCTAATGGCTACCCAACAGCTCGGGTTTGATATTTGGCAAATGTCGAGCCAAGTCGGACATGCTTAAAGCAAGGTAACAAGCGGGTAGAGAGATAACAAGCGGTTAAAAGATCACAGACGATGACAAGCGGTTATTAGATCATAGACGGTGACAAGCGATAACAAGCGGTTATTAGATCACAGACGATGACAAGCGGTTATTGGATCATAGACGGTGACAAGCGATAACAAGCGGTTATTAGAGCACAGACGATGACAAGCGATAACAAGCGGTTATTAGATCACAGACGATGACAAGCGATCACAAGCGGTTATTAGATCATAGACGGTGACAAGTGATAATAAGCAGGAACAGCGATTAAAACGATGAAATCCGAACGTGATGAAAAGCGCATGCTTGCTTACGAACACAATGACTCTAGAACTTAGGCTTTTTCGCTCGTAATCGCTCGTAATCGCTTGATATCGCTTGATATCGCTCGATACCGTTTGTCACTGCCCTTTCTACGTACGAAGCGTAGGCTCTTTGCCCTTATTAAATTATTCTCGCTCGATTAAAGAGATAAACATGCAACCACAAACCGTTTTAGGGTTCGACTACGGCACTAAAAGTATTGGTGTCGCTATAGGTCAAGCCATTACAGCTAGCGCCACACCTTTATTATCAATCAAAGCGGTTGATGGGATCCCTAATTGGGATGATATCGATAAATTATTGAAAGAATGGCAACCAGATCTTGTTGTTGTCGGTTTACCGTTAAATATGGACGGCACCGAGCAAGAGATGACTCAACGAGCTCGGAAATTTGCTAATCGAATTAACGGTCGTTTTGGCGTTAAAATTGCCACCCAAGACGAACGTTTAACCACTGCAGATGCTAAAGCCCGCTTATTTGAATTGGGTGGTTTTAAAGCGTTAACCAAAGGTCAAATTGATGCGGTGTCAGCGGTGTTAATTATTGAAAGCTATTTCGAAAACCAGTTCTAACTTAATGCCGAGATTCTAGGCCGCTACGCGGATAGAGCGACAGCTTCGCTGCTAAGATTTAGTCACCAGATTCCAGTACCGTTCGAGTTACTAGGTCTTTTAGCTTTTATAGCATCTAGCAGCGTAGCGCTCTAGTGATCTAGATTCTAAGTACTAGGCCGCTACGCGGATAGAGCGCTGCGCTTCTAGGAACAGCTTCGCTGCTAAGATTTTATAGAATCTAGCAGCGTAGCGTTCTAGCATCTAGGCTCTATCGCTTTTTATCGCTCGCCATCTCTTTCTATCGCTCGTTACCTCTCATCATCTTCTTTTTCTGCCCTAAAATGGTGCAATTTTTATTCATTGTTGCACATATCTTCTTATCCTGGTCAATACACCTTTTCACATCATCGTTTTTATTCTGAAAATAATATCAAATATATCAATGGGTAAAGTCTATTTGTGCCATTAAGGTGCAAAGTTATTACG
The DNA here is from genome assembly GCF_040309945.1 of Shewanella sp. AC34-MNA-CIBAN-0136. NCBI lineage: Bacteria > Pseudomonadati > Pseudomonadota > Gammaproteobacteria > Alteromonadales > Shewanellaceae > Shewanella > Shewanella sp. AC34-MNA-CIBAN-0136. The sequence continues at coordinate 54,020 of NZ_JBEOPJ010000008.1, read as the reverse complement.
TTTGGCACATATCCTGAATCTACCTAATCAGTTAATTGAGTTACAGCGACAACAGAAATAGCTATGGCGGGTGATAACAAGCGAACTGCGCTTACGAATTTAGTGATGACAGACGATAACGAGCGAACGCTGCGCTTACTGATAGAACTATGACGAGCGATAACAAGCGATAACGAGCGAATGCTGCGCTTACTGGTAGAGCTATGACAGGTGATAACAAGCGAACGTTGTGCTTACTGATGGAGCTATGACAGGCGATAACAAGCGAACGTTGCGCTTACTGATAGAGCTATGACAGACGATAACGAGCGGACGTAGCGCTTACTGATAGAGCTATGACAGGTGATAACAAGCGAACGCTGCGCTTACTGGTAGAGCTATGACAGACGATAACTAGCGGACGTTGCGCTTACTGATAGAACTATGACGAGCGATAACAAGCGAACGCTGCGCTTACTGATAGAACTATGACGAGCGATAACAAGCGAATGCTGTGCTTACGAATTTAGTGATGACAGACGATAACAAGTGAGGGCGATAACAAGCGGATTGTGTGGAAACGGGTGAACGTTGGCTTTCAGCTTTTATAGAATCTAGCCGCGCAGCGAATTAGCTTCTAGGCTTTAAGCTCGTTATCGCTCGTCACCGTTTATACCGCTAGATAACCGTTCTTGATAGTCAGCATTCAATGATTGAAAAGGGATACGATATGACAACACGACCACTTATCTTTACCGACATCGATGGCACTTTACTGGACCATTTTGACTATAGTTTTAGTCATGCAATTGAAGTGATTGAAGCATTGAATGAACGCCATATTCCTATTATCGCTAATACCAGTAAAACCTTTGCTGAAATGGTGAAGCTACAACAAACCATCGGGTTTAACTCACCGTTTATATCTGAAAATGGTGCAGTCGTTTATATTCCAATTGGGTACTTTGACCAACAGCCTGAAGGGACATTTACCCAAGGATATTATTGGATAAAAGAGTTTTGTCAGCCGCGACAATACTGGCTTGAATTGTTAAACCAACATGCACAAGCATTTAACGATGACTTTATTGGTTTTTCATCTTTATCAGTTGAAGAGTTATGTGAGATAACCGATTTGTCACCCGATAATGCCAAATTGGCTTTGATTAGGCATTATGCCGAGCCAGTACTTTGGCAAGGCAATGAAGCTAATAAACAAGCCTTTATTGAGTTGATGACAAGCGTTGGTGCACATACCCTGCAGGGGGGACGCTTTCTACATGTGGGCGGAGATAGCGATAAAGGCAAGGCAATGAAATGGTTAGCCGATATCTATTCCAAGCAATATAGCGCTCCAGTGACTACCATTGCACTCGGCGACAGTGGTAATGATAATGCCATGCTCGAAGCCGCTGATCTTGCAATACAAATTAAGTCACCTGTTCATCCATTTCCCATATTAACGACCCAAAAACAAAGTATTCAAAGCAGTGAGTGCGGCCCTAAAGGTTGGGCCGAATGCATTAAGCAAACTCTATTGTCTTCATCGGCTGAATCGCAGCTAAACCAACTACCATTTGGAGGGGCGTAACATGGCCGACTTTTATCAAAATGGCATTGTCACCACAATGCATAATTTAACCCGACGTACCCATGAAGAGCTTGAGCAAGACTTAATCAAGTTTTCAAAAACGCGTCCGTTAGGATTAATTTTGCCATCTCTGTATTCAGAGCTAGAAGGCGCCGCACTTAAAGATATTGTCAGTAAATTAAAACAGGTGCCGTATTTATCCGAAATTGTAGTTGGATTAGATAGGGCCGATCTGAAGCAGTACAAACACGCGCTAAGCTTTTTTGGTGAGTTACCGCAGCACCACCGAATACTATGGAATGACGGCCCGCGCTTACAAGCGCTGGATGCAAAGCTGCAAGCGTTAGGTTTAGCCCCTAAAGAGCTGGGTAAAGGTCGAAATGTCTGGTACTGCATGGGCTATATTTTGGCTTCAGGCAAAACAGAATCGGTTGCATTGCATGATTGTGACATCGTGACCTATGAAAAATCATTACTCGCTAGACTGCTTTATCCGGTCGCTAATCCACAGTTTAACTATGAATTTAGCAAAGGGTATTATGCACGTGTGTCTAATGGGCAAATTAATGGTCGAGTGTCACGTCTATTAGTTACACCGTTAATTAAAGCGCTTAAAAAAGTGGTTGGTTATAACGAATATTTAGAATACATGGACAGTTTTCGTTATCCATTAGCGGGTGAGTTTTCATTTAGACGAGACGTGCTCAACGACCTACGTATTCCAAGTGACTGGGGCTTAGAAATTGGGGTGTTATCAGAAATGCAGCGTAATTATGCCCATAATCGCATTTGTCAGGTCGATATTGCCGACAATTACGATCATAAACATCAAGACTTATCATTGGATAATGAAGAAGCGGGCTTGTCTAAAATGTCGATTGATATCACCAAAGCATTTTTCCGAAAATTAGCCACTCAAGGTAATACTTTTAGCACCGAATCGTTTCGAACCCTTAAGGCAACGTATTACCGTATTGCCCTCGATTATGTCGAAACCTATCACAATGATGCATTAATGAATGGCTTAACCACCGATATACATTTAGAAGAAAAAGCGGTTGAAATGTTTGCCCAAAATATTGTCACGGCAGGGCAACGCTTTTTAGATAATCCAATGGAAACCCCGTTTATGCCAACATGGAGCCGAGTCGTGAGTGCCATGCCCGACGTGCTTGAACAGCTTAAAGCTGCAGTTGAAGCCGATAATGCCGAGTTTAGCTAATATCAAAATCGACCAAGAGGACACCATATGTCAGTAATGGATGGATTACAGCAAAAGCTGCAGCAACAACTTAGCTGTATTTACAACGATGTCGACATTGGCATAAGTGTGCCAGCATTGGCTGATCAGCTCATCGATATCATGCGTATCACCGAGTATTGCCAAGTGCCCGAACCCTTTGTAAATCATTGGTCTGAAAAAGACATTATTATGATCACTTATGGTGACAGTGTGATCCAACAAGGGGAGCGGCCACTCACCACGCTGGCACAATTTATCGACAGCTATTTAAGTTGCATCAATGCTGTGCATATTTTACCGTTTTTCCCTTACAGTTCAGACGATGGTTTCTCGGTTATCGACTATTCAAGTGTTAACGAAGGCCTCGGTTCGTGGGCAGACATCAGTGCAATCGCCAGTAAACGACGATTGATGTCAGATTTAGTGATTAATCATTGTTCTAGTCGAAGCTTATGGTTTGATAATTTCTGTAAAGGTGAGGGTGTAGGCCATGACTATTTCTTTACTGCCAATCCAAATGATGACTTAAGTGCGGTGGTTCGGCCAAGAACGTCAGCACTATTAAGACCCACAGAGACACCTAACGGAACTCAGCATGTGTGGTGTACCTTTAGTCATGATCAAGTTGATTTTGATTTTCGTAATCCACAAGTATTAATCGAGTTTGTCCGCATCATTCGTCAATATTTAGATGCGGGTGTGAGTATTTTTCGCCTCGATGCGGTGGCTTTTTTATGGAAAATAGTCGGTAATAAATCAATTAACTTACCGCAAACCCATGAAGTTGTACGTTTATTGCGGACATTAATTGAACACGCCCAACAAGATGCCATTATCATTACCGAAACTAACATTCCCAACACCCAAAACTTAACTTATTTTGGTAATGCAAACGAGGCACATTGCATATATAACTTCTCGTTGCCGCCTTTGTTGATCAACAGCCTGATTACCGGCAGTTGCTTATACTTAAAGCGCTGGCTTATGAGTATGCCGCCCGCACAAGACGGCACAACTTACTTTAATTTTATTGCTTCTCACGATGGCATTGGTTTACGCCCGGCAGAGGGCTTACTCGATGAAGCTGAGATTGAAACTCTGGTCGACACCATGAAGCAGTTCGGTGGCCAAATTTCATCAAGAACCACAGAAGATGGCCTGCAAAAACCTTACGAAATGAACATAGCCTTGTTTGATGCGTTACAAGGAACCACTAAAGGTAAAGATCTATGGGGAATGCAACGTTTTGTGTGTGCTCATACCATCATGTTAGCGCTTGAAGGAATTCCAGGTATTTATATTCACAGTTTACTGGGAACCCGCAACGACTATGAAAAACTGGCCAATACCTCCCATAATCGGGCCATTAACCGTCATCGTTGGGATCTCAATCAACTAACGGAACAATTAAATGATGCCAACAGCGATCATAGCCAAGTGCTAACCGAGCTGACCAATTTAATCAATATTCGTACTCAGCAAATTGCATTTCATCCCAATGCCACTCAATTCACCTTACATCTAGGGTTACAGCTATTTGGTTTTTGGCGTCAAAGTCGTAATCGTAAACAAAGTATCTTCTGTATCAGTAACGTCTCGGATCAAATCACCGATCTCCCCATTAACGAACTGAATCTTATTATTGCGGAAAACTGGGTTGATCTATTAAGCGGACAACCAATAGAAGACATCACCCAAACAATGTCACTGCAACCGTACCAAACAGTGTGGATCAGCAATGTAAAAGAGCGGTGACAGGCGATGGTAATAGATGACAAGCGGGTCTCGCTTGCCATCGTTATTCCGCTTATACCGTTCGTTATCGATTTTGCATGTCATCGCTCTTTAACACTATTTCCGTTTGTTATCATTTGTTATGAAACCTTGTTAACTTGACAACGCCTTTGCTCTCTATAAGCTAATAAGAATTAACATCTTGTTTTTGGAGCCTGTATGAAAACCTTATTTATCGCTGCGGCAGTATTAGCATTGAGCGCATGTAGCACCTTGAAATCTACTTCAGACTTCGATCCATCGGTATCATTTGAACAATATAAAACCTATTCATGGGTAGAGAAAAAAAATGAAGATGCAGGCTATCATTTAGACGGACTCATGGACCAACGTGTTCGTGCTGCTGTCGAAACTCAATTAAGCCAAAAAGGCATCAGCAAAGCCGACAAACAAAATGCCGATTTATTAGTTAACTACATCACCAAAGTTGATAAAAAAATCAATATCGACACCTTTAACAGTAACTTCGGCTATAACCCATATTACGGCCCTCGTTGGGGATTTGGCGGCAGTATTCATAGTGAAACGACTGTGCGTGAATATGATGTTGGCACATTAATGGTCGACTTAGTTGATAACAAAACCGGTAAGTTAATTTGGCGTGGTACAGTGGCCGATACCGTGCGTGAACAAAGCACTCCAGAAGAGAGAATTAACACTATCAATCAAGCAATTGGTACTGTAATGATGAATTATCCACCCAAGCCGAATAAGTAACCTTTACGTCAACATAAAATATCTAATGAAAGCCTCGTTTATCGAGGCTTTCTTTTTTTGTAGGCTAGCAATAGCTATATCTATATCTATATCTATATCTATATCTATAGCGCCTTAAACTGACATTAATGACTAACATCAAACAGAATTTATAAATTATCGATCGATAGTCGATCAATAATGTATCGATGGAGTAAGTAATTTAATAATCGGTCAAGTCAGATTTGGATTGTCATAACTGGAAGCAAAATAACATGATAAAAGACAGTCAATTAGTTGTTAAATCTGTTTAGGTATACAAAATATCAACGGATTTTGAGACTGTGCGTTTGCATTTGGTAACCGCCAACGTAAGCAGATTGACATTACTAAGCACTTTTTATTATACATAAAGCAAAATTAACCGAGTGCTGTGCGCTAAAAGTGTTAAGTCAATGTAGAATGATAAATCAATTAGTTACTTCTGAATGTAGATAATAAATGATGGTGTTATTGCTTAATATAAAACCAGACAATGATTTAAACGCTGTATTTATAGGCATTAAGGCTCAAAAACACATTCAAATAAGTAAGTAATTTTGTTAATATCCCAAGTCGTGAATGGGATGTCACTTGCTCAAACTGATGAGCAAATCTAAACAAGCGAGTAATAATGAAATCTTGGTATTTACTGTATTGCAAACCACGTCATGAAGTACGTGCACAGCAAAATTTGGCTTTACAAGAAGTCGAGAGTTATTTACCTGTGATAACCCAGCAAAAAATGGTCCGCAATAAACCACAAATGGTTACGGCACCACTTTTCCCTAGCTACCTGTTTATCTATTTTGATCCTCTTATCACCAGCGTCAGCAAAATCCACAATACACGTGGTGCTAATCGTATTGTTGGCTGCCGAGAAGATATGACTCCCATTGACGACAGAATTATTTCAGCGCTTAAAAGACGTGTTGAAGGTTATGTACCAGAAGAGGTAAAACCGTTAGGCAAAGGCGATAAAGTCAAATTTGTCGATGGACCGTTTAAAGACCTTGAAGCAATATTCGACGAGAATAATCCAGATAAACGTTGCCATGTGTTATTTAACATCATGGGGCAACAGAAAAGGATTTTAGTTGAGTTGACGAATCTAACGCCTGTTTCTGGTAGCAAAACAGAATAATAGTAGTATGTTAAGACTTCCGCCCTAGATCTTGTAGGATATTGTCTATTCACATATTTAACTTTGGTTGTTATTTAACCAATTGATTGGTAAAAAGAACCAATATTAATGTTTTTATCTACTTTGCTATTTGTAGGTAAGTAAAAAACAATTTACTTACAACATTAAAGTTATCGTTTAGGTATAATTTCGCGCCGATTATTTAGATTATATCGGCGATAAAGATATATTTCGCACAGCGAAGGGCATGTTGGAAGCCGTAATCCATGGGCGGTAGCGTGTCTTAAAATCGATAATCAAAAATCTAGATGCGAGAGCGCTTCGCTGCTAGATGCTATAAAATCTTAACAGCAAAGCTGTCCCTAGTAGCGCAGCAACACTAGTAGGACGAAGTCCGTCCTCTGGCGAGCCTGCGAGTTCCTAGAACCATTTTAATTAAAAAAATAATATTGGAGATACCTGGTGTTACATAAAACCAAAAACGTGTTAATAGCTGGCTTATCAGCCCTTATTATTTTAACAACACAAGCAAATGCTGTTACACCTACACCGCAGATGCTTGAACAGTTTAAACAATTACCTAAAGCAGAACAGGAACGAATCGCCCGTCAGTATGGTATCGATCCATCAATGATTTCAGGTAGCTCTAATAATTCTGTTAACGTTACTAATCCTAACGTAGTTGAACCCCGTGATGATAAAGGCAACAAAGAAGATAAAGATCAATACACAGAAAAAAATAAAAAGAATGAATTTGATTTTAAAGAAGACAGTGACAAAGACGCACTAAAACGTTTCGGTTACGAAATGTTTGAAGGTGAACCAACAACTTTTGCACCAGTAACAGATGTTCCTGTACCAAGTGATTATATGGTCGGTCCTGGTGATGTTATTAAAGTTCAGTTATACGGCAAAGAAAGCAACGAATACAGTTTAACCATTAATCGTGATGGTACAGTACAAATTCCTGATTTAGGCCCTGTATCTGTTGCCGGATTAAGCTTTTCCGATTTACGTCAAGAACTGTCTAAGCGCATAAAGCAGCAAATGATTGGCATTGAATCAAATATCACCATGGGTGAATTACGTTCAATTCGCATTTTCATCGCTGGTGATGCCTACAAACCAGGCTCATATACCGTATCAAGTTTATCAACCATCACTCAGGCGTTATTCGTTGCTGGTGGAGTAAATGAAATTGGTAGTCTTCGTAACGTGCAAGTTAAGCGTAGTGGTAAGCTTATTGGCTCATTCGACTTATATGATTTATTACTTCGTGGTGATGCTTCTGGAGACATTAATCTCCGTTCTGGTGACGTGGTATTCATCCCATCAATCGGTGGTTTAGTCAGTGTTGCTGGTGAAGTACAGCGCCCAGCTATTTATGAACTGAAAAAGAACGAAACCATTGCGGATGTTATCAATATGGCTGCTGGTATTAAACAAGGTGCCTATCCGAAAAATAGCAGTATTGAGCGCTATAATACTAATGGATTAAAAACCATAGTTAATGTCGATTTAACTTCTGCCAAAGGTAACAACACTTTAGCTAAAGCTGGCGATTACATTCGAGTTAAAAATGCCTCTAATCAGTACGAAGATGCCATTACGGTAGTTGGTGCAGTGGTTCGCCCTGGTAAATATCAATGGAAGCAACAGCGTATTAGCGATCTTATGCCATCAATTTGGGGGGATTTACTCATATCTGCTGATTTAGATTATGGCTTAATCATTCGAGAAATAAATAAGCACGGCGATATCGAGACGTTACAGTTTGCCCCTGGTGAAGCCATTACTTCTCCTAATTCTGTACAAAACCTGGCTTTACAGCCTCGTGATAAAGTGATGATATTTAATTTTAATGACGATACTCAAAATCGCTTTGAATTAAACTCGTTAGTAAAGAAACGAGTGAATAAAGTTGAAGCATTGAAAGGTGATTCATTACTGGATGCAGATCTTTTCAAAGTAGGGTTCGAAACATTAGACAATTCAGTAGCAAAAAAATATACCAACGAAATTGCGGGCGTTGTCTTAAGTGAAAAAGAATCTGAAGAACAGTCGCTAGTCAGTAGCGAAGTCGCCAAAATGCTATCAAATCTTTTTGAAGACCGCGACTTAATCAAGCTCAGTAATGTGATGTCGCGAAAAGAGTTATTATATCCTATCGTAACCAAACTGACTCTTCAGGGTAACGCACAACAAGGCATAAGAATTGTCGCTATAGCAGGTAAAATTCGCCATCCAGGTGTTTATCCTTTAACAAATAACGCTAACGTAACCGACTTGCTTAAAGCCGCTGGTGGGTTGTTAGAAGGTGCCTACATTGAGCGAGCAGAACTAACACGCACACATACTACGTCAATAGTATCGGATATTATCCATAAAACCATTAACCTTCATGCAGCAATTAATGGCAGTCAAGAAGACAATCTCGAGCTAAAAGGTCGTGATATGGTCACTATTCTGACGACTCCAGAGTGGCAAGAAAGAAAAGTTATTGAAATCAAAGGTGAAGTTAAGTTTCCAGGTACATATAACATCAGACGTGGTGAAAGGCTATCAGACGTGATTGCTAGAGCAGGTGGGTTTACTGAATTTGCATATCCTTCAGCGTCAGTATTTGTTCGTGAATCCGTTCGTTTACAAGAGCAGCTCGAAATTAAGAAGTTAGCCGATCAACTTCGCAGAGACATTGCGACTCGTGGTGTATCAAAAGACGGTTTAGCCAGTAGTTATTCAGAAGTACAGTTAATGTTAACTGATTTGGAAAACATAAAAGCGGTAGGTCGTTTGGTTGTTGATTTAAATGCAATTAAATTAGGTATCCCAGAAGCCGATCTTCAACTTGAAGACAGTGACGTATTGTATGTTCCAACGACCAAGCAAACAGTTGCAGTAATGGGTGAGGTTCAGCATCCTTCAACGCATAGATTTAAAGAAGGCTTAACGTTAGAAGAATATTTACAACTGTCTGGTGGCTCTAGAGAGCGCGGAGACGAAGACCGAATTTATGTTATAAAAGCCAATGGTTCAGTGATGATGCCAACAAAGAGCATCTGGTTTAGTTCCGACTCTCAAATCTCGGCTGGCGACACGGTTATCATTCCTTTAGACACTGAATACAAAGATAACTTAACTCTCTGGTCACAAGTTTCGCAGATTATCTACAACTCAGCTGTAGCATTTGCCGCAATTTCAGGTCTGTAATCTCGTTCAGTCTAGTATGTAAAAATAGCTTTATACTGAATCTCTCGAATGAATAAAAAGATAAAGATAATAATATGAACAAACTAAACATATATGACGATGTTTATAAGCCAGAACAGCAAGCGTTTGCAGCAACAGAAAATGATGCAATTGACTTTCGCTTGCTAGTAAAATCATTATGGAAAGATAAATGGTTAATTGCAGTCACAACTCTATTCTTGTCCGTTGCAGCAGTTATTTTTGCTCTATATCAACCTAATATTTATCGTTCTGATGCATTGTTGGCACCAGCAGAAGCAGAGCAAGGTAGCGGTGGTTTAGCTGCTTTGGCTGGTCAATTTGGTGGTTTGGCTAGCATGGCTGGTATCAATTTAGGTAATTCTGGAAGTAGTGATAAAAGTAAACTGGCAATAGAGGTGCTAACCTCACGTTTTTTTATTCAAAACTTTATTGAAAAGCACGATATTCTAGCCGATGTGATGGCAGCTAAATCATGGGACTATAATAGTAAAGAGTTGAATTATGATTCAGATGATTACGACGTTGCCAGTAACTCATGGACTCGTGATGTCTCTGGACCATTTGCAGCCAAACCGTCATTACAAGAAGCATACAAAGAATTTGTGGCTAAGATGATAGTTTCAACATCCAAAGACACTGGAATGACATCATTATCAATCGAGCATGTTTCGCCAATCGTTGCACAAAAATGGGTAACATGGTTAATTGCTGACATAAACGCAGACATGAAAAACCGTGATGTTAATGAAGCTGAGCGCAGTATTGCTTTCCTAAAAAAGCAAATCGAACAAACCAATGTTGCCGATATTCGCTCAATTCTATATAAACTAGTTGAAGAACAAGCAAAAACCATTATGTTTGCTGAAGTTCGTAATGAATATGTCTTTAAAACGATTGACCCAGCGCAAGTAACACAAGAAAAAGCTAAACCTAAAAGAGGATTAATTGTATTATTAGGTGTTTTTTCTGGTATTTTTCTAGGGTTGTTTATCAGCATTATTCGTTATTTTTTCAAAAAATAAATCTTAGCGATTTAGTCCTTATTAAATTGAAGTATCCAAATTTATGCTAATAACAAACAGATTTAAATCTAGACGTCAGGCTCTAACACAGAAGGTTATCTATGTTTACTGTCCTGTCGAATTAGAGATTACGATAGGTCAAATAATCGACGATTTTTCATTTGATATGATAATCAATGATTTCACTATTACAGACTTCAGCAAAAAAGTGATCTGTCATTATCAGGCATCCAGCTTAACCAAAGAGCAGCGAAACTTTCTGGTTGTCGCAACAGAGTTAGGTGCATGGGTTGAACCGCTTGTCAGTTATTTAGATGGACGGTTAGGCTATACAGAAGTACGCCTGTTACATAGCAGCTACTTTCTGCACCAAAAAGCTTTTTCAATTTTGTCTACAAAGCGCACTCAATTAGCAAAAAGAATAGTGGATGTTGTCGCGGCATTATTACTTTTAATTGTGGCATTGCCCATCGCACTTTTAACGGCCATAGCCATAAAGTTAGAAAGTCCAGGCAATGTGTTTTATAAACAAAAACGCACCGGCCAATACAATATCGAATTTGAAGTGATCAAATTTAGATCAATGCGAAATGATGCAGAAAGCTCAGGTGCAAAATGGGCTTCTAAAAATGACGCCAGAGTGACTAAAGTAGGTCAATTTATTCGTAAAACGCGCATTGATGAACTACCGCAAATATTAAATATTCTCAAAGGTGAAATGTCGATAGTTGGCCCACGTCCAGAAAGAGAATTTTTCATCAATACACTCGAGAAAGAAATTCCATACTATCGTTTTCGTCATGCAGTTAAGCCCGGCGTTACTGGCTTAGCACAAGTGCGCTATCCATATGGCGACTCTATTGAAGATGCAGTCTGGAAACATAAATACGATATTTTTTATATAAAACACCATAGTACCAGGTTAGATATCAAGATTTTATTCCGAACCATAAAAGTGGTTCTCTTTGGAATGGGCAGATAGTTTTCGATTTGGTAAATAGATAAAAGAGACATATTGTGAAAATTCTTATTACAGGTGGTGCAGGGTTTATTGGCTCTGCAGTTGTTCGTCACATCATCGCTAACACTCCAGACAGTGTCATCAATGTCGATAAACTCACTTATGCAGGTAACCTCGAATCGCTAGCAACCATTAACGACAACTCTCGTTACCATTTTGAGCAAGTGGATATTTGCGATCATGCAGAGTTAAAACGTGTTTTTGCTACTTATCAACCAGATGCTGTCATGCATCTAGCGGCAGAAAGCCATGTTGATCGTTCAATTACCGGCCCGTCTGATTTTATCCAAACCAATATTGTCGGTACATATACCTTACTTGAGGCCACTCGCGAATATTGGAATACACTTACGCCAGAAGCTAAATTGGCTTTTCGTTTTCATCATATTTCTACCGATGAAGTGTATGGTGATCTCCCTCATCCAGATGAAGTTTCAGCAACAACTCATTTACCTTTGTTTACTGAAACTACAGCTTACGCACCAAGCAGCCCATATTCAGCATCAAAAGCATCAAGCGATCATCTTGTTCGAGCTTGGTTACGCACTTATGGATTACCAACAGTGATCACTAATTGTTCTAATAACTATGGTCCTTACCATTTTCCTGAAAAACTCATCCCACTCGTTATTTTAAATGCACTAGAAGGTAAGTCGTTGCCAATTTATGGCAAAGGTGACCAAATTCGTGATTGGTTATATGTAGAAGATCATGCGCGTGCACTTTACAAAGTGGTAACAGAAGGTAAAGTCGGCGAGACCTATAATATAGGCGGACATAACGAAAAACAAAACCTCGAAGTTGTGCAAACGATATGTACAATTTTAGATGTTTTAGTGCCTAAAAATGACCCTTATGCCGACCAAATTACTTATGTTACCGACCGACCAGGTCACGACCGACGCTATGCCATTGATGCCAGCAAAATGAGTAAAGAACTCAACTGGACACCAGTCGAAACATTCGAAACTGGCTTACGCAAAACCATTCAATGGTACTTAGATAATCAGTTATGGTGCCAGCACGTGCAAGATGGCAGTTACCAACGTGAGCGTTTAGGTATTAACGACTAGGTATTAACAACTAGGTATTAACGACTAGGTATTAACGCATAGGTTACAGCAATATGCAGTTAAGCTAGTGGGTGACATTATTATTTTATGATTCGGTTTAGCATATACCGTAATCTGTATTCGAGGTTTTATGAAAGGCATTATTTTAGCCGGTGGTTCAGGTACAAGACTACATCCAATAACAAAAGGCGTATCAAAGCAATTACTGCCTATTTATGACAAACCGATGATTTACTACCCATTGTCGGTATTAATGTTGGCGGGAATTAACCAAATCCTCATCATTACTACGCCAGAAGAACAAGATGGATTCATCCGTTTATTAGGTGATGGCAGCCAGTTTGGCATTAACCTAACTTATGAAGTTCAACCATCACCAGATGGCCTTGCTCAAGCATTTATTATCGGCGAATCATTCATTGGTTCAGACGATGTCTGCTTAGCATTGGGCGACAATATCTTCTTTGGTCAAGCATTTGGTAAACAATTAAAGCATGCAGTTCAAAACCTATCTGGAGCAACGGTATTTGGTTACCAAGTCATGGATCCAGAACGTTTCGGTGTGGTTGAGTTCGATGAAAACTTTAAAGCGTTATCAATAGAAGAAAAGCCAACAACACCTAAATCAAACTGGGCTGTTACAGGACTTTATTTTTACAATAATTCTGTTGTCAATATTGCTAAAAATGTTAAACCATCTGTACGCGGTGAGCTTGAAATCACCTGTGTTAATCAAGCGTATTTAGAGCAAGGTAACCTAAACGTTGAGCAATTAGGACGGGGTTTTGCATGGTTAGACACAGGGACTCATGACTCATTGTTAGAAGCGTCACAATTTGTTCAGACGGTTGAAAAAAGACAAGGTTTCAAAATTGCTTGTTTAGAAGAAATAGCCTTATTACAGGGCTGGTTAACAAAACAGCAAGTACGCGACATTGCGCAAACCTTAGCTAAAACCGGTTATGGTCAATATTTATTGAACATCACAAAATAATTTCAAAAAAGAAACCAATATGAATATTATTAAAACAAAAATTAAAGATTTGTTAATTATTGAACCCAAAGTATTTGGTGACGATAGAGGTTTCTTCTATGAAACATTTCAAGCTGAACGTTACAAAGCTGCGGGAATAGATGCTGACTTTGTCCAAGATAACCGTTCACGCTCAAGCCAAGGTGTTTTAAGAGGTTTGCATTTTCAAAAAACGAAACCTCAAGGAAAATTAGTCACGGTAACAGACGGTGAAGTCTTTGATGTTGCGGTTGATTTACGCCCAGGCTCTGAAACATTCGGACAACATGAAGCGATAATATTAACCGGACAAAATAAGTTACAGTTTTATGTGCCTCCAGGGTTTGCTCATGGCTTTTGTGTACTGAGCGATACTGCAGACTTCCAATATAAATGCACCGATTACTATGACCCATCAGACGAAAGTGGCTTATTGTGGAATGACCCAAGCTTGCAAATACAATGGCCATTAAGCAAGCCATTATTATCGGATAAAGACAGTATTCAGCCTACGTTAGAGGCAATTAAAGACAAACTGATTAACGGGTGGGGACAATAAATGGCACTTTATACTGTTTTTGGCGGCCGTGGTTTCATTGGTTCAGAAATCGTCAGTCAACTTCAAGCTCAAGGCCATAGTACTTTCGTGCCAGCAAGAGACGACACGAGTCTGTTAGAGCGCGAACTGGGGATTGTTTTATATTGTGCCGGAAATGGCGACTGTAAAAATACCCCTTTCTCTGTATTAGAAGCCAATGTCAGTTTACTCGCCCAATTACTGCAACATGCAAAGTTTGAGCGTTTAATTTATGTGTCTTCAACTCGGGTATACATGAATCAAGCATCAGCTAATGAACAAGCAAACCTAACGGTATGCGTCGATGATAACCGTCGTCTATTTAATTTAACTAAACTAGTTGCAGAAGAGTTATGCCTTAAAAGCGGTCGTAATGTCTGCATCGTTAGACCAAGTAATGTTTATGGCGTGGCGTTAAATAGTCCGCTATTTCTACCCGCTATTACCCGTAATGCGATTAACCACGGCAAAGTCGATATGTATATTGCTAAGGATTACGCTAAAGATTACGTGTCAGTAAAAGATGTTGCCTCTAGCTGTATTGAGATAGCATCAAATGAACTATGCCATAATCAAACCATTAATGTAGCAGCAGGTTATAACATAACGGCAAAGCAAATTGCTGATGTGCTACAAGAGCATACACAATGCGAAATTATCTGGCATGAAATTGACTTTCCTAATGAGTCTTTTCCAACAACAGACATAACCACAATAAACCAATTGATTACAAACTTTACGCCTAATAATGTGTTAGTTGATTTAAAAGACATGATTACCGAGTTTAAAAAAGTGTTAAGTACCAATTAATGAGCGGATTTAATCGTTTAATAAAAAACTCTTTAGCTAACATCATCAATGGTTTTTCAAATGTTATTTTAGGCATAGTAATATCACCATTTTTGATAAACATATTAAGTTTGGATGAGTTTTCAGTTTGGTCTATTTGTCTTCAAGCTGGAATTGCAGTTAGTATTTTTGGAGTGGCAGGACAAATAACCATAGGCCGCTTCACATCTCAGTTCAAGTTTAACAATGATGAGCTAGGATTAAATCGAGTTATTAACAACTACTTCAATATTATTCTCTATATTTTTATCTTTTTCCTACTCGTACTCGCTGTTGTTCTGGTTAACTTTGAATCGATATTCGCAAACATTCCAAATGAGATAGTTTTCGAGTCTAAAATCGCATTCTTGTTAGTTTTTGGCTCATTTACTCTCGGTATTTTTGCGACGGTATTCATTGGTTACTTCATTGGAATTGAGAAAAACCATGTCACGGCAAATATTAACCTTATCTCTAGAGTTTTTATTGGTATCGTAGTTGTATCTCTAGCTGACTATGGCTTAATTGCTATAGCGTCTGGCTACTTCGTGATTAATATTGTTTCCTATTTATTTATGTACAAACAGTTTAGTTCTTTTGAAAAACATCATTTTTCAATTGGTTTGCAAGGTAAAATCGACGAACTAGTAAAGTTCTTTGGTGGGTTAACGATTTGGAATGTGGCGCAGTTTCTAATATCCGGAATAGGTATCTTTGTTGTTTCTATTTACGACTTCGATAATCTAGCTTATTTTGTCCTCGCGATGACCATGGTGAATGCCATAGTTGGTTTGTTAGGTGCTATTGTAAATCCAATCATTCAACCTATAGTAAAGTTAAACGAAGCTGGTAACAAAAAGGGGGTTGATGAACTGGTGATATCGTTATCAATGATTTTTGCGTTGACGATATTCCTAGGTGTTAACCTTTCTAGCTATATCTCCTTACCGATACTTCAGCTTTGGGTTGGCGACAGTAATGGCGCATTAGCTAATAACTACTTCAATTATTTATTAGTCGCATTTGCCATTCGAATGGTTATTGCACCTTACGGTATGAAGTTAGTTGCCAATGCTCAGCAACTAAAAATTGCCCACTTTCCTGTTTTCGAAGGCCTGTTAAATTTCATTCTTTCAATTATTCTAGTCAAAGAATTTGGTGCAATCGGTGTAGCATATTCAACCATAATCTCAGCTATTACGATTATGCTTGTCTATACATTAAAATACTCAAAAGAAACCATTTTAGATAAAAGTGGTTTAATTATATCCTTGTCATTTCTGGTAATACCTTCAGTAGCTGTAATCTCTATTTTTTCCTTTGATTCTGTAAGTGATGCATATCGTATTTATTTGCAATTAGCACAGGTTGCTGTATTTATTGCTACTGGGTTCTATCTGAGTAAATATTTTGCGAAAGTTAAAGGTATTGTTAATGAAACTAAAGCAATTGATTAGAGATTACTTAGTCGTAATAAAGTCTAATTACTATAAAAGATTAAATAAAAATTCTGTTTTTGCGGATAAAACAATCCTTTTTAAAAAAATAGATATATCCAATTCATCAATCGGAAAATACACTTACTTTGCCGGTAAGGGAACTGTCAGTAATGCAATAATTGGTAGTTATTGTTCTATTGCCGATGGCGTTAAAATTGGCATCGGATTACACCCGCTTGATTGGGTCTCTACACATCCATCAACTTTCTCTAGTAAAACTATTTTTCCTTATAGACATTTTTCAAGATCAAAACCTTTTATCGAATCAGAAACCGTCACTATAGGTAACGATGTCTGGATTGGTTTAAATGCAATCATTTTGGATGGTGTCGTTGTAGGGAATGGCGCTGTTATTGCGGCGGGTTCTATCGTTACTAAGAATATTGATGATTACGCTATAGTCGCTGGAGTACCGGCAAAAATAATTAAGTATCGAACTCAGCCAGAAGTGACTAATATTCCATGGTGGGAACTCGATGATACTAGCTTGAATGAATATTTATCCAAGGCTGATGATTCACATGTATGAGTTTATTTATAAAGTAAATCGTCGTATTTACTTATTATTATGGAACATTCTATTTCAACGCGATTTTAAGTCATTTGGTAAAAAAACGACTATCTATAAGCCTAGAAATATTCAAGGTGCAAAGTATATTGATTTAGGTTGTAGAACATCATTTATGCCTGATGCTTGGTTACTAGCGCTTAAAATTGATGATAATGATCCGCAGTTAGTCATCTCAAATGATTGTTATATTGGTCATTATGTTCATATTGTTTCTGTAAGAAAAGTCATAATTGAAGATGCCGTTTTAGTTGCTGATAAAGTTTATATTTCAGATAATTTACACGACTTCGAATCAATATCATTACCGATAATCCATCAACCTGTTAAATACCATCGTGATGTGCTTATTAAATCAGGAGCTTGGATTGGTGAGAATGTATGCATTATTGGTGCTAGTGTCGGTAAAAATTCAGTCGTTGCAGCAAACTCTGTCGTCACAAAAGATGTACCAGATTACTGTGTAGTCGCAGGTGCTCCTGCCAGAATAATCAAACGTTATTGTCATGAAAGCCAGTCTTGGAAAAAAGTTAACCATGAATCAACATAAAAAACTGGGTCTAGTCACCGTTTTATTTAACTCACCAGACGTATTAGACGACTTTTTTGTTAGCTTATCCTGCCAGAATTATAAACACTATCAGATATATATTATTGACAATAGTACCATTCCTGAACCGTTAGCTAAATCGCGAGAACTAGCTGAACGTTATCAAATCCCTGTTACCTTTATCGATAATAAAGGCGATAACGTGGGGGTCGCAGCCGGTAATAATCAGGGTATAGATGCCGCATTAGATGACAACTGCGATCTGGTATTGTTTATTAACAATGACCTAATTTTTAAAGATGAAAATGTGCTGTCCACTCTGGTCAACAGCATGAACTCAGATGCACTCAATATGTGTAGCCCTGTTATTCTCAACTATCCAGCAAAAAAAATCTGGTACGCTGGCGGATACATAGACACAATTAAAGCTGTTGCCCCTCATCACTGTATAGATGATGAATACATTCCTAATAGCATACAACGCGCATCGTACGACTACGCACCCACCTGTTTCTTAATGGTTACGGCTGCATTACTCCGCAGAGTAGGGCGTATGGATGAAAAGTACTTTGCATACTACGACGACACTGATTTCTTATTTCGTTGTAACCAAGCTGGATACAAAGTAGAACTACTGCCAAATGTGGTTATTTACCATAAAGTGGGCAGTTCAACCGGCGGTGACTTATCCTACTTTGGCGCCTATCACCTAGCACGAAATAGAATTTACTTTATCCGTAAAAACATTAGTGGCATAAGAAAGTACATTAGTTTGCTTTACACTGTATCCACGCGTGGTATTAGACTTTTATCAGCCACCCCTGAAATTAGTCGGGCGATAAAAAAAGGGATGGCGGATGGTTTCAAAATGTAATCGTAATACTCCGCAAACATTATTGATGTTTTTCGCTGTCTCAATGATATTGTTTTCCCCTTCTTTAACAATGATTTTGTTAAAACAATCATCGTTTACATTAGGAATTGTCGTTGCTTCTTTGTGTATTTCTTTTTTCTTAGGTATTCATTTTTATTTACACAGAACGGTAAAACTCGACCAAAGTGTTATCTTTGCTTTACTCATTATAGTGTCATGCTGTTTTTTTGTTTTTGTGCACTTATTCTTTGTAAACCAACAATTACCAATGCTAGTCGAAGTGGATGCTAAACGATTTATTTTCAGCTTTGCCTGTTTATTTATCGTGGTGTTATCTGCTTTTTTAGCCGCTTTATATTTAAAAAATAACTCAAATACCTATCACTTTTACAGTGTGGTTAATATTTGTGGCATTTTATTGTTATTAAATGGGTTAATGAGTTTAACAAAAATAGATTTTTTTAGTACAGGGCTAGCTAAGCCAACATTTTTGTTTCTCGAACCGTCACATTTTGCCTTAGTAGTCACTCCATTTTTAATCTATTTTTGTCTCACTCTTTCTCGAAATAAAGCGTTATTACTACTGCTTATTGTGGCAAGTTGGGCTGGGTATATTCAAAATTTAACTCTGTTGATGGGGGTGGTATTAGCGTTTACGATTTCTACCCGCCAAAATTTAGTATTTGCAGCACTATTATTTACGTTATTTGTTGGTGCGCTAGTCACTTTACTGGGTATCGATAGCCTAAGTTATTTTACCGATCGACTGGTTCTTTCAGGTGATAACGACAACTTATCTGTACTGGTATTATTTCAAGGTTGGCAAAATGCAATAGAGACATTAACAACTCAATCCTACCTAGGTGGTGGTTTTCAACAGTTTGGTGTAACCACTGTTTATGGGTCGGTGTCCGACAAGCTTTATGCATTGCTTGGCTTCAGTATTAATCAATTTGATGGTGGCGCAACAGCGCCTAAACTTGTCGGCGAGTTTGGTATATTCGGAATCGTATTTCTATGTGGTTACTTAATATTTTATCTAAAAGTATTTTTAACACTAAGAAGCAATGCATCTGTTTCCAAAATGGATGTATTTTTTTATGCCATTTTTTTAGCCAGTTTTCTCGAGTTTTTTATTCGTGGTGTCGGCTATTTCAGCCCTCTAATGTATCTATTTCTAGTCAGTGTTTTTTATTTCACTGTACAAAAAGCAAAAATTAAGTTGGAAAAAAATGAAACTGATTGTTGATGGTATTATCGAAAACTTACAAGACAACGGTGGTTGTACCGTTTACTTTGCGCAAATACTTTCTTTTATGCAAAACAACAACATCGATCTTAACTATATTCGATTTAAAGACGAGCAAGGTCATATCCCACTGTTTGGCGAAAATACCCAAGTGAATTTTCAAGCCCCAAAGTGGCAAGAAAGATGGCGAGACGTAAACCTGCAACAAGTCACTAACGATACTGTTTTTCACTCTACTCATTACCGTTTAGCCAAACAAAAAGTGAAAACGGTGACGACAGTGCATGACTTTACCTACGAGCTGTACCGTAAAGGTCCTGCTAAATGGATGCATTCTTGGCAAAAATTTAGAGCGATTCGTAATAGTCATTTAGTGATTTGCGTATCGCAAAATACTGCCGATGATTTAATGAAATTTTGCCCTATCGATCCAAGTAAAATTCGAGTGGTGTACAATGGTGTGTCATCTGACTACTACCCGCTCGATACCACAGAACAAACGAATGAAGTGGTGTTTATCGGTGCCCGCGGATGGTACAAAAACTTCACGTTAGCAGTACAAACATTAAAGCATCAACCAGACTTAACCCTATCAATTGTCGGTGGTGGTAAACTTTCTGATGAAGAACTCCAGTTGCTTGAAGCGACAATACCTGGCCGATACGAATGGTTGGGACGCCTAACTGATGAACAGCTAAACGAACTTTACAATCGCGCCCATTGCTTATTTTATCCCTCTAGCTATGAAGGTTTTGGCATCCCAGTTATAGAAGCCATGCGCTCAGGTTGTCCGGTAATCGCGGTAAACGTGTCTTCTATTCCAGAAGTCGCAGGCTCTGCTGCCATACTCACTCAACAAGCTGACGTAGCAAGCTTCAACCAAGCATTTACCACATTACATAATCAACAAATACGCAGTTATATTATTCAAAAAGGATTTCAACAAGCGAGTCGTTTTTCATGGGAAAAATGTTACCAAGATACTCTCGCTGTTTATCAAGAACTTGATGCAATATCTTTGTAAAGGAATAGATTTTGGGTAATTTAATCAAACATTACGGCTTCTTTGGTATTCTGTCCTTAGCTTATGAGAAAGTATTAACCTATTTTCTGTTCAAACAAGCTAAAATAATACGTCGTCCATTTGATTGTCGCGGCAAACAAAATATCCAAATCGGTAAGGGTTTTTCGACTGGTCGTTATTGTCGTTTCGAAGCCCATGGCCAACATGGAGAAATTAATATTGCTATTGGTGACAATTGTCAGGTTAATGATTCAGTGCACATAGCAGCTCTAAAAAGTGTCAGTATCGGCGATAATGTGTTAATCGCGAGTCGAGTGTTTATTACCGATCTCAATCATGGTAGCTACGGTGGTGACGTGCATTCAGATCCACTATCAATATGCAAAGACAGACCATTAACAGGTACCCCCGTCGTAATAGAACAAAATGTATGGTTAGGCGAAGGAGTGATTGTTTTACCTGGTGTAACCATTGGCCAAGGTGCAATCATTGGCGCTAATGCTGTGGTATCTAAAAATGTACCGGCATTTTCAATTGCGGTAGGTAATCCTGCCAAAGTAATTAAAACTTATAACTTCGAGCAAAAAAAGTGGCTAGCAATTCATGGGTAATAACGACCACGCAGTATTAATTTGTCCCGCATTTTTCGACTATAAAGTACTGATTGAAAACCAACTAACAAAGCGTTTTACTTCTGTACACTCTTTTCCCGACAGACCGCTATGTTCTTCTATTGGTAAAGCGTTAATCAAATATAACGTAGCTAATTACAATCACTTTATTTCGCGCCAGTATAGTCAACAATTACTCGATAAAATCACTCCGTTAATAGACGATATAACCACCGTTATTATTGTTAAAGGCACCTGTATTTCACCGCTTTTAATACAGGGGATTAAGAGGTTAAATCCAAAAGTCCGCGTGGTTGTATATTGTTGGGATTCTATAGCTAACTCAAATGGATTTGTTCAATTAGCTGCGGCAGCAGATAAGGCTATGTCATTCGACTTTGCCGATTGCCAGCAACACCAATTAGAGTATGTGCCATTATTCTATCCAGATGATAACACTAGCAGCGCAGCATCAAACAAATCAGCCAACAGCTATCAATACAGTTTTATTGGCAGTTATCACGGCGACAGAGCAAAGCTGTTATATCAGGTAGTAAACAATCAACAAGGCCATTCTGCAGCCTCATTTATTAAAATTTATTTTCAAAGCAAAATACAATTCTGTGTATTTTATCTACTCGATCCTTATGTAAGAAAATGTCCTAAAGAATGGATTACATTCGACATTATTGATCGCGACACTATGAACGATATTTTCTCAGATAGTCGTTTTATTATCGATATACACCATAAAGGACAGTCGGGGTTAACCATGCGAACCTGGGAAACCTTGAGTCTAGATTACAACTTGCTGACAACAAATCCTTACGTGTTATTACACCAACCAATTGCAGCCATCGACATTCTCGACCGCACCAATGGAACCGTGTGGAGCAACGACCAAAAACAACAATTTGTTAAACAAGTTGCCATTGGCAATATATCGACAACACCTCTTTCCTTGTCCCATTGGTTGGACACACTTTTAAAATAGCATTGGCGGCATTATGACAATTACACCTATTATTATGGCTGGCGGTTCAGGTACACGTTTATGGCCGCTTTCGCGCGGTAATTACCCCAAGCAATTTTTAACCTTAAGTGGTGAGCAAACAATGCTGCAAAACACCATTACACGTTTAAAAGGCCTTGAACATACGCCTGCAATGCTTATCTGTAATGAAGAACATCGTTTTATTGCAGCAGAACAAATTAGGCAGCTTGGGGTTAAACATAGCGGGATATTTTTAGAGCCAGTAGGCCGAAATACTGCACCGGCCATTGCATTAGCAGCATTTAAAGCCACAGAGCAAGGCCAAGACCCATTGTTGTTAGTGTTGGCTGCAGACCATGTTATTGATGACGTAAGTGCGTTTCAACAAAGTGTCGCAAAGGCGGCAGAGTTAGCAGCACAAGACAAGCTGGTGACGTTTGGCATTGTAGGTAACAAACCAGAAACCGGCTATGGTTATATAAAACGCGGCCAGCAATTTCAAAGCGGTTTTGTTGTCGACAGCTTTGTCGAAAAACCGGACCTCGTCACAGCGCAACAATATATTCAAAGCGGTGATTATTATTGGAACAGCGGCATGTTTTTATTCAAAGCTAGCCGTTACTTAACCGAGCTAAAAGCATTTCGACCAGACATTTATGCCGCTTGCGAAGCAGCCATGCGAGTACAAAATAATGATCTGGACTTTATTCGTGTCGACAAAGCCGCGTTTGAAGCGTGTCCAGATGAATCTATCGATTATGCCGTAATGGAGCAAACTCAAGATGCTGTCGTTGTACCAATGGACGCCGGTTGGAGCGACGTAGGTGGTTTTGCAGCATTATGGGATGTATCTGAAAAAGACAATAATGGCAATGTGTTCAAAGGCGATGTTAAAGCTGTCGATACTAAAAACACCTTGGTTTTTGGTGAAGATAAACTTGTTGCCACCGTTGGTGTTGAAAATTTAGTCATCGTTAACACTAAAGATGCGGTATTAGTTGCGCATAAAGACCATTCGCAACACGTAAAAGCAATTGTTAATCAGCTTAAGTCTGAACAACGTTCTGAAGTCACATTTCACCGTGAAGTTTATCGTCCTTGGGGGCAATACGACTCAATTGACAACGGTGAGCGTTTTCAAGTTAAGCGTATTACCGTCAAACCTGGTGCGAAATTGTCAGTACAAATGCATCACCACCGCGCAGAACATTGGATTGTGGTATCGGGCACGGCCAAAGTAACCAATGGTGACAAAGAGATTCTATTAACCGAAAACCAGTCTACTTATATTCCCGTCGGCGTAATCCACGCACTAGAAAATCCAGGCAAAATGCCATTAGAACTTATCGAAGTTCAATCGGGTTCGTATTTAGGCGAAGATGACATCGTCCGTTTTGAAGACCGCTACGGCCGTGTAGAAGGGAAATAACTGATGTTAAACACTAAAGCAACTTTAGCTCAAAGCGGCGTGCTTTTTGGTACCAGTGGTGCGCGCGGGTTAGTTGAGCAATTTACCCCAGAGGTATGCGCTGCATTTACTCATGCCTTTGTCGCTGTTATGCAGCAAGACTTTACCTTTGATACCATAGCCATTGCGATAGACAATCGCCCTAGTAGTTATGCTATGGCCCAAGCTTGTGCACAAGCATTAGCGCAATTAGGCCTTAAATCTCAATATTACGGCGTAATACCAACACCGGCATTGGCCTATGTTGCCATGCAACAAAACATTCCTTCAATTATGGTTACCGGAAGTCATATTCCGTTCGACCGTAACGGACTCAAGTTTTATCGACCAGATGGCGAAATTTCTAAGCAAAATGAACTGGCGATTCTCTCGAGCCAAGTTGGATTTAGTGCATTAACCGAGCTCGACCCATTAACGGTTAATCCAAATGCTGCACAACACTATATTCAACGTTATTTAAATGTATTCAGCAATACACTATTACAAGGTAAGCGAATAGGCATTTACCAACATTCCAGTGCTGGCCGGGATATCTATCCTGAGTTGTTTAGTAAACTCGGAGCAGATGTTGTTACCTTAGAACGTAGTGATGTATTTGTTCCTATAGACACAGAAGCCGTGAGTGAACAAGACTGCCAAAAAGCGCTCGACTGGGTGAGATTGCACAAGCTTGACGCACTATTTTCTACCGACGGTGATGGCGATCGTCCTATGCTTGCCGACGAAAATGGTCATTGGTTAAGAGGTGATATATTAGGCCTGTTGTGCAGCAAGTACCTTAATATAGAAGCGCTGGCTATTCCTGTTAGTTGTAATACTGCTATAGAGCAAACTAAATTATTCCAAACAGTTAAACGAACTAAAATTGGTTCACCTTATGTCATCGAAGCTTTTGCTCCGTTGTTAACTCAGTTCGCTACAGTGGCAGGTTTTGAAGCCAACGGCGGTTTTTTACTTGGCAGTGATGTAAGCTTAAATCAATCTCAATCTAGTTTAACAGCCTTACCAACTCGTGATGCCGTTTTGCCGGCATTAGCGGTATTAGCTTTATCACAAACGACAGGTATTGCGGCTCAAGTAGGCCATTTACCGCAACGTTATACTCACAGCGATCGTTTAAAAGACTTTCCAACCGACAAAAGCAAAGCCATCATTGCAACGGTGCATGCATCACCTCAAGAATTACTGACGACATTAGGCGTTAATGCCGATGAACTTGTTAATGTCGATGCAACCGATGGCCTGCGACTCACCTTAGCAAGCGGATTAATTATTCATTTGCGCCCATCAGGTAATGCACCTGAGTTTCGTTGCTATGTCGAGGCCGATAACCTTGAAACTGCAAAACAATGGGTAACCAAAGTACTAACTATTATGACTCGCACTTTAGCGAACATGTAGTGCTTATACTAGGGCTTAAGACTTGGCATTAACATGTAACATTAATTTTTTGTGACTAGCCAATACTAACAAGATATTGCAACCAAGTTGCTGCAAGTTGAACAACAGCAGTAGCGCACACTAAAGTAGAAAAAGGTGTATCAGTCGGTTTCGGTTAAAATATGCAATTACACTGATAAAATAAAAAGTTAACTACAGACAGATTAATTAAAAATGCCAATAAATGTGTATTTTTGCTTCAAAAAAAGGATATTGCATCAGCAATATCCTTTTTTTATGACTAAAAATAAATACCGCAAGTCAAATATCTAATTGTAACCGTTATTGTAGGCTTATCATGATGATTAATTAGGGTTTAATACTGTATGTTAGTTTTTTTGGCTATAGTGTTTCTGTCACGTAACCGCAATATAATGTCAAAATTAATCACAAGATTGTCATTTCCGTCTGTAAATTACAGAAATTTTAAGTATAATCAGCGCTCAAAATGCATATTCGACGTAATTTAGTCGTAAATGCTTAAAAAATGGAAGTTTCGTTGAAATTTTAGGCATGCTGGAGCCGTAACCTATGGGCGGTAGCGTGTCTGAAGATCGCTCTAGGCTCTAATAGGCTCTAGACCGCTTCGCGGATAGTGCGCTTCGCTTCTAGATCGGACTTCGTCCTGCTAGGGACTGCTTCGCAGTAAAGATTTTATAGAAGCACCATAGAGCCTAGGCCGCTACGCAGCTAGTGCGCTTCGCTTCTAGGGCGGACTATGTCCTGCTAAGGACAGCTTCGCAGTTAAGATTTTATAGCAGCGCAGCGCCCTAGAATCTAGTCGTTAGGCTTTTGTTTCTACGCCGCTTCGCGGATAGTGCGCTTCGCTTCTAGATCGGACTTCGTCCTGCTAAGGACAGCTTCGCTGTAAAGATTTTATAGCAGCGCAGCGCTCTAGCAGTTAGAGCGGTGTCAGGCGGTATAAAGCGATGACGTGCGATAGCAATCTAGCGTTAACGTTTTTTGGTACGAAGCGCTAGTAATAGATAACAAACGGTATCAGGCGATATCGAACAATAAATAGCGAATGAGCCCTTTTGGCTTGTCGACTAATCTCCTTGAATAAATAATGGATTATGTTCACTCAATTCTCATAAGAAACATGGCAACGCCTTTGTTCCTTAACGAGTCAGCTAATCCTAAAATTATAAAAACGATAATAAATGAACTAGACTCTAGCAGTTAGAGCGGTGTCAGGCGGTATAGAGCGATGACGTGCGATAGCAATCTAGACTCTAGGCTTTTGCTTGCTAGCCTTTTGCTCTACTTAGAAGCGTAGCGCCCTAGAATCTAGCAGTTAGAGCGGTGTCAGGCGGTATAGAGCGATGACGTGCGATAGCAATCTAGCATCCAGGCTTTTGCTTTCTAGCCTTTTGCTCTACTTAGAAGCGTAGCGCCCTAGAATCTAGCATCTAGGCTTTTGCTTTTTAGGCTTTTGTTTTCTAAGCTTTCTATCTTTTACCCTTAATTCATTACAAAAAATTTAAATAAATTGGAATCATACAATGACGTTTAGTTACAAAACACTCATTACATCATTTTTGCTTGTATCTGTGTCGGGTTGCGCCATTGTTCCCGGCAGTCATTTTGAGGGGATTGATTCTGGTGATCAAACAAGAAGCCTCGAACAAGACTTAGATAAGGTCAACATTCAAATTATTGATGCATCATTAATAGCACAGCAAAAACAACTTCGAAAAAGTGCTAAACCGATGTCCAGTTATGCAGGTATCGATACCAGCAACTATAACTATAAATTAGGAATTGGTGACGTATTAACCATCGGTGTATGGGATCACCCTGAATTAACCATTCCTGCTGCGGTTCAACGTACTGCCGAGTTTGATGGTTTTAGGGTACAACAAGATGGCACCGTTACTTATGCTTATGCACCCAATATTCCTGCGGTAGGTAAAACAGTCAGACAATTGCATAAAGAATTGGTTGAACGGTTAAGTAAAGTCATAACAGACCCTCAAGTCGATATTAAAGTGGTTGGTTTTAGAAGCCAAAAAACCTATATCACCGGTGAAGTCACCCAACCGGGTGTGTTTCCTATTACAGAAATTCCATTAACCCTTATTGATGCATTAAACCAGGCGGGCGGCTTATCAGAATCTGCCGACTGGCGCACGGTGACATTTACTCGTGGTGAAACCACTGAGATTATAGAGTTAGACAAGTTTTATGCTCAAGGCGATATATCACAAAACCGTTTACTGCAAGACGGCGACATCGTGCACGTAAATCGTAACGATGCGCAAAAAGTGTTTGTATTAGGTGATGTCAAAAAAGCCGGTACGGTAATGCTTAACCGTTATGGCTTAAACCTAGCAGAGGCGTTAAGTGATTCAGGCGGCTTAAACGAAAATACCGCCGATGCTAACGGCATATTTGTACTGCGTAAACGCGATTATCAACAAACGGGTATTTTAGCCGATGTATATCAATTACATGCTAAGAATATTGCCTCGTTGGTACTGGCTGAGCAATTTGAGTTACAACCGCACGATATTGTGTATGTAACCTCTGCACCATTGGCCCGTTGGAACCGCGTAATCAGCTTGTTACTGCCTTCGGTCGCGTCATTAGATCAAATTGATGGTATTTCAAACTAATCAATCAATGTCTACTCCGTTAAGGGTTTTACACTATGTTTGATTCAGTATTAATGGTTTGTGCAGGCAATATTTGCCGCAGCCCAACCGCTGAGTATGTTTTAAAAAGCAAGCTTATCGATAAAAATATCACCATCGCATCAGCAGGATTAACCGCATTAGTCGGTAAATCAGCTGACTCCATGGCGCAAAAAATTGCCTTAAGTCATGGTGTGGTAATGGACTCACACCAAGGTCAGCAATTGTCGTCGCAATTAATTGCCACTAATAGTGTCATTCTTGTTATGGAACAACGCCATTTAAACGATGTTCACAGCCGCTACCCTGAGGCGCGTGGTAAAACGTTTTTATTAGGGAAATGGATTAATAATGCAGAAATTCCCGATCCGTATCGCCAAAGCCAAGAAGCCTTTGAGCATGTGTACGCATTAATCGATAGCGCATGTAGCGCTTGGCAAAAATATCTATAAGGAATGGCAACTTAATGAGTGCTCAGCCTACAACAAAAAAAACTGATAACCTTGCTCAGCAAGCACAAGAAATCGATTTAATGGCATTGTTTGGCGCCTTGTTAGACCGCAAATATTTTATTATTGGTTTAACCGCGTTATTCATGTTCGTCGGCGTGGTGTATGCAGTGTTATCAACACCTGTGTACCAGGCAACTGCGATGATACAAGTAGAAGACAGCGGCTCATCCGTGCCTGGTTTAGATGACATGGCGGGAATGTTCGAAAGTACTTCAACAGCCGTAACCGAAATTGAACTATTAAAATCACGCTCGGTGATTGGTGAAGCAGTCGATAATTTAAAGCTAGATGTTATTGCTGAGCCAAAGCTATTTCCATTTATTGGTTCTCGCTCATTTCGTAAATTTGCGCCTATGAATGAAGGTGATATAGCTGACCCCAGTTTTGGTGCCAGCAGTTACGCCTGGGGCGGCGAAATTATCGATGTATTCCGTTTCGATGTACCAAAATCGGCCATAGGCTTAGGTTTTACGTTAGTCACTTTAGAAAACAATGCAGTAGCGTTATTAAACGACGATGGCGAGCAAATTCTAAAAGGCAAAGTGGGCCAAGAGTTAAGTAATGCAAAATTTAACTTAACCGTGCGCTCGTTACATGCGCGCCCTGGAACTGAGTTTACAATCACTCGCCAAGATAGACTAAACACTATTCTAGATTTACAAACCGCAATAGGTGCCAGTGAGAAAGGTAAAGACTCAGGCATTATTAACTTAAGCTTACAAAGCGATAACCCGAATTATGCCGAAAAAGTACTCGATAAAGTTGCGGCAATTTATGTCCGTCGTAATGTTGAACGAAATTCTGCAGAAGCGCAAAAATCATTAGAGTTTTTAGAAGTTCAATTACCCGAGATTAAAAAGCAACTTGAATTTGCGGAGCAACGCTTTAACGATTACCAAATAAAGCGTCAGTCTATTAACATCACCCTAGAAACCCAAGGCGTGCTTGAGCAAGTTGTTGCCCTAGAGACTAAATTACAAGAGTTGGAATTAAAACGACTAGAAATAAGTCGTAAGTTCAAAAAAGATCATCCTACTTACCAGGGCTTAGTCGAGCAAATTAGTGCGGTTAATGATCAAAAGAAAGAGCTTGTAGGTCAGGTAGGCAATTTACCTGAAACTCAACAAGAATTGTTACGCTTAAAACGCGATGTTGAAGTCAGTAACGAGATTTATACCATGTTATTAGGTAAAACTCAGGAGCTGGATATCGTTCGTGCCGGTACCGTCGGTAATGTGCGCATTATTGACTCTGCCGAGGTCAACACCTCTAAACCAGTCAAACCTAAGAAGCCACTAATTGTAGTTATGGCAACGATGTTAGGTGGCATGTTAGCCATTGCGATTGTGTTAGTGCAAAAAGCAATGCACCGTGGCGTAGAAGACCCTAGCGAGATTGAAGCAATAGGCTTGCCTGTTTATGCCAGTGTGCCGTATTCAGAAAATCAACAGAAGCTTATGGGCTTCGGTAAATTGAGTAAAACCAAAGCGGCTGCAAAGGCTAAATCGATTTTAGCCATAGACAATCCGGCCGATTTATCCATTGAGGCCCTACGCAGTCTTCGTACCAGTCTGCATTTTGCCATGATGGAAGCAAAAAATAATATTATTGCTATATCTGGCCCAAGCCCAGGGGTGGGTAAGTCATTTATTTCGGTTAACTTAGCGGCAATACTGGCCCAAAGTGGTAAAAAAGTACTAATTATCGATGCTGATATGCGTAAAGGCTATTTACAAACCCAGTTTGGCCTAAAGTGGGATGATGGCTTAAGTGATTATTTATCTGGCCGTTTAACTCTAGGACAAGTGACTAAAGCAACTAAAGTTAATGGTTTAAGCGTCATTACTCGTGGCCAAATACCGCCAAATCCTTCTGAATTATTAATGCACACTAATTTTAGCAATCTAGTCGAAGAAGTAAGCGCTGCATACGATTTGGTTATTATAGACACTCCACCAATATTAGCGGTAACCGATCCGGCCATTGTCAGTGCCCACACTGGCACGACGTTGTTGGTTGCCCGTTTTGGTCAGAATCATCTCCGTGAAATCGAATTGACCCGTAATCGCTTCGAACAAAACGGAATAGACGTGAAAGGCGTTGTGTTTAATGGTGTAGTGAAAAAAGCAAGTAATGCTTATGGCTATTATGGTTATTACAACTATGAATATAAGTCGGATAAGTAATAGAGCCTATTGGGACTGTTTTTAAGAAAACAGTCAAACCGAGGCCCTATGCAGGTTAGCGAAGATTAGCCTGTCTCAAAATGGATTAAAAGTGTCTCAGCTTGGTTTGTAAGGCTGAGATCCAAAGTTGTAAATATTCAATTTCCCTTAATCTAAATCGACTCTTAAAATAGACTACTCAATAGCTCTCGGATACACAATAATGAAAATTTTAGTCACAGGTGGTGCCGGCTTTATCGGCTCTGCAGTAGTGCGTCATATCATCAATAATACCCAAGACAGTGTCATCAATGTTGATAAATTAACGTATGCAGGCAACCTCGAATCGCTTGTCAGTGTAGAACATTATGACCGCTATGCTTTTGAACAAGTCGATATCTGTGACCGTGCTGAATTGGACCGCGTCTTTAAGCAACACCAACCGGATGCCGTGATGCACCTTGCGGCAGAATCGCACGTTGACCGTTCAATCACCGGACCATCAGATTTTATTCAAACCAATATTGTTGGTACTTACACGTTGCTTGAAGCGACGAGAGAGTATTGGAATACGTTGTCAGTAGATGCCAAAAAAGCATTTCGTTTTCATCACATCTCTACCGATGAAGTGTACGGAGATTTGCCTCATCCTGATGAACAAGATGGGCAGAGTTCAAATGAAGCGCTACCATTATTTACTGAAAAAACATCTTATGCACCAAGCAGTCCTTATTCAGCATCTAAAGCATCAAGTGACCACCTAGTCAGAGCTTGGTTACGCACATACGGTTTACCAACCATTGTGACTAACTGTTCTAACAACTACGGTCCGTATCATTTTCCTGAGAAGTTAATTCCATTAGTTATCCTCAATGCATTAGAAGGGAAGCCACTTCCAATTTACGGTAAAGGAGAGCAAATTCGTGATTGGTTGTATGTAGAAGACCATGCTCGTGCACTTTATAAAGTAGTCACAAGCGGTAAGGTTGGTGAGACCTACAATATTGGCGGCCATAACGAAAAACAAAACTTAGAAGTCGTTCAAACAATTTGCTCAATTTTAGATTCTTTAGTGCCTAAAGCTACTCCTTATGCAGAGCAAATTACCTATGTAACTGATAGACCTGGTCATGATCGTCGTTATGCAATTGATTCGAGCAAAATGCAGCGTGAACTTGGCTGGACGCCGGTAGAAACATTTGAAACTGGGCTTAAAAAGACAATTGAATGGTATTTAACTAATCAAACGTGGTGTCAACACGTACAAGATGGCAGTTATCAGCGTGACCGTCTAGGTGTAGAAACATGTGGCAAGGAAACTAATAAATGAAAGGCATCGTATTAGCTGGCGGTTCTGGTACACGTCTGTACCCACTTACACGTGGTACGTCTAAACAAATGTTACCGATTTACGATAAGCCCATGATTTACTATCCAATATCAACGTTAATGTTGGCAGGTATCAGAGATATTCTGATTATTACCACATTAGAAGACCAAGCTGGTTTTAAGCGATTACTTGGTGATGGTAGTGATTATGGTATAAACCTAGAATTCGCAATACAGCCAAGCCCAGATGGCCTTGCACAAGCTTTCATTATTGGCGAAGAGTTTATCGGTAACGACAGTGTTTGTTTGGTATTGGGTGATAATATTTTTTATGGTCAATCCTTTAGTAAAACATTGAAGAATGCTGCGAACAGAGAAAACGGTGCCACAGTATTTGGTTATCAAGTCAAAGATCCAGAAAGATTTGGTGTGGTTGAGTTTGATAAAGATTTGAAAGCCGTATCGATAGAAGAAAAACCAACGAAGCCAAAATCAAATTATGCTGTCACCGGTTTGTACTTCTACGACAACAATGTTGTCGAAATGGCAAAGCAAGTTAAACCGTCACATCGCGGTGAATTAGAAATCACCACGTTAAATGAAATGTATTTGAACCAAGGTAACTTGAATGTTGAGTTGCTCGGTCGCGGCTTTGCATGGTTAGATACTGGCACTCATGAAAGTTTGCATGAAGCGTCTTCTTTTGTACAAACGATAGAAAATGTACAAGGTCTAAAAGTGGCCTGCTTAGAAGAGATCGCTTGGCGTCATGGATGGTTAAGTTCCGAACAACTCGCTGAATTGGCCAAGCCAATGATGAAAAATAACTATGGTCAATACTTGGAGCGTTTAGCTAGCGAAACTTCAGTATGAAAATATTAATTACGGGTAAAAATGGTCAAGTAGGGAGTTGTTTAGTCGATCTGCTCGAAGCACATACTGAGCTAACATTCTTAGCATTAGATCGTGAAGAATTGGATATCACCGACCCAATCCAAGTTGATAAAATAGTTAGTGAATTTCGGCCTAATATTATCGTTAATGCCGCGGCATATACCGCTGTAGATACAGCTGAACAAGAATGTGAATTAGCCAATGCTATCAATAGAGACGGTCCACAAAATCTTGCGCTAGCGGCAAATAAAATCAATGCAGTCATCATTCATATATCTACCGATTATGTGTTCAATGGCGATAGCGCAGAGAGCTATACTGAGCTAGATGTTACTGCTCCTCAAGGTGAGTACGGCCGTAGTAAGTTAGCCGGTGAACAAGCAGTTGCTCAGGCTTGTCCTAAACATATTATATTGAGAACAGCTTGGGTCTTTGGTGAACACGGTAATAACTTCGTCAAAACCATGCTACGCCTTGCTAAAACTAGAGATACCATAGGTGTTGTCGCTGATCAATTTGGTGGTCCGACTAATGCCGATGATATAGCAAAGGCAATTCTAACAATCTCAAAGCAGATTGCGCATGATAGTCATTCTTATGGTATCTATCATTTTTCTGGCTTCCCCTATGTAAGTTGGCATTCTTTTGCACAAAAAATATTTGAAATAGCATTGGAACAAAACGTACTCGTTCAGCCAATTAAAGTTAATCCAATAACCACACTAGACTATCCAACTCCAGCTAAACGTCCAGCAAACTCTCGTTTAAATTGTGACAAGATTTATAATGCATTTGGCATTAAACAGAGTGACTGGCAAGCAGCGTTAACACGAATTAAAGAGTATTTGTAAATGAAAGTAATAAATACAAAGATACCTGACGTTAAAATTATTGAGCCTACAGTATTTGGCGATGAACGCGGTTTTTTTATGGAAACTTGGAATCAATCTAAATTTGAAGAATTAGTTACAGGTAAACCAACACTATTTGTACAAGATAACCATTCAAAATCCAAGAAAGGAATTTTGCGAGGTTTACATTACCAAACTGAAAATACTCAAGGAAAACTAGTACGTGTAGTTTCTGGTGAGGTATTTGATGTAGCTGTAGATATACGAAAGGGCTCCGCAACTTTTGGTGAGTGGGTTGGGGAATACCTTTCAGCGGAAAATAAACGTCAACTTTGGGTCCCCGAAGGTTTTGCTCATGGATTTTATGTAACAAGTGACGAAGCTGAATTTGTATATAAATGTACTCACTACTATAATCCAAAATTTGAACACTCTATTAAGTGGAATGACGAATCTGTTAATATAGGATGGCCTCTATCGGCAACACCTATATTAAGTAATAAAGATATGAATGCTATTGATTTTAATGATGCGGAGTATTTTAATGGTTCAATATAATGTCCAATTACAAAAATTTAATACATTAAATTTATCTGCAATAGCCAAACAATTTCACCGAATATCTGATGAAAATGAGTTACGAACATTATTTGTAAATGATATTGTAAAAAATGATTGTTTTAAAGTTATTGGGTCCGGAAGTAATATTTGGTTGAGCAGTAAAGAAATACCTGTAGTCATAAAGTTAGAAAGTAAAGGTATTAATATTCAACGAAGCGAAAAAACTACAATAGTTGTGGCAAAAGCCGGTGAAAATTGGAGTTGCTTTGTTGATTTGCTCGTTTCAGAGAATATTGGAGGTCTAGAGTTTCTCAGTAGTATACCAGGTACCGTAGGAGCTGCACCGATCCAGAATATCGGTGCTTATGGCACAGAAGTTTGTCAATATATTAAGTCTGTTAGAGTGTTTGATACACGAACTTACGAGTTCAAAACATTTATTAATTCAGAGTGTAACTTTAGCTATAGAGATAGTTTATTTAAAAGTAGTATTAATAATTCCTTTGTTATTACAGAAGTTGAATTCGAATTTGAAAATGATTACGAACCGAACATTAGAGGGAATGAACTGAAGACTGCTATGTCTTCTGGAAACTTCAGTATAAAAAATATTGCTAAGAACATTAAAAATATTAGGTCTATAAAATTACCAAACCCAGTAATTGAACCTAATGCTGGAAGTTTTTTTAAAAATCCAATATTAAATAAATCAGAATTAGATAAGTTGATTTTGAAATGTGAAAATCTTGTTTATTATGAATATGAGACAGATTATAAGATCAGTGCAGCTTGGATTATTGAGCATGCAGGTTGGAAAGGGAAGAATGTTGATGGAGTTGCTATGAGTACAATGCATTCTCTCGTTTTGACAAACATATCAACGAATAGTTTAACTAGAATAGATTACTTTGTAACATCGTTAAAGAAAGATATTTCTGAAAGGTTTGGAATTAATTTGGAAGTTGAACCCGTTTTTTGGTAATTTATAGAGAGATATAGTTTTGGAAAAATTAATAATAGTTGGTGGGAAGAAGTTAAAAGGTTCTATACCGATATCAGGCGCAAAAAATGCTACATTGCCTTTAATTTGTGCAGCATTACTATTAGACGGTAAATTAATATTAGATAATGTCCCTGAGCTTAAAGATGTGTATACATTAATGGAAATTTTAAGTTCAATGGGTGCTAAGACCCAATTTAGTGATAATCACTTAGAAATAGATTGTTCAAATATTGAAAACACTTTCGCATCTTATGATTTGGTTAAAACTATGCGTGCATCTATTCTTGTTCTTGGACCTTTACTTACAAGGTTTGGAAAAGCTAAGGTGTCACTTCCTGGTGGATGTGCAATTGGCAGTAGACCTGTTGATCAACATTTAAAAGCCTTAGAAAGCCTAGGGGCTAAGATATTAATTGAAGAAGGTTACGTTATAGCTGAAGGCCAACTAATTGGCGCCGAAGTTTATTTTGATATGCCTACCGTTGGTGGTACTGAAAATATAATTCTTGCTGCGACGTTGGCTTTAGGCACAACAGTTGTCAATAATGCTGCTATGGAACCTGAAATCGTTGATCTTTGTAAGTGCTTAAGAAGTATGGGTGCTAATATTGTAGGTGACGGGACTTCAGTCATAACAATAGAAGGTGTGAGTGAATTAAATAGCTCGAAGCATACCGTTATGGCAGATAGAATAGAAGCTGGAACATTCGTCATCGCATCAGCGATAACCGATTCAAATCTAACTTTGACAAATATTAGAAAAAAAGATTTTTCTTCAATATTAAGTAAATTAACACAAGCTGGTATATCTTTAGTTGAGGATGAGAACGGTGTTACGGTTTATCGAGACAAACGTCTCAAAGCTGTGGATATACAAACTCAGCCACATCCAGGATTCCCTACTGATATGCAGGCTCAATTTACAGTGCTCAATTGTGTAGCGGATGGGGTTGGTACAGTCGAAGAAACCATTTTTGAAAATAGATTTATGCATGTTGCAGAACTTAATAGGATGAATGCAAATATTAGTATTCATGGCAGTCATGCTAAAGTCGTTGGCAATTGCAAATTTAAAGGCGCAACTGTAATGGCAACAGATTTGAGAGCTTCGGCATCACTTGTTATTGCAGGGCTTGTTGCAGAGGGAACTACTACAGTCGAACGTATTTATCACTTAGACCGTGGATATGAGAATATAGAGGCTAAATTGCAATCAGTAGGTGCAAGTGTAACTCGTATAACGAGCTAATTTGTTGATTAAATAAGAAGGTGATAGTTAATTTGATTATCACCTTTAATTTTAAGGATGATTGTTTAAGATAATTAAATAGTCAAATTTTGTCATGCAAAATGAAGAAAAGATTTCAAAGTACACTGAAACTAACATCGAAAAAATTGATGTTAGTAATTCTTGTAACATAGGCTTCATAATTGGTACTTTTGGTCATGGACGTGGTGGACATTTTTGGGATTTAAAAATAATTGCTGATAAAATAAGTGAGTCACAACAAGTAGTTATATTCAATATTGGAATTGGAATATCTCCAGTTCTAGAAACATCAAATGTTAAAGTAATTAATGTTCCACTAGGTTTATGTAAAGCACTTACTACATTTCAAAAAGCTGTAAATTATTATAATATTGATAAATTAGTTTCTATTGATCTTCGGGTTAATATCATACCCTCATTAATTTCTAAATTTTTTAAGATACCACTAATCTTGGTTAAACCTGGCGGTCCAAATCCAGGTCGTAATTATCCAATTGTGAAAGAACTTATAGTTTTTAGCTTGGAAAATTTCAATTATTTCAAGGAAAAGACTAGTTTTAATGAAACATTGATTCATTTTTTGCCCAATAGAAGTATGAAATCTGAAGTTAATATTCAGTTGGTTAACGAAATTAGAAAATGTTTTGTAGAAGAAACATTTAAGTTTGTTCAAGTTATAAGGATAACAGAAGAGTACTTTCTTAATCTGTGTCAATCTATAGAGCTAATAAGGTTGTTAAATGACGGGGGTAAATCTTATTCATCTACTTTAATTATTATAGGAGTTGTGCAGAACCAAAAGGTATATGAAGACATTAAGAAGTTAGCTGTAGGTTTACCAATATATTTCTTTACAGAAAACAAGTACACAGCTAAAGCAAGTGAGTTGTTAACAGTTGGTGATGCAGTTATAGCTAATGGCAGAAGCGTAATGGAAGGCGCTTCATTAGGGTTACCTATTTTGGTTTCAGCTAAAAACTCAAAACACCCTGTGTTGTTAAAACCCGAAAATTTTAAAAATGCTTTTAAAGTCAATTTTTCACCACGTTTCGAGATTGACGAAATAGATTCATATGAGGAAAATAACATACTAAGCATACAAGATATAATCAATGATGCAGATTGTTTAGCAAAGTCAAAGGGTTTCTCAATTCGTTGTTTTAACGATTTTTTCAATATTGATAAAGTAATTGTAAATTATATAGATATTATTAAAAATTCTAAATACAAAGGTTTAAGTTTATGGTCTTTATTTTTAATGTTTAAAATATATGTTTTTTCAAGGTTACGGATAAGGTTTAATCGGTGAATAAAAAAAGTAATGCTATAAGATCAGTTTTCTTTAATGTTAGTAGCAATATACTTTCTCAAATAATAGTAGTCGCTTTTATTCCCGTTTTAGCGAGGCTTTATAAACCTGAAGATTTTGGAATAGCCACCCTTTTTCTTGGTATCGCATCTTGCCTTGTTGCTATTTCATCCTTACGAATTTCTGTAACCATTCCCATTGCTGATTCTGTAAATGAAAAAAGTATTGGTATCTTTATAAGTTTTACTCTGATTTCACTTTTAGCTTTATTTCTTTCATTTTTAGTAAACTTTTTTGAAATGTTCAACAGTGGGGCTTTAGAAGGCCTTGGCTTAATTTTTGTTATTTATGTTTATATAACAGCAATAAACAATGTATTAACAAATACTGTCATTTCGAATGGTAACTATCCTTATATCGGTGGTGCTAAAGTTTCATCCTCGATTTTTTTAAATATAGCTAGATTATTGATGGTGTACTTTTCGGCGGCAGATGGTCTTATTTATTCTTTATTAGTTGCGGAATGTTTTGGTTTCTTGATCCTCTGGCTAGGTGCAAAAGATAATATTATAAAAAGTTTTAAGGTCTTTGTAATAGATAAGGTACAGTTTAGACAATTTTTAGTAAAATACAAAGACTATCCAAAGTATCAGGTTTTGTCTCAGTTTATACTTATTTCCTCACAATATGCTCCAGTTTTTATTATGTCGAGTATGTTTGCTGCAAATGAAGTTGGATTATTTGTTATGGCAAATAATTTGGTGAACATGCCGGTTAACTCAATTGGGATTGCTTTGAGTCAAATATATCTTGGTGAATACAGGAAAGAAAAAAATAGAGGTAAAATTTTTAAACATTCCTTACAAATGGTGTTTTTTTTCTTGGTACTTAGTATTCCATTTGTTGTGTTGTTTGTTTTTTTTGGACATAGTTTAATTAATATTTTATTAGGAGAACAATGGGCAGGTATTTCTTCTATTATAACTTTGTTGATAGTTCTTGGTACCGTTAAATTGTGTATGTCGGTTATTTCACAAAGTTTAAATATATTTAGAGCACAAAAGTTACAGCTTGGAATTAATTTAATATTTTTTATTTCCTCATATCTATCGCTCGGTCTAAGCGTCTTTTTGGGCTGTGATTTCCACAATACTGTTTTAATTTATACTCTTGCTGGTACTACAGCATTGTTACTCGGTGTGTTCATTATACTTTTAAATATTAGGGTAAATACGAAAAATGAAGATTGCATTTCTAGGTGACATATATTTAGACAAAGCATATTTGGAGTGCAAAGGGGATTTGTTACTAGACATTAAAAGCGAGTTGGATAAATGTGATTTTGTTGTGGCCAACTTGGAGTCCCCAGTAACAGCAGGTACTGATAGGCTAAGAAAAATTGGACCTAATTTAAAAATGTCACATCTACCAAATGAAATTTTGGATAGTATTGATATTTTTAGCTTAGCTAATAATCATATGATGGACTTTTCCTCAAGTGGTTTAACAGATACTATCAAATATCTAGAGTCTAAGGGAAAACGCTATTTTGGTGCCGGTGTAGATTTAAACACAGCTTTTAAAGAAACAGTGATCAGCAAAAATAATGTCACTGTAGCTTTAATTGGTATGGCTGAAGATGAATTTAGTCTTACTTTTGGGAATTATCCAGGTGTAGCTCCTCTGAATCCAATTTATTCTTATAATCGAATCGCTAGTGCTGTCACTAAATATGACCATGTAATCATTTTTATTCATGGGGGGAATGAATTTTCTTCGTTACCGAGCCCTAAGTACCGTCAGTTGTGTAAAATGTATGTTGATATGGGAGTTAGTAGCGTTATATCTAGCCATACGCACATTGTAGGGCCTATTGAGGAGTATAAAAGTAAGCCGATTTTTTATTCACTAGGAAATTGTCTTTTCAATAGTAAAAAGCCCCCTAAAGGTTGGCTTGAAGGCTTGGTTGTCAATTTAGAACTATCAAAAAAAGCAATAAATTATACTTACTTTGGTTTCAAACAAGCGGTATCCATAGGAGGAACTATGAAACTTTCTAATAGTGACCATTGTTCGTTTTATGTTGATTTGACTGCCATGTCGGCATCAATCAATGATAAAGATATTTATCTTAAATTGTGGGATGATTTTTTGGTAGAAAATTCAGAAAAGTATTTGTTTAGAGTTTGTTCTCCTGTTTTTTTCAAAGGAGCATACACTGTATTTAGCCGCTTGAAAATAAATAAATTACTGTATACAAGCCAGAGCAAATTACTGAAACAAAATTACATTTCATGCGAGTCACACCGAGAGGTTGTTTTAGATTCGTTTTCTAAGGAAGAAAAATGAAAAATATTATTAAGTTTATGATGTTAAATTTCATTCCAAAAAATAGATATGGGGATAAGTTATTTGCTTTTATTAGCTTTATTTATTTTCATCAAAGACTACCAAATAATTCAAGTAATTTTATAGATGTTCTGCATAACGTAAAAATGTCAGGGATATTAAATGATCCTACAAGATGTTTTATTTCAGATAAATATTTGGTTAAACAATTTGTTTCTGGCGTTTTAAATTCAAATTATTCAGTTCCAACGATCTGTTTACTAAATAATGAAAATGATGTTTTAAACTTTGTGGCTCCTTCAGATTGCATTGCTAAACCTTGCCATTCAAGCGGTAATGTAGTCTTTCTAAAAAAAGGAGATAGCATCAAGTTAGATAGTGTTCAAAGTTGGTTTGAAGAAAATTATTATGAGGTTACTAGAGAAATAAATTATAAGAATCTTAAAAAACGTATTATAGTTGAACCTATTTTGTATGGTAATGAAAATTTATCTGATTATAAGTTTTTCTTTTTTGATGGTAAATTTCTTTTCTTACAAGTAGATGTTGATAGAGCTGAAGTTCATAAACGTAGTTTCTATAATAAGAAATTTGAATTCCTAGATTTCTCAACTAAATACCAAATTTCGGAACCTCAGGTTAAACCTCGTAATTTTGTTGATATGTTATATATTGCAGAGAAACTAGCCGTTAATTTCGATAATATAATTAGAATTGATTTATATACTAACGGAGAGGATATTAAGGTAGGTGAAATTACAAACTGTCATGGTTCCGCTAGGGAAAAAGTCCTCCCGGCCGGTAAAGAAGTGATTTTGAATGATTACATATAAATTTAATATAAAACATTGCTTATCATTTTTACTGTTTTTTTCTTTATTCTTTAATACTGAGAACAATGTTTTTGTTTTTTATATTGTTTTTATCCTCAATTTTATCTATTTATTTTTTTGTCTGATTTCTAGACTAAAATTAAGAGTTGAACCCTTTGTTTATTTGTATTGTATATTCTTTTTTTGGTGTCTTGTTAGTGTTTTATGGGCTAGGAATGTAGACCTTGCAATTAGTATGGGTTTTCGTATGGCACTGGTTGTCGTAGCAATATTTTTTACGATCAATTTACAAGATAAAAAGAATTCTATTGTAAAATCTGGTTATTATGGATTATTATTTGGTGTTATTGTAAATGTGCCTTTAACACTGTTTGGTAGTCTATATATTAGTGAAAGGTTCAGTGGCACAACCATTAACCCAAATCATATTTCGTTACTCAGTGGTTTTGTGATTTTTTTGTCAATTGTAAACAGAAAAAATCTTAATAAATTAATTTTCATTATCACCATAATTTTGAGTTCATACTTGATTATTCAAACTGGTTCTCGCAAAGGTCTAATTCTTGTTTTTGTGTCATTGTGCATGTTGATTTTCAATATATCAGATAGGAAAATTGTAACGACTTATTCTTTTATTCTTACAGTTTTTAGTTTTAGCCTTTTTATACTTTTTGTAAATAATTTAGATTACTTTTCAACCTTGCACCCTACATTTGAACGCTTATACGAGTTAACTCACATAAATGTTAATGACCTTTCAAAAGAGGGGTTTGGTGGTGATAATAGTGCCAGGTGGAGAATGATTTTCATTGTTGAAGGCTTTAATATATTCCAGCAATATCCTTTCACTGGAATAGGTTTAGATAATTTCAAAACTTTGTATTCTGAAGATTTATATAGTCATAATAATTATATTGAGATTTTGTCCACATTAGGACTAGTCGGCTTTATTATTTATTATAGTTTCTGTTTTTATTTATTAAGACCGTTATTTAAGGGCGGGAAACTACTTTTATTATTCATGGTTGCATTTTTTCTTTCTATGGATTTTGCAATGGTGTCCTATTTTGAAAGGATGTATATCCTGCCTATTATTTTAATTTACTTTACAGTGAAAAGTGAGCAACCCATTGAGAGTCTTACATATAACAAACGCATTTCCTTATGACGGTCATCCTGAGTATGGATGTTTCATCAATGAACAAATACATAGTTTAAGTGATAAAGTCAGTTCTGAAGTTCTTTTTATTAATGCGCATAAAAATGGTACTCTTGAATACTTAAGATCTCTATCAAATATAAGAAAAATGGTAAAAAATGTTGATGTCATTCATTGTCATCATTTATTTAGTTTTATCGCCTTAAAGTTGTCATTTTCTACTAAAAAACCTGTAGTTTTATCTTTTCTAAATGATTGGACAAAAGAAGTTAAGTTAAATATACCCGAATTGCTTAAACACCATCTATGTAGTTTTTTCGTTAAATTACCTGAAAAAGTCATTTTTAAATCGTTTGTACCTGATTTTTTAAAGGGTGAACGTTTTGTATTTCTTCCTAATGGTGTCGACACTGATTTTTTTAATATATTAGAGCAAAAAGAATCGCGTAAAAAACTAGATTTATGCTCTAAAGCTAATTACTTGCTTTTTGTTAGCTCTAAAAATTTGTTTAGACATCAAAAAAGATACGACATCTTTTTGAATGTTATTGATGAATTGCAAGCCAAATACCCTAGTTTCAATTATAAGCCGCTTACAATGTCAACAGATGATCGTATTGCAGCTAGATTGAAAATTAATAGTGCTTCTTTACATCTATTATGTTCTGATTACGAAGGTTCTCCAAACTCTGTAAAAGAAGCTTTATCTAGTGGGTTGCCAGTTGTTTCTAGGCCGGCAGGAAGTGTCGAGGACCTTTTGTTTGAAATGCCTTATACATCATTAGTTAGAAGTGATTGTAGTAAAATTATTTCTGAAGAAGTTCATAAAATTATATCTCAGCCGGTAGACCGTAATAAAATCCGAGATTCTTTGATTTTAAAATCAATATCAAAAGAGCAAGTAGCGGATAAATTATTTAAGCTTTATATATCTTTAGTTAAAAATATTTAATTTCATGTATAACATTCGGAATATTCTATGAAAATTGCAGTAGCAGGAACTGGTTATGTCGGTCTTTCAAATGCCATGTTATTAGCTCAAAACAATGAAGTCAT
This sequence comes from Shewanella sp. AC34-MNA-CIBAN-0136, assembly GCF_040309945.1. Lineage (NCBI taxonomy): Bacteria > Pseudomonadati > Pseudomonadota > Gammaproteobacteria > Alteromonadales > Shewanellaceae > Shewanella > Shewanella sp. AC34-MNA-CIBAN-0136. The sequence goes on along the minus strand of NZ_JBEOPJ010000008.1, from coordinate 10,566 downwards.
TGCTGTTGATATAATTCCTGCGAAGATTGATATGCTTAATAAAAAATTATCACCAATTGCGGATATCGAAATTGAAGATTTTTTAATTAACAAATCGCTCAACTTTACAGCTACGCTAAATGCAAAATTGGCTTATGTTAATGCTGATTTTGTTATAATAGCTACACCAACCGATTATGATATAGAAACTAATTACTTCAATACATCATCGGTAGAATCAGTGATTAAAGACGTAATGGCAATTAATCCTAGTGCTGTAATGGTCATCAAATCTACTGTGCCTGTTGGTTATACTGCTCGAATTAAAGAAGAGCTGAATTGTGAGAATTTACTTTTCTCACCAGAATTCTTGCGAGAAGGACGTGCTTTATATGATAATCTTCACCCATCTCGTATTATTGTCGGTGAACGTTCAGAACGTGCTGAAGTATTTGCTAAACTTTTAACTGAAGGGGCATTAAAAGATAGTATTGAAGTATTGTATACTGATTCAACTGAAGCTGAAGCAGTAAAGCTATTTTCTAATACTTATCTTGCTTTGCGAGTAGCTTATTTCAATGAATTAGACACTTATGCAGAAAGTCATGGATTGAATTCTAGGCAAATAATTGAAGGCGTTTGTTTAGACCCGAGAATTGGCAGTCATTATAACAATCCATCTTTCGGCTATGGTGGTTACTGTTTACCTAAAGATACAAAGCAATTACGTGCCAACTATGCTGATGTACCTAATAGTATTATAAGTGCTATTGTAGATTCAAATGTAACCCGTAAAGATTTTATTGCAGATAGTATTTTGAAACGCAATCCGAAATGTGTCGGTATTTATCGTTTGATTATGAAGTCTGGCTCAGACAATTTCCGAGCTTCAAGCATACAAGGTATTATGAAGCGATTAAAAGCTAAAGGTATAGAAGTCGTAGTATATGAGCCTGTGCTCGAACAAGATGAATTCTTTCATTCGAGAGTGATTAAGTGTTTAGACGAATTCAAATTAACTTGTGATGTGATAGTGTCAAATCGTATGGTTGATGAAATCAGTGATGTGAGTGATAAGGTGTATACTCGCGATCTTTTTGGTTCAGATTAGTATTTAAAATTAAATCTTGAGACTTTTATGAAATATTTAGTTACAGGTGCAGCAGGTTTTATTGGTAGTGCAGTTGTTGAAAAGTTAACTTTAGCTGGTCATAAAGTTGTGGGTATTGACAATATCAATGATTATTATGATGTTAATTTAAAATATGCTCGTTTGAAGCGAATCGAACATGATAACTTTCGGTTAATTAAACTTGATATTGCTGACAGAGAAGCGGTTAAAAATTTATTTGAAGATGAGCAATTCAATCGTGTCATTCATTTAGCTGCACAAGCAGGTGTTAGGTATTCGATTGAAAACCCACATGCCTATGTAGATTCGAATTTAGTTGGTCATTTAAACATTTTAGAAGGATGCCGTAATACCCAGGTTAAACATCTTGTGTATGCATCTTCTAGCTCTGTTTATGGATTGAATGCAAAAACCCCATTTTCGACATCAGACAGTGTTGATCATCCGGTTTCTCTTTACGCAGCGACTAAAAAATCCAATGAACTGATGGCCCACAGCTATTCTCATTTGTATGATATTCCAACAACAGGCCTACGTTTTTTTACTGTATATGGCAGTTGGGGGCGTCCAGATATGGCACCATACATATTTACCAAAAAGATTTTAGAAGGTGGAACTATTGATATCAACAATAATGGTGATATGTGGCGTGATTTTACCCATATTGCAGATATTGTGGAGGGTGTCATACGTATTGCAGATGTAATCCCAAATCGTGACAGCTCATGGAGTGTAGAAAAGGGTTCTCCAGCTACAAGTTCAGCACCGTATTCTGTCTATAATATAGGGCATGGCTCACCGATCAACCTTATGAGCTTTGTTGAAGCCATTGAAAATGAATTGGGTATCGAAGCCAACAAAAATTTTAGAGATATGCAACCAGGTGACGTCTATCAAACTTATGCAGAAGTATCCGACTTATTTAAGGCAACCGGATATAAGCCTTGTGTTGGCATAAATGAGGGTGTCGCTGAATTTGTAAAATGGTATCGAGATTTCTATAAAGTCTAATAATAAATATATAAACCCTTATTTCACGTTTTTACTGTGCTAGTAAATCCAACTCAAAATCTTTGAGTTGGACTTGTTTAATCTAGAGAAAATTAAATGTCAAAAATATCAATTGTTGGAACTGTTGGCCTCCCTGCTTGTTATGGTGGGTGGGAAACTTTAGTTGAAAATATGGTGAATTCAAAGTCCGAACACATTAACTATAGTGTTTATTGTTCATCAAAAAATTATAAAGTCAAGCCTAAAACATTTAATGGGGCAAAGCTGATATATCTACCACTATCGGCTAATGGTATATCAAGTATATTTTATGATATTTTTTCGTTAATTCATACTTGGTTTACTCGACCTAAAGTTGTTTTGATTTTAGGCGTTTCAGGTTGTATTTTCCTACCAGTTTTCAAGTTGTTTTCGAATGCGAAGATTGTTGTTAATGTTGACGGTATAGAATGGAAAAGAGATAAGTGGAGTGGTTTTGCTAAATCATTTTTAAAATTTTCAGAAGCTATAGCAATCAAGTTTTCCGACGTTGTAGTCGCTGATAATGATGGTATCAAAGACTATATTTTTGAGTCATATGGGGTTGGCTCTGAGGTGATAGCATATGGCGGAGAGCATGCTCTTACTTCTAAACCAAGTAATGATATTGATAATTTCTTTTTTACTGTCTGCCGTATTGAGCCTGAAAATAATGTAGAGATGATTTTAGAAGCCTTTTCCGAATCTGATTCTAAATATAAAATCGTAGGTAATTGGAATTCGAGTCAATATGGTATTAATTTAAAAACGAAGTTTTCCGCTTTTCCTAATATTGAAATGTTAGAACCTATATATGATTTAAATGTATTATTTGAATATAGAGATAAATGCGTAGGTTATATCCATGGGCATTCTGTTGGCGGGACTAATCCTTCTTTAGTCGAAATAATGCATTTTGGCAAGCAAGTGTATGCATTTGATTGTTGTTTCAACAGGTATACTACCGAAGATAAAGCTATTTATTTTATTAACTCTAAACAATTGTTAACTTTATTGAAAGAAGAATTCAGGAGCGATAATCTAGAATTAAAGGCTATAGCACTTAAACGTTATACTTGGAATGTAGTAAATAAACAATATGAAACTCTTTATGGTCTTAAATAATGTCAAATATTCTTATTACAGGTGGTAGCGGGTTCTTGGGGACTAATCTAATTAACAAATTAGATTCAAATAATGTTTCAGTTCTAGACAGAACCCATAAAGAATTCGCGGGTAGTGTACCTTTTTATGCGGGTGTTATAGATGGTCAATCCAATTATTCCGATGCATTACATAACATTGCTATAGTAATTCATTGTGCTGCGCGAGTACATATAATGGATGATGAGTCTAACAACCCACTGGATGATTATCGAGAAGTAAATACTCTCGGTACTTTAAATTTGGCCCGTCAAGCAGCTGAATCAGGAGTTAAACGTTTTATTTTCATAAGTACTATCAAAGTCAATGGTGAAGTAACTGAGCTAGGCAAACCGTTTAAGTCCTGTGATTCACGAAAACCTGAAGATTTCTATGGACAATCTAAGTCAGAAGCGGAAGAGCAGTTATTACAATTATCAGACGATACTGGATTGGAAGTCGTAATTATTCGGCCTACATTAGTTTATGGGCCTGGTGTAAAGGCAAACTTTGCTTCGCTATTGAATTTGGTATCTAAAGGCTTACCTTTACCATTTGGTTGCATTAAGAATAACAGACGTAGCTTAGTTTCAGTTCAAAATTTAGTTGATTTAATTATTACCTGTATTGATCACCCAAAAGCAGTGAATCAAGTTTTTTTGGTATCGGATGATAACGATGTATCTACTGCCTCAATGGTAAAACAAATGTCTAATGCGCTAGGGAAACAAAATCGCCTGCTACCTTTACCTTTATGGTGTTATCTCTTAGTTGGCAAGTTAACTGGGAAGACTGATGTCGTTGATAGATTATTAGGCTCCCTGCAGGTTGATATTACGCATACTAAGCAGACGTTAAGTTGGACACCACCACAAACGCTTGAACAAGGTTTTAAAGAAACTGCAGAAGCTTTTCTTCTTAATAAAAATAAATAGAGTATTTACATGATCCGTCTAATCGATTTTCTAGCAGCTTTCTTTGGTTTGCTCTTACTTTGGCCTGTTTTACTTATCGTTACTGTTATTGGCATGTTTGATACTGGCTCACCAATTTTTGTTCAAACTCGTGTAGGTAAAAACAAGAAAGCCTTTAAACTGATTAAGTTTCGCACAATGTCTGTAGAAACTAAATCTGTGGCTAGCCACCTAGCGAGTAATGCATCGATTACAAAGTTGGGTAACTTTTTACGCAAAACCAAAATCGATGAATTGCCGCAATTAATTAATGTCGTAAAAGGTGAAATGAGTTTAGTTGGCCCTCGTCCTAACTTGTTTAACCAAGAAAAATTGATTAAAGAGCGTGATGCATTAGGTGTGTATGATGTTCTGCCAGGTGTAACGGGGTTAGCACAAGTTCAAAATATTGATATGTCAACACCCAAGCTTTTGGCGGAAACAGATAAACACATGATTGATACGCTGAATATCAAAAACTATTTTAAGTTCATCTTGATGACAGTCACAGGTAGTGGTAGCGGTGATGCAGTAAAATAGATCTATTTATTTGTACACACTCGATAAGCCCTTGATTTTACGTCTGCGATGATAATTTTTTTGTCACAATGAATCTTGTTTGCAGGGTAAATTGTCTCTGGTTCTTGCTTTGTCATTATCAAACCTATATCAGCCAATGTCTTATTGAATATTGTGCTGATATTGTCTTTTCACTATCATATAACTTTTATCAATAATGTACACTCGTGTTAAACTCGATGTTTTGACTAGTTTTACAAGCTTTTATGTAGATAAGATTTTTTATTATTATGAATGTTATTAATTTGGAGCGCAAAATGGATTTTTTGCAACGTATTTTCTCCTTACCTCGTCCTCAGAAACGGTTGGTAAGTCTTTTTATTGATTCATTTTTTTTAGTTTTTGCTTTTTGGACGGCACTATTAGTTCGACTTGATGATATCAGCGTGTTGAGCAATCTCACCCTATGGATAGTTATTTCAATTGTTCTTCCCATTAGTTTAGTCGTTTTTGCCAAATTAGGACTTTATCGCGCAGTGCTACGTTATATGGGGTTACAAGCGCTTGTTGCAATAGTAATAGGGGTTACTGTTTCAACTATTACATTAGTGTTAGTCTCTTTTTATGCTGAAGCTAATATTCCTCGCACAGTTCCATTAATTTATGCTGCTTTTTCATTAGTGTTTATTGGTGGTTCAAGAACGATTGTTCGTTCTATTGTCGGTTCTGGAATGAAACGTACTGGTGAGCCCGTCATCATTTATGGCGCTGGCGTAAGTGGTAGACAGTTACTAACATCACTTGTTCAAAGCCATGAATATTACCCATTTGCATTTGTCGATGATGATGCGTCATTGCAAGGAACCGTTATTCAAGGGGTTCATGTTCATTCTCCTTCAATTATTCGAAAGTTAATACAACAAAAATCTGCGACTAAAGTGTTATTGGCTATGCCTAGTGCCAGCCGAACTAAACGTCAAAAAATACTCGCTCGTCTTGAGCCATTAGCTGTTCAGGTGTTAACTATTCCTGCAATGTCTGATCTCGTTAATGGAACCAAGCTTTACACTGACATTAAGGAAGTCGAAATTGATGACCTGCTTGGTCGTGACGCTGTTAATCCTCAGGAAGATTTATTGTCAGCCAACATAAAAGATAAAGTGGTTATGGTGACAGGGGCTGGAGGCTCTATCGGGTCTGAGTTGTGTCGACAGATTTTAAAGCAATTACCTAAAAAGTTAATCCTACTTGAGTTATCTGAATTTGCTTTGTATGCCATTGACCGCGAATTAAATGCAATAGCAAAAGAACTTGGTTTGAATGTTAGAATTCTCCCTATGATGGGCACTGTTCAACGTGAAAATCGCGTACAAGCTATTATGGAGTCGTTTGGGGTGCAAACGGTTTATCATGCTGCGGCTTATAAGCATGTGCCACTAGTTGAGCATAATGTGGTTGAGGGTGTTCGCAACAATGTATTTGGTACTCTTTATACCGCTCGAGCCGCAATAGCGGCAAAAGTTGAAACATTTGTTCTTATTTCCACAGATAAAGCTGTGCGTCCAACCAATGTAATGGGCACAACTAAGCGCATGGCTGAGTTAGTACTACAGGCGTTATCTCGAGAGCAAAATAAAACGCGCTTTTGTATGGTTCGCTTTGGTAACGTACTCGGATCGTCCGGATCTGTTGTCCCTTTATTCAGAACTCAAATCGTTAATGGTGGGCCGGTAACCGTTACTCATCCTGAAATTACCCGCTTTTTTATGACCATACCAGAAGCATCCCAGTTAGTTATTCAAGCGGGTGCTATGGGCAAGGGCGGCGATGTTTTTGTTTTGGATATGGGCAAGTCAGTAAAAATTGTTGATTTAGCCAAGAAAATGATCCGCCTAAGTGGTTATGAAGTCCGTAATGAGAAAAATCCTGAAGGCGATATTGCAATCGAATTTAGTGGATTACGTCCAGGCGAAAAGTTATATGAAGAACTGCTTATTGGTGATGATGTCACAGGAACAGAGCATGAGCGAATCATGACAGCAAATGAACTGTATCTAACCTGGGCTGAATATTCGGTAATTTTAGATCGTTTAGATAAGGCTTGTCATGATTTTGATCATGAAGCTATTCGTGACATATTGCTCAAAGCGCCTACAGGCTTTGCGCCCACTGATGGTATTTGTGATTTAGTTTATCAGCAAAAAGCGAAAAACTATGATGCTGCTAAAAAAGTAATTAATCTTGTATCTTAATTATCTTAATTATTTTGATTAAAGTGACTTATTAGTCCATTAATTTGTTTTCACTCATTTATGGCTTGTTTGAATCTATCCTGAGGTTAGGCTCATTTTTATAAGGATTTAAAATGAAAGTTGTTATTCCTGTTGCAGGTCTTGGTACTCGCATGTTGCCGGCCACCAAAGCCATTCCCAAAGAGATGTTGCCATTAGTTGATAAACCGTTAATTCAATATATTGTTAATGAGTGTGTTGCAGCAGGCATCAAAGAGATTGTCTTAGTGACTCACGCCAGTAAAAATGCGATTGAAAATCACTTTGATAAATCATACGAGCTCGAGTCAACGCTTGAAAAGCGAGTAAAACGTCAATTACTACATGAAGTACAAGCGATTTGCCCTAAAGACGTGACTATTATGCATGTTCGTCAAGGCGAAGCTAAAGGTTTAGGTCATGCGGTATTATGTGCTTACCCTTGTATTGGTAACAGCCCGTTTGCAGTAGTGTTACCAGACGTTATTTTAGATGAATATACTGCGAATCAAAAAACTGAAAACCTGGCGGCGATGATTGCACATTATAAGGCCTCTTTTGCTAGCCAGATTATGGTTGCACCAGTACCTGAATCTGACGTTAATAAATACGGTATAGCCGATTGTAATGGTGTTGAGATAGCACCAGGTGATTCAGCTAAGATTAAAAGAATGGTTGAAAAGCCTGCTATTGGTGAAGCACCGTCTAATCTAGCGGTTGTTGGTCGTTACGTGTTATCTGAAAAAATTTGGGCTTTATTGGCTAAAACACCAGCGGGTGCTGGTGATGAAATTCAGTTAACTGACGCTATTGATATGCTGATTGAACAAGATACCGTTGAAGCATTTAACATGACAGGTAAGTCACACGATTGTGGTGATAAATTGGGTTATATGAATGCTTTTGTTGAATATGGCCTACGCGATGCTAAGTTAGGCGCAGATTTCAAAAAAAGTGTTGAAAAAATTCTGCTTGAACAGTAATTTTTTACTGATAATTTGAAAACCAACTTATATCTAGTTGGTTTTTTGCTTTTTGCAATTAGCTAAAAGCCTAGAGCGCTGCGCTGCTAGGACGCTACGCGGCTAGATGTTAAGAATAGGGCGCCTGCGGCTGCTAGGACGACCTTCGGTCTTCGAGGACGCTTTGCTGCTAGATGCTATAAAATCTTAGCAGCGAAGCTGTTCTTAGCAGGACGAAGTCCGCCCTAGAAGCGCAGCACACTATCCGCGTAGCGGCCTAGAATCTAAGAAGCGGAGCGACTCTAGCAGGACGCAGTCCGCTCTCTGGCGAGCCTGCGAGTTCCTAGAACCTAGCAGGACGAAGTCCGTCCTAGAACTTAGCAGTGACGAAGTCACGCCCTAGGTACTTAATTTTTAATTTTGGAGTTTTTATGTCTCGTAAGTATTTTGGCACCGACGGTGTACGTGGAAAAGTGGGGACGTTTCCTATTACGCCTGATTTTGCTATGAAGTTAGGTTGGGCTGCGGGCAAAGTATTAGCGTCAACCGGTACACAAGAAGTGTTGATTGGTAAAGATACGCGTAGCAGTGGTTATATGTTGGAGTCGGCGATTGAGGCTGGTTTATCTGCTGCTGGTGTAAATGTGGCATTAATTGGCCCTATGCCAACGCCTGCAGTGGCATATTTAGCCTCAACGTTTAGAGCTGATGCTGGTGTTGTTATCAGTGCTTCACATAATCCGTTTTATGACAATGGCATTAAATTTTTCTCAAATTCTGGCACTAAGCTTAATGACGAGCAAGAGCTTGAAATTGAAGTTTTACTCGACCTGGCGTTAAATCATAATGCGATGGAGTGTGTTTCATCTGAATTATTAGGTAAAGTCCGCCGGATTACTGATGCTGCAGGTCGTTACATTGAGTTCTGTAAAGGCGTATTTGCTAAAGATTTAACCTTAGCAGGCCTTAAAATTGTCGTCGATAGTGCTAACGGTGCGGCGTATCATATTGCGCCCAATGTATACCGTGAGTTAGGTGCTGAGGTGATTAGCATTAATGATAAGCCTAATGGCACCAATATTAACGACCATTGCGGCGCGACCCATTTAGACAGTTTGCAAACAGCGGTTATGGTACATGAAGCTGACTTAGGCATTGCGATGGACGGTGATGCTGACCGGGTGATGTTTGTTGATCACAATGGCCATGTTGTCGATGGCGACCAAATTTTATATATTCTGGCTAAAACAGCTAAACAACAAGGTACTTTGAGTGGCGGTGTTGTTGGTACGTTAATGTCTAACCTTGGCCTTGAAATAGCGTTAAAAGAAATGGATATCCCGTTTAAACGCGCCAAAGTGGGTGACCGTTATGTGGTTGAGCAATTAAAAGCCACTGGATGGCGAATTGGCGGCGAAGGTTCTGGTCACATACTGCACCTTGACCATGCATCAACTGGTGATGCTGTTGTGGCATCATTATTAGTATTACAAGCAGTATTACAGTCTGGCCAGTCGTTAGCTGAGATAGTATCGGGTATGAAAAAGTTACCTCAAGTACTGCTCAATGTTCGGCTAACCGCTAATAACGCTGATGAGATCTTAGCTTCTGCAGCAGTAAAACAAGCTGTAATCGAAGCTGAAGCAGTACTTGCCGAAAACGGTAGAGTATTATTACGTAAATCTGGCACCGAACCGCTTATCCGCGTAATGGTAGAGTCAACAGATCCAGAAATGTCACAGGCGCAAGCAGAGCATATAGCTAAAGTAGTCACTAGCTTCTAGGTTCTAGGCCGCTATGCGGATAGTGCGCTGCGCTTCTAGGGCGGACTTCGTCCTGCTAAGGACAGCTGCGCTGTTGAGCTTAGATGCTAGATGCTAGAATCTAGTGCGCTGCGCTTCTAGGGCGGACTTCGTCCTGCTAAGGACAGCTGTGCTGTTAAGTTTAGATGCTAGAATCTAGTGCGCTGCGCTTCTAGGGTGGACTTCGTCCTGCTAAGGACAGCTGCGCTGTTGAGCTTAGATGCTAGACTCTAGGCTCTGTTCTCAGCTTTCTAGCATCTTTAATCTTTGACTGTTTATTTTTGATCATTGTTCCGATGATTTTTGCTAATTCTTTTGCTTCGTTGACTAGCATTATTGAAGTTTTTTTGTCTAAAAATCCTGCTTCAACTCCTATGTATAGCTGGGTTACTAACTCGCCTAATGAACCTTTTGCATAGTATAAAAACCTTATTTTTTCCTTTGTTGTATCCCTTTCTTCACCTTCTGCAATATTTGATGGGACAGATAAGCCTGAACGAGTTATCTGATCTTTGAAACCCCAATTATCAACCTTTTCCGTTAATTTATAAATTTCACAAGATAATCTGGATGCTCTTTTCCATACATCTAATTGTTCAAATCTCATGTGTTCTCCATTTATTCTAGCTTCGCTTTGCTGCTAAGTTTAGGGCAGTTTTGCTGTGCTATTTGCTTTTATAGAATCTAGCCGCGTAGCGTCCTAGCAGCGCAGCGATCTAGGCTGTTGCTAAGATTTTATAGAATCTAGCCGCGTAGCGTACTAGCAGCGCAGCGATC
>NZ_JBEOPJ010000007.1:0-237164 GCF_040309945.1 Shewanella sp. AC34-MNA-CIBAN-0136 | reverse complement strand
TGGCTCCCCAAACTGGACTCGAACCAGTGACATACGGATTAACAGTCCGCCGTTCTACCAACTGAACTATTGGGGAAGCGTATTATTTCAAATGTGTTATCTCGATGGCTCCCCAAACTGGACTTGAACCAGTGACATACGGATTAACAGTCCGCCGTTCTACCAACTGAACTATTGGGGAATTATTTCGATAACAGTAAACGATGGCTCCCCAAACTGGACTCGAACCAGTGACATACGGATTAACAGTCCGCCGTTCTACCAACTGAACTATTGGGGAATTACGCTTACATCTCAACTCTGCATACTAAATTGGCTCCCCAGACTGGACTCGAACCAGTGACATACGGATTAACAGTCCGCCGTTCTACCAACTGAACTACTGGGGAAGCGTTTTTAGCAATGTATTGCTGAGAACGGAGCGCATAGTAAAACGCTCTGGTAACTGAGTCAACTCGAGTTATAAAAAAAAACGCATTTATGTGACTAATTGGTTACCAAACACACATCGTGAACGACTTTTGGGCATTTGTGTCGATTTTTAAACAATGAAAACAAAATGAATCACTTACTCTCAACATTCATTTCCACGATTATAAAGACAATATTTTTGTATACATCATGTTTTTGATGTCTATCGTTGCGTTTTTTCGGCTATCTCGTCGGTGTGGTTTTATGGTGGAACTGAAAACCGTGTTGATATAAGTTCAATTCGGGATACAGAGATTGTATAGATCGGTAAAAACGGATTTATGGCAAGTCAGCAATATCAAACTTACTATTTGTTGTACTCATTAAGCTGATTTTACATGTGAAAAGGGGGCTTATTGCAAGTCAATGTCACTTTAAGCAAACTGAATGTCACTTTAAGCAAACTGATAGTGCAAACTTTGTGATGTGATAATTCTTTATTATCCTAAATTAAGGTTGATCTTATGAGATTGAGTTATGTCGTTATCGACAGCTTCTTGAGTCAAAGTATGTTAATGATATTTAAGTCAGCAAAGCATCGATACATAGCGCAAACGAGCTTTTAAACCGAGTAATACATTGTTGTACATTGTTGTTTTTAGCCGTTGAGATTACCCAGTTATCACCAGTGGCATTATAACTATATTGTCGACACCTTGATGAGTCCTATAGTGCAGTTATCACTAAATACTAAGACTTGCCTGAAAATAATCAATTTGAGTATGGCTAATATTCACCAGCCATAGCTTCGGCTGAGTCAACCATGTTTAGCGATACGAGGGAGGTGATATTTGTTGAATGTGTACTAGCGTCAGCGCTCACTGATCGCAATGTTGATCGGTGTTCAAGGCGTTGCTAATATATGAGGCGACTACAAATTTAAAACAGCAACTGAACTATTGTCGCTATCTTTCGTATTAATGTGCAAATGTAATTAAATTTCATCACAATTTTCTTACGTTTTTATGAAACTCACTTGCTCGCTACCCCGCAGTAGTATTGGGCTTTTGTGACTTATCCACTAAATCTGTGGATAAACTTGTGGACTTCTACTGTAAATAAGCGGCTAACCCTTGTTGCGCTTGAGTCGGACTTAAATTGGTACAAATATTTAGCGATAAGTTAAGTTGTTTTTAATCAAACAGATACGAAAATCAACAACTTTATTTTTTCACTGTTCTGTCAATTGCAAAATTGTAATCTCTTTGAATAGTAGATTGTGTATTAAATTGTGCTTTAAGCTCGATTTTTAGCGCATTTGTGGCCTCAAATACTGATCGAATCGATTTGTTTATAACTTTCATATTACGATCATTATGCTGTCATATTGAAGAACCAAGTGACAGAGAATGATCTGCATGAAACACACCAATATTAAATAATATTTTGCAATTTTTCCTTCAATATAGTTACTGCCTCAAGTAAAAACACCAGAGGTTTAGTACTATTATGTATCGCCATTAACCTGTGTTTAGGTATATGATAATTGGTTCAATAGAATAGGAAACCATGTTGTGTCAGAGTCAGTATTTTCCCTAGAGTCCAAATTCGAACCCGCCGGCGATCAACCTACAGCAATAAAAAAATTAGTAGATGGCTTAGAGTCTGGCGTTGCTAGCCAAACGTTATTAGGCGTAACAGGGTCAGGTAAAACCTATACTATCGCGAATGTGATTAAGCAAATGGGCAGGCCAACCATTATTATGGCGCCTAACAAAACACTTGCCGCGCAACTCTATGGCGAAATGAAAGAGTTTTTTCCACATAATGCGGTTGAATATTTTGTTTCTTATTATGATTACTATCAACCAGAAGCTTATGTACCCGCTTCTAATACCTTTATTGAAAAAGATGCATCGGTGAATGCCCACATCGAGCAAATGCGTTTATCGGCCACTAAAGCGTTATTAGAGCGTAAAGATGTGGTGCTTATTGCCTCTGTGTCGGCCATATATGGTTTAGGCGATCCCGATTCTTATATGAAGATGTTATTGCATTTGCGTCAAGGCGATTTTATGGGCCAACGTGACATCCTCATTCGGCTCAGTGAATTACAATACAAACGCAATGACATTGAGTTACAACGCGGGACATATCGAGTTCGCGGTGAAGTGATAGATATTTTTCCAGCAGAATCTGAACGCGAAGCCATTCGAATAGAATTATTTGACGACGAAATAGAACGCTTAAGTGAGTTTGATCCCTTGACCGGACAGATTAACAAACGAATAGCGCGTGCCACCATTTATCCCAAAACGCATTATGTGACACCAAGAGAGAAAATTTTAGCGGCAACTGAAGATATTAAAGAAGAACTCAGAGAACGTCGTCAATATCTACTCGATAACAATAAATTGATTGAAGCTCAGCGGATCACTGAGCGAGTTCAATACGACATAGAAATGATGGTCGAGCTAGGATATTGCTCCGGGATTGAAAACTACTCTCGATATTTATCAGGCAGATCGCCTGGAGAAGGTCCACCAACATTATTAGATTATTTACCTGCAGATGGTCTACTGATTATTGATGAGTCACATGTGACGGTACCGCAAATTGGCGCTATGTACAAAGGTGATAGAAGCAGGAAAATGAACTTAGTAGAGTATGGATTTCGATTACCATCAGCACTAGATAATCGGCCGTTAATGTTTGAAGAGTTTGAACGATTAATGCCGCAAACCATTTTTGTTTCAGCTACACCTAGTTTATACGAGCTTGAAAAAAGTACCGGCGAGATTGCTGAGCAGGTTGTAAGGCCAACCGGATTACTCGATCCTGTATTGGAAGTTCGGCCTGTGGGCATTCAAGTTGACGATCTTTTGTCTGAGATCCACAAACGCGTGGCGGTTAATGAGCGTGTGCTGGTGACCACATTAACTAAACGGATGTCTGAAGATCTGAGTGAATACCTTGACGAGCATGGGGTTAAAGTTCGTTATTTACATTCGGACATTGATACCGTTGAACGAGTTGAAATTATTCGTGATTTACGCTTGGGACGTTTTGACGTACTGATTGGCATTAACTTATTACGTGAAGGGCTAGATCTGCCTGAAGTGTCATTAGTGTGCATTTTAGATGCAGACAAAGAAGGCTTTTTACGTTCAGAGAGATCACTTATTCAGACCATCGGCCGTGCTGCTCGTAACGTTAACGGTAAAGTTATTCTATATGCGGACCGAATAACAAACTCAATGGCTAAAGCCATGGGGGAAACAGAGCGTCGCCGTGAAAAGCAACACCTACATAACCTTAAACTCGGTATTGTGCCTCGTGGAGTAGTGAAGAGTATTACCGATGTAATGGATGTAGGTGACACTAACTTCAGTAAAGGTACTCGTAAAAATCACTCTAAATTTGCTGAAGTGGCAGAAGAGCGAGCGAAATACACCAGTATTGCCGATTTGAGTCATCAAATTGATAAATTGGAAAAACAAATGCATGAACACGCTAAGAACCTAGAGTTTGAACAAGCTGCTGCCGTGCGTGATGACGTCAAACATTTACGTGACCTGATCATTGTAAACAGTTAATTTACTGAAAAATATAATTTTAGGTGAAAATAGATAGCCAGTTTATCAATGAAAATATGAAAAACTGGCTGAGAATGTTCTCTAGATGACATTGTAGCGTCAGTTAATTGATTTTAAATTGACCAATTTGAGCTCTTAACTGTTGTGATAACTGACCAACTTGGATACTGGCAGTATTTGATTGCTGGGCATTGGTCACTGTCAAACGAGCTTCATCGCTAATATTGACAATATTACGATTAATTTCATCGCTTACTGCAGTTTGTTCTTCTGCTGCGGTCGCTATTTGAGTCGCCATATTGGCTATTGTCGCCACAGACTGAGTAATTTTGGTTAGCGCATCACCAGCTTGCGCCGCTTGCTCCGTACTGTTAATGGCTTGCTCTCGACTCGATGCCATTACTGTCACGGCTCCTTTTACGCCTGATTGTAATTGGCCAATCATTTGCTGAATTTGGTTAGTCGAATCTTGAGTTCGTTTTGCTAGGGTGCGCACTTCATCAGCGACAACAGCAAAACCTCGTCCTTGCTCTCCTGCACGCGCAGCCTCAATCGCAGCATTCAGAGCCAGTAAGTTGGTTTGATCTGCAATGCCTCGAATGACTTCTAAGATAGTGCCAATATTATCGGCATCTTTTTGCAATTGATAGAGTGCATTAGCGGCTTGTTCAACCCCTTTAGCAAGATGATCAATCGAAGTAATCGTTTTCTTGACAATGTTGTCACCATGCAGTGCTTGTGCATCAGATTCTTGAGCTGCTTGAGCGGCTAACTCTGCATTATTGGCAACTTCAATGACGGTGGCTTGCATTTGATTCATAGCGGTAGCGACTTGTTCAGTTTCACTTTGTAGTCGTTGCATCCCACTCAACGTTTCGTTACTAGCCGAAGTTAATTGGTCGCTTGCTGTACCTAATTGTTGGGTATTATGATTAAAGTCAGTAATTAATTCGCCAATATTACCAACAAACGCATTAAAACTGGCGGCAACTTTGGCAATTTCATCATCACTGCTATCATCTAACCTTGCGGTTAAATCTTTGGCGCCAGAGGCCACATTGCGCATTGAATCATCAAGTTTTTTAAGTGGTGTTAAAATACGTTGGTATAGCACTATCATAATGATCACTATAAACAATCCTATGCCAATGCTTCCCCATAATTGCACTCTAGCAGCGGTAGTGGTTGCCCTGAGAGTTTCATTAACGGTGAGTATAAATTGCTGATCGAGTTTTTGAGCCAATAGATCCAAGTTATCAGCTAAATCGCCAGCCGCATCATCAAAACCACCAGCGCTTTTCATTAATAAATTGCCGGCATCAGTTCCTTGAGTCAAATAAGCATCAGCCATTTTTATGCCTGAATCATGTAATGAATTAACTTGGCGTTTAATGTTTTGTGCCTGAACGGTAAATTCAGGAGCATATTGAATCAATTTTTCAATATGTTCTAGGGCGCTTTGCTTACTTTCGAGTGCTTCTGACTTTGCTTCATCACTTTTTGTTGCACCGACATCTGTTAGAAATTGCTGTATTTGCACGACAAAATAACGAGTATCTTTTAAGGCAAATATGGCATTAACTTGTTGTTCTTCATGTTTAACATTTACATGTATACGTGATTGCTGAACACTCATAACCCAAGCTAATAGTGTCAACGCAGTTAACGTTAGCATAATGGTAATTTGGAGCATTCTCTTAATTGAGAACTTTATATTCATAGAAATATCCTTGATGTAAGCATTACGGCTAGCGACGTTATAAGAATAACGATTGGGATAATTTATGTCATTAACTGGTAGCTGTTATTTGGACCAATGTCAGATATATAAAGTATTTAATAGTCATCTTTTGGTTATGGTCACACTTATTATTTTCAGCTATTTATTTCAGACAGAAAAAGCATAGGTTAATTTTATAACAGCTTTTAATGCATTCCTTTTTATAATCAGATGCTTGGGGTGTTAAATCGAGTTGGAAAAGTAATTAAAATAACAATGCTTGGTTTCTATATTTAATTGCGAGCCATTACGATTAATGTCCATTGAGAGTGTGATGTAAGGAGTTCTCTAGTTATCTTAAATTATTCATTTAAATACCGACTACAGGATAAAAGTTATTTAAACAATTAGTAAAACAAAATGGTTTGAGTTTTTAACGCATCATTATAATAGTGTTAATGCAATTAAAGATTATATTTATTAATACCTTAAGGTGTCATTGGCTTGTAGCTGACTCTATGAGGACTAATACTTATGAGGGGGGGCTTGTTTCGAAAACTAGCCTGTTGAGGGTGAGCTTTAATACCTTAGCTGGATGTTGAAATGATGTTATCAACCCATAATCATTCACGTTAACGCAAGTTAACCCATTTATTGTTAAGCAGGATTAAGAAACCGTTCACTGTGCAAAAATAGCTTGCGTAAGTTGCATGGTGAAAGTTGTTTGGAGCGTTCAATCTTTATGGTAGAGGTGAAGATAAAGAGCTCCAGTATTTAGTAATCGCGCATTCATTATTCTTCCTGGAATAAGAATGTTGCTCAGGACAACATCATTACATTGGGATGATTTAACAGGTCAATTTATGACTCGTAAATCTCTAAATTATTTTTAAGGATATTACTGATGACAAAACTACTTCCACTAGCCGCTGCGATTGCAATGGTATTCGGTACAGCTCACGCAGCAGGCAGCTCAGCAACGACTATTCAGAGCGGTTCTGGTAACACAGCTACAACTGTGCAAGCTGGCACTAATCACACTGCAAATATTACCACCAATACTGGGACTAATAGTAATGCATCTATTGACCAAGTAGGCGATGCACAAACTGCGAATATCACACAAACAGGTGGCGTCGATAGCTCAAGTGCGATTATCAATCAAACAGTACAAGCAAATACTGCGACTATTAATCAAGTACACATGACTAACACAACGGCTGAAGTTAACCAAAATGGTTTAACTAATACTGCAAACGTTGATCAGCAACACGTAAATGATACTTCTGCCACTGTACAGCAAGACGGCAATAGTAATGATGCCGACATCAGACAGTATGGTTTTGGTATTCATAATCCTGCCGGTTCAAGTATTACCCAAACCGGGAATGGTAACGTTGCGAGTTCAGATCAAGATACTTCTACCGATGCGCTTTCCACGATTGTCCAAACGGGTAATAACAACACGGCAGATGCTGAACAAATGAACGGCTCTGAACGTTCAGAAGTGTGGATTACACAAACTACTGATGGCTCTGATGCTACAGCTAAACAGAATAATTCAGCCGACTCAAACGCAACTATTAATCAAAACAGTTTCAGTGTTGGTACTGCTTCGGTAACTCAAACTAACGGTAGTTTTAATACTGCTTTGGTTACGCAAACAGATTTTAGTAGTAATGCTTCAGCAACTGTTACTCAAAATGGTAGCAATAA
The DNA here is from genome assembly GCF_040309945.1 of Shewanella sp. AC34-MNA-CIBAN-0136. Classification (NCBI taxonomy): domain Bacteria; kingdom Pseudomonadati; phylum Pseudomonadota; class Gammaproteobacteria; order Alteromonadales; family Shewanellaceae; genus Shewanella; species Shewanella sp. AC34-MNA-CIBAN-0136. The sequence goes on along the minus strand of NZ_JBEOPJ010000007.1, from coordinate 229,721 downwards.
TGATGTGACTACTTACCAAGAGCACGTATTTGATACTAGTTTAACGGTTTCACAAGATGGTAACACTAACAACGCAACAGTAAACCAGGAGCATGTTAACGACAGTACCGCTTCTGTGAATGTTACAGGTGACAACAATACATCAACCATACGCCAGTACGGGTTCGGTTTTCATGAGCCTGCTTCAGCAACTATTATGACTGATGGTAACTTGAACAATGTAAACATTAACCAAGATACTTCTTATATGGCTGCAGCAAGCGTAACTCAAAATGGTGACAGTAACGTAGTTGTAGTGACTCAATTAAATGAATCGGATAACTCAGTTGTAACAATTACTCAACTTGATGCCAGCCAATCAGGCGATGTTAATGTAGCTCAAAATCAAGCTGCAGATTCTAGCGCAATAGTCGCGCAATCTGCTGTTTCTGGTTCAATGGTTGATATTGACCAAGGTCCTGGTTCTATGTTGATGGCTAATGTCACACAGACTGGCTCAATTGGTGGAAGTGCGACAATATTACAAGATGGTATGACTCAAAGTACTACAGTCGATCAAGGCGGTGAAGGTAACATGGCCAATGTTTATCAAACAGCATCTGAAAACATTGCTGATGTAAGCCAGTTTGGTGATTTTGGAACTGCGGATATTGATCAAACCGGTGCAAACAATGAAGGTTGGGTCAACCAGTCTAGTGGCGAGTACAATGATGCAGTTATTGCGCAAAATGGCTCTGATAACTATGGCATTATTACGCAATCAGGTTTCGGTGCAGCTCTTGCTCATAACGTAGCCTCTATCACCCAGAATGGTATGGGTGACATTGCGTCAATTACACAAAGTGGTGGTGCAGGTAATACAGCGGCTATTACTCAAAATTAATTTTTAATGAGTCTAAATGCTAACAATTTGTTTAATGCCGTTCACTTAAGGTGAGCGGCATTTTTTTATTTTCAAATTGTTCCCTCATTTTTCTGATCTTAAAAATCAGCATATCTTTTCCCTTTGGTCCTTAAGCTATACACTAATCCAGTAAAAACTAATTATGGGTCAGAGTCTTACTTTCATTTAAATCCTGTATTCCTTTATGAAGTGTACGCCTAACACAGCATCATATTTAACCAGATTTATTGACTGAAGAAGCGATTAATCTATAAGGTTTAAATGTGATGGAGGAAGAAATAATCAACATAAATAATGATGTGTGTTTATGTCACATTAATAGTCGAGAGCTGATCTACATTATGGTGAGTCCGTTATTTGACCGCTAAACTTGACAGGTGAAACACCAGATTTCGCCATGTAGATTACGAGACGAAATCATCTTAATGAACTGATCACCTCTGAAAGGAAATTTTATTATAAACTTAACTTCTGTAAATTAACTATCTGATATGGTTAATATTTTCTGGAGTTTCTATTCTCCTAGCATCGAAGGCATAAGGGGGGTTGGATTTTTTAGTCCAGAGTAGATATTAATGATAAGGCTGAGCACTATGAAATTAGTGCAGATTTACCTGGCGTAGATAAAAAAGATATTCACGTTACGGTTGATGGAGATTTGCTCACAATCGAGGCAACTACAGCCGAAGAAAATGAGGAAAAAGAAAATGAGCGTGTGATCAGAAAAGAACGTCGCTCTGGTAAGTATGTGCGCAGTTTACCCTTGAGAGCAGACCAAATGAAGCTAATATAAAAGCCTAACTTAAAAATGGAGTGCTTCATCTTCAAGTACCAAAAGTGAATGGCAAAGCAGCGGAAAGCAAAAAATACCGATCTTATAATTAGAAATATGTGAAAGATAAGCTTAAGCGATTGTTAGCTGCAACATAAAAATGTATGTATTAACTGCACCTTAATCTTAATGTTAAGATAATCGATAGATAATGTCTAATAAGGAGCCTAGTCATTTAACGGGCTTCTTTTATTGCTAAGCTAAACCACAACTTTGGAAGGAGATGTCTTCTAAATGCCGATTGTGCTTCTTGGTGGATAAATATTGACGATTTCTATTTCACATAAAAATTAAAGCTAATAAAAAACGCGCCAAATGGCGCGTTTATGTCATTTCATATTATCGAGATAATTAGAAACTGGCTGAACGTGGGGCGCGTGGGAATGGGATAACATCACGAATGTTGTTAACGCCAGTAACATACGACACTAAACGCTCGAAACCTAAACCAAAACCTGAATGAGGTACGGTGCCATAACGACGTAGGTCACGATACCACCAGTAATCTTCTTGGCTTAAATCCATTTCAGCTAAACGCATATCAAGCACGTCTAAACGCTCTTCACGCTGTGCACCACCGATAATCTCACCAATACCTGGTGCCAATACGTCCATTGCTGCGACAGTCTTGCCATCATCGTTTAAGCGCATATAGAAAGCTTTAATGTCTTTCGGGTAGTTCTTAACGACAACAGGCGCTTTAAAATGCTCTTCAGCTAAGTAGCGTTCGTGCTCAGATTGTAAATCAATACCCCATTCAACTGCGAATTCAAACTTCTTACCACAGTTTTTAAGGATTTCAACCGCATCAGTGTAATCCACTTGAGCAAAATCACTGCTAACGAATGCTTGTAAACGTTCGATAACGGTTTTATCAACACGTTCGTTAAAGAAGTTTAAATCATCCATGCGTTCTTCAAGCACTGCGCTAAACGCGAATTTAAGCATTCTTTCCGCTAACTCAGCCGCATCATCTAACGTTGCGAATGCCACTTCAGGCTCAACCATCCAGAATTCTGCAAGGTGGCGAGTGGTGTTTGAGTTTTCAGCACGGAACGTTGGGCCAAAAGTATATACTTTCGATAACGCACAAGCATAAGTTTCAGCGTTTAACTGACCCGACACGGTTAAAAATGATTCTTTACCGAAAAAATCTTTATCGTAATCGACTTTACCGTCAGCAGTGCGAGGTAGATTTTCCATGTCTAAGGTCGACACGCGGAACATTTCGCCCGCACCTTCACAGTCAGAAGCGGTAATTAACGGGGTAGATACCCAGATAAATCCTTCTTGGTGATAGAAGCGGTGAATCGCTTGTGATAAGCAGTTACGTACACGGGCTACTGCACCAATAATATTAGTACGCGGGCGTAGATGGGCAAGTTCACGTAAATGCTCAATAGAGTGGCGTTTGGCCGACATTGGGTAAGTATCTGGATCGTCTACAAAACCCGTAACCACTATTTCAGTGACTTGTAATTCAAATGCTTGACCAGCGCCAGGAGAGGCAACTACTTCACCCGTCATTACAACAGAGCAGCCAGCAGTCAATTTCAATACATCGTCATTGTAATTGGCTAGGCTATTAGGCAAGACACCTTGAATAGGGTCGAAACATGAACCGTCATACACGGCCAAGAAAGAGATACCCGCTTTTGAATCACGACGAGTTCTTACCCAGCCACGGACAGTGACTTGCGAACCAACGGCGTGTTCACCTTTAAATACAGAAGCGACAGATGCAATGCTCATTGTTGCTTTATTCTCCAACGTATAGAATATAAATATAAAATTGGGGTTTATCTTACCTTGCTGGTGGCTTTTCTCAAGCTGAAAACGCTATTCTAGGGTGATTAATGTGATACTTTTGAGTATGTCGGTTAAATATATGGCTAATTAGCCTTTATATTCTCTCGTAAACCAAGGAAAGGCCATGTCTCGTTTAGGAATTATACAGGTTGTATTGACCGTTTTGTCGTTATTAGGCTGGAGCTTAGCCATTTATGCATTGATTATTTTTGGCGAAGCCAGACCTGATCGTGCGGTAGGTTATTTTTTGAGTAAAGGCGCATCGGTACGATTAAACTGGGACCCTGAGTTAACCATTAAATTAGAATACTTAATATGGTGGTGTGCTGGGGTCAGCTTTTTGAATCTGCTGGTAAACTTTTATGCAAAAGCCACCACTCGAATTGGTTTTTGGGTCAATATTCCATTGTTGTTTTTGGTATCACTCGCAGCAGGTTTGTATATTCGTTACGTGGTGTAAAATAACGCTGATGATGCTTGGAACAATAGTTCTAAGCTAATCAACCATCAATTGGCTTTTTACGTCATGTGCCTACAGTGATTAGTTATCTGCTATATGGTGGCACAGTAAATCTATGATGGCTGCCGTTACCCCCCAAATAAATTTGTCTTCAAATGGCATAAAGTGCACTTGATAATGTGCGCCGTGGCGATAATGAAACATTTTATGACGGTTACTGCGCTCAATAAAAAAATTCAATGGTACTGAGAAACAATCATCCACTTCACCGGGATCGAGAACCAGTTCAAATGGCTGCTTTATCATTGCCACGACAGGGGTGATCTCGAAACCAGTAAAGGTTTTATGAGCTGGAAACACACCTAAAATATCCACATTATCTGCCAATAAGCCAATTTCTTCGTGAGCTTCGCGCAGCGCGGTGTGGATGGCATTAATATCATTTGGCTCAACTTTGCCGCCAGGAAAGCTAATTTGCCCAGGATGGTGACGTAAATGCATCGGACGTCGGGTTAAAATAATATGTAATTGTTGCTCTATTTCGATCACAGGGATTAATACCGCGGCTTCGCGGCCAAGGTACGACGGGGGCGCAGAAGCAATTGTCGAACGCAAACAATGTAAGTTGTAGCGCAAAGTGAATTCGTGTTTATTCATTTATTACGTGTCTATCCTGTTAATGACAAGGGATGTTGTGATCTGGAATCAACCCTGCGTGGTACTTTGGAACGAAGAGATTATCACCCCACCGCTGACAATAGCGATACTGCTAGCATAACAGAAGTATTAATTGGCTATTCTATTTCAGTAACAAGCATCACTGTTAACAGTGGCGTTATAAGGCTTAAACATCTACATAGGGTAATTGAGCCAGAGCAGTTTTAAGACTTAAGCTATTGGCAATACAAAATCATAATAGCAATGATATCAACTGCCTCTTTTTAAGGCGCTTCCACTTGAAATCCATAGATAATATGCACTGATTTGATTGTTGTGCACTATTTTTGTGCAAAAAACAAACTTAAAACAAGCGTATTAAACGAGCAATACAATCTTAACCTTTCTTTAGTAACTATATGATTTTTAATGAATAGCCATTGTCATCTTACTGCAATTAATCTGTCGTCAATTTGTTATGATGAACTGGCATGGTAACTGCTGGAATTAATGCAGTTAATTATCGCGAGGAAGACAAATATGGGACTAGAGAAGTTGCTATATTTGCAAGGCGTTGGGGCAGAGTTTATCGATTGTTTCGGTAATCTTGTTCACATACCTGCTAAGGACAGGCAGGGCATTTTAACCACAATGTTGTTGCAATCGTCGTTTGATCAACATGAGCACCTTCATGGTATGAATAAGCCTGACCAGCAACTATTCGATGTACAGGCTTTTACTCAGCAGCATTTATCACCACCAAAGATAGACGCCAGAATAGAGCAACTCGATGTACAGCCTTGGTTGGTACCGCTACATGGTTTTCAGTGGTGTACTATTGATAAGCCTCATGTTGATATCTATCTGCCAGAGCATTATTCATTTGAGTTTGTGGTGACCATCAGCGGTGAAAATATTGACACAATTTCGGTGAATGCCGATGTGAGTGATTGTGTTATTGCTGGCGAATATCATATTAATGATCAACGTTATTGCCAATATCGTTTAATACTTGATAAAGCTAAATTACATTTAGGTTATCACCAACTCGATTTAGCGTTTATTAACGATCCTCAGCATAAAGATACCTTACATGGACAGTTGATGGTTGCACCGTCTACGGCTTATCAAGGTCGCCTAGTGCAACCACTTAACAGCAGTAAGCAATCTTGGGGGCTTAATGCGCAACTGTATGCATTGCGTAATGATGCGCAATGGGGCATTGGTGATTTTGGCAATTTAGCTGAGCTTATTGAGTACGCTGCCCATGCTGGTGCTGATTTTATTCTTCTCAATCCATTACATGCAGTAGACATAAGCCAGCCAGATAACCCCAGTCCATACAGTCCAACAGACCGCCGTCGGTTAAACCCCTTGTACATACAAATAGAAGCCGTTCATGAATATAAAGCCCTTAATGGGGAGTTATCATCACAAAAATGGCAGCAAAAAAGGTTAGTACTGAATCAAGCACATCTTATTAATTACGATGAAGTGCACAGTCTTAAATACGCAGCATTCGAGAAAATGTATCAAATATTTTGTTCTCACCACATCAAGCTAGAAACCCCAAGATACAAGGCCTATAAAGAGTTTTTTGTACAAGATGAAGCTGCGTTGATGCAGTTTGTTACCGTCGAAGTGGAATTAGCATCTAAATATTTCACTCAAGATGTTGGCTTTTATTTGTATCTGCAATTTGTCGCCGATGAACAATTACAAGCTTGTCAGTTGAATGCAAAACAATGCGGTATGAGTATTGGGCTTATTCGTGATTTGGCCGTAGGTGCGGTGAGTCATGGCGCTGAAATTAGTGCCAATGCAGATTTGTTTTGTGATAACGCCAGTATCGGCGCACCACCAGATCCTTTTGCTGAGCAAGGCCAAAATTGGGGCTTAACCCCATTCGATCCGGTGAAATTAAAGCAACATAATTTTAGCCATTTTATCCAATTGGTTCGCAGTAATATGCAAAGCTGCGGCGCGCTGAGAATTGATCATGTTATGGGATTACTACGTTTGTGGTGGTGGCCTCTGCATGAAGAACTTGGTAAAGGTTGCTATGTATATTATCCGCTGGACACCTTGCTCGCCATTGTTTGTTTAGAAAGCCAGCGTGCTCGTTGCATCGTAATTGGCGAAGATTTAGGCATAGTACCACCAGAGATTGTGTCGTGTTTACACCAAGCGGGCATTTTATCAAATGAATTATTTTATTTCTGTAAAGACCATAATGGGTTCAAACCACCACAAGACTATAAACGTCAAAGCCTGATGATGTTGGCTAATCACGATGTACCGACACTTTCTGCGTGGTGGTTTGCTGCGGATTTACGCCTACGACGTCAACTTGAATTGATTGAAACCGATGACAAGTTACATCAGGTCATGGACCAGCGTCAGCAAGAAAAACAGCAATTGATTGACTTGCTTATCCGCGAACAAGCATTTGAGCTACCAACCCCCATGACATCAGCCGAACAATTAGATTTTGATAGTGTGTTGTTGGCTTGGATACGCGTTGCTGCTAAGGGCAATGCACAACTATTTAGTGTGCAATTAAGTGATTTAGTCGCTGATAAACACGGGGTAAATATTCCCGGTACTTGGAAAGAGTTCCCTAATTGGCAACGCCGATTACCCCTGTCTATCAAACAAATGTCCCAAAGCCCTAAAGTGCAGCAACGTCTTGAAGCGATAGCATCGGCGCGAAAGTCCCGAACTCACGCCAGTGCAGTTAACACAAGTGCAGTAAACACATAGTCATCCGATAAACTTGCTCATTAATGGATCATTAAATATGACAGTAGCGACCCCGTATTTTCAACAAGGTAGTGAAATGGCCTTATTAAATGGTGAGTACACCGATGTGTTTTCACTGCTTGGTATGCACAGTGTTAATGATGATAAAGCGCTGGTTGTTCGTTGCTTAATACCTGGTGCGCTCAGTGTTGATGTGTTGAATGCTAAAGATCGACGTAAAGTGGCGACGCTTGAGCAAGTTAATGAACAAGGTTTATTTGCCGGTAAAATGGGCCGCAGAGTTAACCATTTTGCTTATCTATTACGGGTGCAATATCCGTTGTGTGAGCAGCTTATCACCGACCCATATCAATTTGACAGTCTACTTAATCCTGACGATGTGTATTTATTTGGCGAAGGAAGCCAGCTGCAAACATACCATTTTCAAGGCGCTAATTGGCGTGAACATCACGATGTAAAAGGGGTTCATTTTTGTGTTTGGGCGCCAAATGCTAAGCAAGTTGCGGTGATTGGTGATTTTAATTTATGGGACAATAAGCGCCATGTGTTGCGTCATCATCCAGCCAGTGGGCTGTGGGATATTTTCATTGCCGAGGTTGAACCCGATCAGCACTATAAATATGCCATTAGCGATATGCATGGCAATCAAGTTATTAAGTCCGATCCTTATGCGGTCGCCATGCAACCGTCACCTCATAATGCGTCGAAAATACCTCGAGTAGAAGGCTATGACTGGCAAGATAGTCAATGGTTAACAGAACGGGCAAGTCATCAACCACATGTACAACCTATGTCTATTTATGAGGTGCAATTAGCCTCATGGCGCCGCAACGGGGATGACGGCCAAGATTATACCGATTACTCGCAGCTAATAGCCGAGTTGGTGCCTTATATCAAAGAAATGGGCTTTACCCATTTACAGCTAATGCCAATCAGTGAATATCCGTTCGATGGCTCTTGGGGTTATCAACCCGTGGGGTTATTTGCGCCGACGTATCGCTTTGGTGATGCCAATGGCCTTAAAGCTTTTATCGATGCATGCCACCAGCAAGGCATTGCGGTGTTACTCGATTGGGTGCCAGCTCATTTTCCTCGCGATCCTCACGGTTTGGTACGGTTTGACGGCAGTTGCTTATATGAACATGACGATCCCCGTAAAGGCGAACATCCGGATTGGGATACCTTAATTTATAACTATGGCCGCGCGGAAGTGCGCAGTTTTTTATACAGTAATGCGCATTACTGGCTAGATGAATTTCATTTTGATGGCTTACGCCTTGATGCTGTGTCGTCAATGCTCTATCTCGATTATAGCCGTACAGCTGATCAATGGATCCCCAATGAGTTTGGCGGCCGTGAAAATCTTGAGGCAATCAGCTTTCTGCAAGAATTAAACGCACGTATGTATCAGTGTTTTCCTGGTATTAACATGATTGCTGAAGAGTCCACCGCATGGCCTGGGGTGACACAAGCCACCAGTAATAATGGCTTAGGATTCGGCTTTAAGTGGAATATGGGCTGGATGAACGACACACTTCGTTATATCAGTTGCGATCCCCTTTTTAGGCGTTATCACCATGGAGAGCTCACTTTTAGCTTAGTTTATGCCTTTACCGAACAATTTATTTTGTCACTCAGTCATGATGAAGTGGTTCACGGTAAGGGCTCGTTACTGCATAAAATTCCTGGTGATGACTGGCAGAAGTTCGCCACATTACGCGCTTATTATGGCTTTATGTGGACCCATCCGGGCAAAAAACTGTTGTTTATGGGTAACGAGTTTGCCCAGCGCAACGAATGGAACCATAACCAGAGCCTCGACTGGCATTTATTAACCTATGCACCACATCAAGGTGTGCAAGATTGGGTGCGCGATCTCAATCAATGCTATCAACAATATCCGGCCTTATATCAACGTGATCATCATAGCGACGGTTTCCAATGGCTCGACTGCAACAATGCTGAAAATAACATTTTAGTATTTTGTCGTTTTGGCATGGATAAGCAACAACATGTCGTGATTGTGGTCAACATGTCTCCACAGGTTTATCACGATTTCAGAGTGGGTGTACCTGCGGAGCAATGCTACAGCGAAATGCTCAACAGCGACCATCGTCACTATGGCGGCAGTCACGTCGTCAATGATAATCCCTGTGAAGCTCAAGCGACGCCATGGCAGGGCATGTCACACAGTATTGTCATTACTGTCCCTCCGTTAGGTTGCAGCATTTGGGCTCCAGAACTGGACGAACGAACTGACGAACCAGAAAGCTAGATGAGTCGACGGAATAAGTGGGTACAGACACTATGGTTTCAACTTTACAGGGGCATGTTATGGATATGACCAGCGGTTATCCTTATCCACTAGGGGCGACACTCGATGATAACGGGGTGAATTTTTCGTTGTTTTCGGCGCATGCTACTCAAGTCGTATTGTGTATCTTTGATGCCACTGGAGAAGTTGAGGTCGCGCAATACATCATGAGCGATCAAACTCGACAAATTTGGCACTGTCATCTTGCTGATGCACAAGCAGGGCTATTGTATGGTTATCGTGTCTTTGGCCCATATCAACCTCAATTAGGTCATCGCTTTAATCATCATAAATTGTTACTCGATCCCTATGCAAAAAAGCTGGTGGGCGAGGTGATATATCATCCTGCGCTTTATGGTTATGACATTGAAGCCAGGGACGAAGATTTGTCATTTGATACCCAAGATAGTGCGCCATATGTGCCTAAAGCACAGGTTATTGATTGCGGCTTTGTCAATGATATTCCAATTGAGCCGCTCAATATTAGCCTTGCGCGCAGCATTATATTTGAAACCCATATAAAAGGGTTTACCCAACAGCATCCCAAGGTCAGCAGCGAGCAACAAGGCACCTTTGCAGGTTTAGCGAGCCAACCTATCATCGATTATTTACAAAACTTAGGCATAACCTGTATAGAGCTATTACCCGTGCATGGTTTTTTTGATGAGCCATTTTTAATTGAAAAGGGCCTCAATAACTATTGGGGATATAACAGTATTGCTTTTATGGCGCCGCACAGCGCTTATTTGTCTGCATCGGATGACATTGCTGAATTTAGGCAGATGGTTTCTACACTTCATCGAGCAGGCATTGAAGTCATTTTGGATGTGGTATTTAACCATACTGCAGAAGGTAACCATTTAGGGCCAACGTATGGTTTCCGCGGGATCGACAATGCCAGTTACTACCGTTTATTACCCAATGATAAGCGTTTTAACATTAACGATACCGGTTGTGGTAACACCTTTAATCTTAATCATCCCCAAGTACTGATGCTGGTAATGGATTCGCTGCGCTATTGGGTTGAAGTGATGGGCGTGGATGGATTTAGATTTGATTTAGCCAGTTGCCTTGGACGAGAAGCCTATGGCTTTGACCCAGGAAGTGGATTTTTTGACGCCATCACTCAAGATCCTGTGCTGTGTAAAGTGAAATTGATTGCTGAGCCATGGGACATTGGACCTGGTGGTTATCAGTTAGGCAATTACCCTGTGGCATTCAGTGAATGGAATGACCGTTACCGTGATGCTATGCGCAAATTCTGGCGCGGTGACAGTGGTTTGTTACCTGAATTTGCTAAACGATTTCATGGTTCGAGTGACTTTTTTGAACATAACGGTCGCGGGCCAGCAGCCAGTATCAATTTTATCACCAGTCATGATGGTTTCAGTTTGCATGATGTAGTCAGTTATGACGATCGTCATAACTTGGCCAACGGTGAAGACAACCGCGATGGACATCAAGAAAACTGTAGCAGTAATTATGGCATAGAAGGCGAGTGCGACGATGTCGCCATCAATGCCATTCGCAACCGACAAAAGCGCAATTTATTAACGTGCTTGTTGCTATCTCAGGGGGTGCCGATGCTATTGGCTGGCGATGAATCTAGCCAAACTCAACAAGGTAATAACAATGCCTACTGCCAAGACAATCCGATGGGTTGGTTCGACTGGCAGCAAATAGATTGGTCGTTGGTGAATTTTACCGCTCAGTTGATCACCTTACGTAAACGCTTTCCGATGTTGTGTCATCAAGCATTTATTCATAAACCAGAAGCATTATTCGATAACGGTTTAGCGTGGTTTAACCGCCAAGGTGAAGCGATGACGAAATCACATTGGTGTGAACATCATACCCGCACCTTAAGCGTTATTTTAACCGGTAATTTAGGTGATGCCGATGTTGGCGCCGTTGCTGAAAGTACTGAAGCCTTATTGTTGATGATCAATGTCGATGAGTCCCCACATACCTTTACATTACCGCAATTGCCTCACTTTCGTTATTGGCATTGTTTATTGCATACCCAAGAAAGTGAGCCAGTGGTGGATGCCAGTCAGCAAGTCAATTTAATCAGCCGTAGTTTAATGTTATTTCATACCGAGTTTACAAGGAGCAATTGATGACCACAGCGAAAACTAACGCCAGTGCGACTAAACCGACTGCCCGTGCCAGTCGAGCTAAAGCTAACAGTAAGACCAGTAGTAAAACCAAAGTCGCAACACAAACCGCAGCAGACAATCAGCTCAGTTCTCATGCAGAGCCTTGTGAACCTTGCGACAGTTTAGCAGCCTCGTTAGCCAGACATATTCGTTATGGTTTATGTCGCGATGAACATGAGCAACATGAATTGTTTAATGCCGTGGCGCAAAGTGTTAAAGAGCAAATGCTGGATAACTGGCGTCAAACACGGATAAAAGATAATCAATACCAACAAAAACAAGTGGCTTACTTGTCGTTAGAGTTTTTGATGGGCCGAGCATTAGGTAATGCATTACTGAGTTTAGACATTACCGCCGATGCGCAACAAGTCATGACTGAATACGCGACTAGTTTAGAAGAGCTTGAGCAAGTTGAGCAAGATGCGGGCTTAGGCAATGGCGGGCTTGGACGACTTGCGGCGTGCTTCCTCGACAGTTGTGCCAGTTTAGATTTGTCGGTTACTGGTTACGGTATTCGTTATCAATATGGCATGTTTGTGCAAAAAATTGTCGATGGTTACCAAGTTGAGCGTCCGGACCGTTGGTTACGACACGGTAATCCATGGGAAGTCCGTATTGCCAATCGTATTGTGACGGTTCCCTTTTTTGGCCATACCGAAACCTATGTCGATAAACAAGGGCATCGACACCATGTGTGGGCGGAAACTCAAAATGTACTGGCCGTGCCTTATGACGTGCCGATCCCAGGATTTAAAAATGGCCGAATTAATACGCTGCGCTTGTGGAAGGCAGAAGCCAATGACGAGTTTGATTTAGCAGAGTTTAACGAAGGTGATTATGCTGAAGCCGTCGCGACGAAAAACCTAGCCGAACAAATCACCATGGTGTTGTACCCCAATGATTCGAGTGTTAACGGCAAAGAATTGCGGTTAAGACAACAGTACTTTTTGTCGTCTGCCAGCTTACAAGACTTGCTGGCCCGTTACGTCGGTCAATTTGGTGAAGACTTTAGCCAGTTTAGTACTCATAACGTGTTGCAACTTAATGATACTCACCCGAGCATTGCAGTACCTGAGTTAATGCGGTTGTTACTTGATCAATATGGCTTGAGTTGGGATACCGCTTGGGCGATCACTAGTGAATCTATGGCGTATACCAATCATACTTTATTGCCAGAAGCACTAGAGCGTTGGTCTGTGCCGATGATGAAAAATATGTTGCCGCGAATTGTCGAAATTATTTTCGAAATCAATGCACGTTATCTTGAACAAGTGGCTCATCATTGGCCCGCAGATATTCAAAAATTGGCCAACATGTCGATTATTGAAGAAGGCCCCGAGCAGCAAATACGGATGGCATATTTAGCGATTGTTGCCAGTTTTTCGGTTAATGGTGTGGCGGGGTTACATACTCAGTTGCTTAAAGAAGGGTTATTCAATGACTTCTATCAACTGTGGCCCCACAAATTTAATAACAAAACCAACGGTGTCACCCCTAGGCGTTGGCTCGCGTATTGTAATCCTAAGTTATCTGAGTTGATTTGCCGACGCTTAGGCGATGAGTGGATTAACGATTTATCACGTCTTACCGCGTTAAATGCTTTTACCAGTGACAAAGCATTTGTTAAGGAATGGGCGCAAATAAAACTCGAGAATAAACAAGTGTTAACCACTTTTATACATCAGCAATGTGGGGTTGAATTTGACCCTCTGATGATGTTCGATGTGCAAGTAAAACGTATCCATGAATACAAGCGCCAATTATTGAATATTTTGCATGTTATTCATTTATATCGTCGAATTTTAAATGGCGATACTCAAGATATGGTCCCCCGTTGCGTATTAATTGGTGGCAAAGCTGCGCCAGGGTATGCCATGGCAAAACAAATCATTAAGTTAGCAAGCAATGTCGCCCATATGGTCAATTCTGATCCACTGGTGACGCCGTATTTACGTATGGCTTTCCTGCCTAACTATAACGTTAGTGCGATGGAAAAAATTTGTCCGGGTACCGACTTATCTGAGCAAATATCAACAGCAGGTAAAGAAGCTTCAGGTACAGGCAACATGAAATTCATGATGAATGGTGCTTTGACTATCGGCACATTAGATGGTGCCAATATTGAAATGCTTGAAGAAGTGGGTGATGAGAACTTTTTCTTATTTGGCCTAGATGCTAATCAAGTAAGCCAAGCCCGAATGAATTATCAACCTCAGCACATCGTTGAACATTCTAAAGCCCTTCATGGGGTGATGGACATGCTCAAAAGCGCTCATTTCAATTTGGTCGAACCGGGTATTTTCGACAACATTATTGCCTCGATTGTCGACCCTAACGACCAATGGATGACCGCTGCCGATTTTGACAGTTATTGCTTGGCACAAGAACAGGTGGCAAAAACCTATCTTGATCAAGATAGTTGGCAAAAAATGAGTATTAGAAACACCGCCGCAAGCGGGCGTTTTTCAAGCGACAACACTATAGCGGGTTACCGCGACGAAATCTGGATGAAAAAGTAATACAGGGATGGCGGTGTTATGCCGCTTAGTTAACAAGTAAGTCGTAGATCAATGCTTATTTATTGATGGCTATCTTTGATAGTCAAATGGAGTCTGCTTATGAGTAATGTTCGTTATATTAGTAATTTAACTCGTGATACCTATGCGCTTATTTTGGCGGGTGGTCGTGGTTCTCGGTTGTACGAATTAACCGACTGGCGCGCTAAACCGGCGTTATATTTTGGTGGTAAATTCAGGATTATTGATTTCCCATTATCGAATTGTATTAACTCTGGAATTCGTCGCGTGGGAGTGGTGACACAATATAAATCACACTCACTTATTCGGCATGTTACTCGTGGTTGGGGCCACTTTAAGAAGGAATTGGGTGAATCGGTTGAGATATTACCGGCGTCGCAACAAACATCAGGTAATTGGTATCAAGGTACCGCAGACGCCGTGTTTCAAAATATCGATATTATTCGCCATGAAATACCTAAATACGTGATGATTCTATCTGGCGATCATGTATACCGCATGGATTATGCCGGCTTGTTAGCCGCCCATGCAGAATCTGGTGCCGACATGACCGTGTGTTGTTTAGAAACGCCGATAGCCGAAGCTGCGGGGGCATTTGGGGTAATGGAAGTCGATAGCACTAATCGGGTGATTGGCTTTGAAGAAAAACCAGCTGAGCCTAAACCGACACCAAACGATCCGGAAATGTGTTTAGCCTCGATGGGCAATTATGTGTTTAATACCAAGTTTTTGTTCGATCAATTGAAAAAGGATTCGAACAACGAAAACTCAGACCGTGACTTTGGTAAAGACATCATTCCGGCAATCATAGAAAAGCATAATGTGTTCGCGTTTCCTTTTACTAGTGCAGTTCCAGACGAACCTGCTTATTGGCGCGATGTGGGTACCTTAGATTCATTTTTCCAAGCCAATATGGAGCTATTATCACCTACGCCGGCATTGAATTTGTATGATGCCAAATGGCCTATTTGGACCTATCAAGAACAATTACCTCCGGCTAAATTTGTGTTTGATGATGAAGATAGACGCGGTATGGCGGTTGATTCTATTGTGTCCGGTGGTTGTATTATCTCCGGCGCAAAAGTTAAACGTAGCGTGTTGTTTGATGAAGTGCGGGTATGTTCTTATTCGTCGGTAAAAGACTCGGTATTATTACCCGATGTGGTGGTATTAAAGAACTGTAAAATCCAAAATGCCATTTTAGATCGGGGTTGTATCATCCCAGAAGGCATGGTGATTGGTTATAATCAAGATCACGACAGGGCAAGAGGTTTTAGGGTATCCGAAAAAGGTATTACCTTAGTAACTCGTAAAATGTTGGGTTTACCTGTTGGTTACGAATAAGGACCGTAAATGACTCTTGTGAGTGTAAAGCGAGTACTGCTGGTGGCAGCAGAAAACGATGCACTGCACGGCGCTAAAGTTGGTGGCATGGCGGATGTTATCCGCGACTTGCCACCCGCATTAGGCCAATGCAGCGTGATAGCCGATGTCGCTATGCCTAATTATGGTTTTTTAGCTCAACAATATCGTGTCGCACATATGGCTGATGTTGAAGTTGATTTTGCGGGTGAGCGTCATGTGGTATCTGTGTATCGGATGCCTAGGCCGCAAAACAAAGACGAAATGGTCGATATCGGTGAGCAAGATAATACTGGCGCCCAAATTTATCTATTCGATCATCCGCTGTTTAACCATCAAGGTCAGGTTTACTGTAATGGTTCAGCCGACAGACCGTTTGCCGAAGATGCGACCAAGTTTGCTTTGTTTTCATTGAGTGTTGCCACATGCCTTGTTAACAGGCTATTACCTTATTTCGATGTGTTGCATCTGCATGACTGGCACACAGCAATGGTGGCGATGCTTCGCGGCTGCGTGGCGGAGTTCTCGGCATTGCAGGCGATGCCTTGTGTGTTCACTATCCATAATTTGGCTTTACAGGGGATCCGCCCCTTCAGCGGTGATGATTCATCGTTTGCCCATTGGTTTCCACAGTACATGGATAAATTGAATGCAGTTGCCGATGTAAGTTTATTTGATCCACGTTACAACAATTGCATTAATCCAATGCGAATGGGCATAGTACTGAGTGATAAAGTGCACTTGGTGTCGCCCAGTTATGCCCGCGAAGTGTTAATGCCGTCGGATTATCATAAAGGCTTTTTTGGCGGTGAAGGATTAGAGCTAGATTTAGCCACTAAAGCGCAGCAAGGTAATGTCGTTGGGATCATTAATGGTTGTGTTTATGATGATAAGCCCCTAAATGATGTTGATCATCAAACAGGATATGCAGGGTTATTGCACCAAGCAGAAAACGCGATTATCAAATGGCAAGCAAAGGCCAATAATGTCAGTGTATTAGACACCATTGCGCTCACGCGAATGAGTCAGTATAAGCATGCTATATTGGCGGAGCATCTGCGATCGTTAGAGGTAAATAGCCAAACGTTTGATGATGACAAACAACGGTTTTTACTGACATCAGTAGGTCGGTTAACTGAGCAAAAAGTGTTGATTTTGTTGCAACCGTATTGTGCAACGCAAATAGATAAAAGCCTTTCCTCAGCAAAAACAGTACTAGAAGCGGTACTTGAATCATTAAAGCGACAACAACCCAACGGGGTGTTTATGTTGCTTGGTAGTGGTGATCTGCATATTGCTAAGGTTCTGCAAGCTACAGCTGCGCGTTATGATAACTTTTTATTTTTACACGGTTATGATGAAGCATTGTCTGAGCAACTTTATCAATCGGGCAGTTTATTTTTAATGCCAAGCTCATTTGAGCCATGCGGAATAAGTCAAATGCTGGCAATGCGGGCAGGGCAACCTTGTTTGGTTCATGGCGTGGGTGGACTGAACGACACGATTACAGATAATGTCAGCGGCTGGGTGTTTAATGGTGAAACGCTAGCTGCACAAGGACAAGCCCTGGTTGAACGTGTTAATCAAGTTCTTGCGTTATATGGCAGCGATACTTGGCAACAGGTGAAGCATAATGCCGCCAAACAGCGATTTAGCTGGGACGATGTCGCGAAGCAATATCTAACAAAGCTCTATGTAGCGAATGATAATGATCAGTAAACAACGTCAGTAAATACAGTCAGTAAGCATTAGTCCGTTAGCAAGACAACTTAAACTAATGTTATTAGTCAATCGTTTTATGTTCAGCTTGATGTAATGAAAAATGCCAATCAAATATGATTGGCATTTTTGCGTTTCAGCGTGGTTATCGGCTGAAAATACTCACTAATAACTAATCTTTTAGTAGGTATAACGTAGATCTAAGTAATAGTAACCACCGTTAAATCCAAACGGAGTATTGGTCAGTGGGTATACAAATATGCCGTTAAAATTATTATCCTCTGGGCGTTTCTCTGGATAAGTATCAAATAGGTTTTGTACCCCTAACGTTACTGAAAGGTTATCGGTTGCACGGTAACGAGTACTTAAATCAGTGGTCCATCTCGCACCATATTCTACTTCACTAGATGAATAACCCACGGTATATTCACCGAAATAGCTGAAACGTAAGTTAGTGGTGAAGTCATCATATTGATGAGTAAAACCGATGTTAGCGGTATTTTTCGGATTGGCTTCCGTCATGCGAACGACTTCAATATTATCAAATAGCTCGTCTTCTAATCCATTGAGGATCGAAGGCAAAGAAATTGACTCAATTTCAGTTTCTTTGTATGAGTAAGCAAGGTTTGCTTTTAGATCGCCGTATTCACCAAGGTCAAAACCTTGAGTGATAACTAAGTCTACACCTTGAGTTTTAGTATCAACCGCATTCATAAAGAAACGCGCCGAGTCGGCATTGGTGCCTTCAAGAATGGCTGCAATGGCGGGTGAGCTTTCTTTGTCGATAGAACCTGACAAAATGATTCTGTCATCAACATTGATTTCATAAGCATCTAATGTCACTGCAAAGCCATTGTCGCCAGTGTAAACAATACCTGCACTATAAGAGTGTGATACTTCCGCTTTAAGATCGGGAATACCTAGCTCAGCTCTAACCGGTGATAACTGGTTAAAGGTACCTGACTCTCTAGGAATAAATTCACCAGTGACCGGATCAGGGTCAAAGAAAGTGGATACGTTGGTAAAATAAAGCTGTTGTACACTTGGCGCGCGAAAACCCGTGTCGGTGGTTAAACGAAGTGCCACTCGGTCTGTTAGCTCATATCGACCAGACAATTTCCAACTGGTATTGCCACCGAAATCTGAATAGTCTTCATAACGAACGGCTGCCGCCCAATAAAAGTCATCGGTGAGTTGGTTTTCAAGTTCGATGTACAAACCAAGGTTTGTACGGTCTTCATCTACTTCAGATTCTTTAGTGAAACCACCAAATCCCTGGCTACCACCCGATTTATCTTGGTAATCGCCTTGGATATACGATTCTTCTTGGCCAGCTTCAATTTGATAGCCACTTTCGCGCCATGTGATGCCCATTGCCACGAGTAAGTCAGAGTCATTGGCAAAATCGTAGTAGGTTGAAGCATCTAAATTTAGATTCAGCTCACTGGTCGACAATGTACCAGCATCAAAGCTTGTTGGGCTGTTAGGGCCAAGCGAAGCGTTAATGCTGTTTTCAACATTGTATTCAAAGCTGTTGCTACCAAAACCAACTGATGAATCAATTTCCCATTGGCCCAACTCAAACTCATAACCGGTGACTAAAGAGTAATCGATAATCTCTGGGCTAATTTGTGGTAAAAAGCCGTCTGGATACACTTCAATAACGTTACGAGAATCCAACGCACGACGATAAAAAGCGCCTGAAGTTGAGCTGCGTTTGCTAATACCACCAAAGGCATAAAGCTTACCCTTGGTATCTAACCCTTGCTCAGCATTTACAAATAAACCGTAGTTGTCATAATCACTGTCGCCAACATGATGATTTTTACGATCGAATGTGGCTTCACGTGGATCAAGGCTACCATCTGCTAGGGTCGGGTATTGCTGACGTGAATCAAAACCGGCACGATTAGTTGAATTTTTCTGATGTGCTTCTAAAGACACATTCACAAAGCCGTCTTGGCTAAAACTAAAGCCTTGATTAATGCCTAGGCGTACTTGTTCACCGTCGCCTTCGTAGGTTTGGCCAACCTGGGCGGCAATGCTGCCACCTTCGTCGCTGTCTTTCAGCACGACGTTGATGACACCCGCAATCGCATCAGAGCCGTATAGCGCTGATGCACCGTCGCGTAAAATTTCAATCCGTTTAATTGAAGTCATTGGAATGGCGTTAAGGTCAACGTTTGATGAACCTTTGCCTAAAGTACCGGCTAAGTGAACCAATGCTGAACCATGGCGACGCTTACCATTTACCAATACTAAAGTGTGATCAGGTGACATGCCTCGTAAGCTTGCAGGGCGAACCGCGTCGCTGCCATCGGTAATTGACGAGAATGGAAAGCTGTAGCTGGGCGCAGCAAACTGCAATGCCTTGGCCGTTTCGGTGATGCCTGTTGCTTCAAGTTGTTCTGAGGTAATAATATCGACAGGGGTTGCACTGTCTGTGGCGGTACGAAGGGCAATACGCGATCCAATAACCTGAATGCGCTCTAGGTTTTCACCTTCTTCTGCAGCGATTGCTACTGGGGCTGAAATACTGGCAATAACGGCCAAAGAAACGAGACTTTTATACATTAGCAATCCTGCGATAACGTTATGAGTAATTTTGTAACATTATAGGTCATTTTCGCTGGTACATAGGTCGCTTTAATATAGGCTTAGTTAGTTCAATCAGGCATATCTCATGACACTCTGATCTAGTTAAAGGCGATAATTACTCCATTGTGGTTACAATTACCCACAGTCATAAACAAACGCCTGCTACTAGTAACAGGCGTTTAACATTTATTTTGTTAATGAGGCTTAAGTATTGTTAATGAGACTTAATCGCTTTATGAGCTGCTAGCTGGGTAAGCTCGTTTGGTGCGATGTAATGAAGGTCGCCATGGCATCCTCTGCACGAGTTTGTGCCGATGCCCAAGTGTCTGAGGTTGTCATGGTTTCAACCACTTCGTAATAACATTTAATTTTTGGCTCAGTACCCGACGGGCGAACAATGACTCGAGCGCCACCTTCTAAGGCATAAATCAACACATCGCTACTAGGTAAATCAATGGCTTGTTTGCTGCCATCAGCGGCAGTGCGCTGTAGACTTTTTAAATCGTCGGTCGAGATCACCGCATACTCACCAATTTTCACGGGTGGATGTTCGCGTAAATAGGCACCAATATTTGGCGTGTCAGCATTGAGGGCAATACTCACTTGTTTATTAAGATGAAATCCATGTTGGCGATAAATCTGCTCGAGTTTATCCCAAATGGTTTGTCCATTATCTGCAAGTTCTGCAGTCAGTTGAGCAAAGGCCACTAATGCCGATAATCCATCTTTATCCCACACTAAGTTACCAATGGTGTAGCCGAGCGCTTCTTCATAAGCGAATAAGAACTGATTGTCAGCTTGGTGCTTGGCAATACCGACATTCATTAACCACTTAAAGCCGGTAAGAGTGGTATAGCTTTGGCTACCAAACTCAGTGGCAATTTTAGACAACAGGCTTGAGGACACGATAGTAGTGCCAGTAAGTTGCTGATTTTTAGGTGCATGGCTGAGTAAGTAGTGACCAAATAACACTCCAACTTGGTCGCCTGTCAACATTTGGTAGTCGCCATTTTCAGTGCGAGCGGCAACAGCAAAGCGGTCAGCATCAGGGTCGTTGGCACAAGCGAGTGTAGCATGGTGCTTTTTGGCTTCTGCAATCACCAAATCCATTGCGCCTTTTTCTTCAGGATTTGGAAAGTTTACCGTAGGAAAGTCGCCATCAGGTTCACGTTGAGCCGCCACTGAATACACTTGGGTAAAACCAGCATCATTTAATACCGTTTCAGCCATGTCGGCACCAACACCGTGCATTGCGGTGTAAGCTAAACTGACCTTGTCCTGTCCGCTGTGGTATTGCAGCTCTTTAGCTTCACGTATTCCTTGGCGATAGGCTTGATAGAAATCGTCTTGTAACCAAGTAAGCTTATCTTGTGAGATAGCATCGTCTAGTGCTAAAAAGGGAATAGTCAGAGTGGCAGCCCGAGTAATTTGGGCGGCTATGCCTGTGTCGTGAGGAGGAATAATTTGTGCGCCATTTTCCCAATAGACTTTATAGCCATTGTATTGTGGTGGGTTATGACTTGCAGTAACCACAATGCCAGCCGCAGCGTTAAGATGTTTTACCCCAAAAGCGACTAACGGCGTGGCGGCAACCTTGTAGGTTAAATGCACGTTAATGCCCATAGCGGTTAATACACTTGCGGCATCATGGGCAAAGGTAAAGGAATCATGACGACCATCGTAACCTATCACGACACCACGCTCGGCAGCATTGTCGATTTGCGCGAGTAAGTAAGCCCCCAGACCGGCAGTAGTTTGGCGGATAACCAAACGGTTCATCGCCATAGGGCCAACACCCACTTCGCCTCTTAGCCCTGCAGTGCCAAATGCTAAACGACCCGCAAAGCGTGCCGCTAGTTCTGTTTCATTGCCGTTATCGATTAACGTTTGCAGTTGTGAGCGGGTGTGTGGGTCGGGATCGTTATTGAGCCATTGGTTGATTTGATGTTGAAGATGGGTATTCATGAGTAACCTCATTGATAATCATTTTCAATAACAGTAGGAAAATACCGCCACAAGAACAAGTAAATTCGTGTCAAAGTGGATAAAAATAACAAATTGTATTCATGATTTATACGCTTAATCTACATGCATAAACGCGATCATTAGCTTATAAACAACCAGTTGCAGCTAAATATCAAACCTAAAAACCGTGTAAATCAACTTTAAAGCTGTATATATAAACTTAAAAACATTGTATAGATAGAAACCTATAGTGTG
Organism: Shewanella sp. AC34-MNA-CIBAN-0136; assembly: GCF_040309945.1. Taxonomy (NCBI): domain Bacteria; kingdom Pseudomonadati; phylum Pseudomonadota; class Gammaproteobacteria; order Alteromonadales; family Shewanellaceae; genus Shewanella; species Shewanella sp. AC34-MNA-CIBAN-0136. The sequence goes on along the minus strand of NZ_JBEOPJ010000007.1, from coordinate 207,387 downwards.
CACAGTGGCGTTACAGCAAGAGTGGCGTTACAGCAAGATTGGGGCCAAGTAGGCAATACAAAAAAGGCTTATGGATATCATCCACAAGCCTTTTATAACGCGATTAAAATAACGCGATTAAAATCTATTTTGCTTAGATAACATAATTTTGTGGGAAAAACGCACGTTTTGCGTCTTCATCAAATTCTGCTTTAAATTGAATGTCTTTACCCATGTTTCTGGCGCGTTCAACTGCAGGACGGTTGTTGATGCTGTTAAACCAGCGTTGAACATTCGGGTAAGTGGCAAGTGCATCTTGGCCTAATACATAGCCGATTTTATCAACCCAACCCCATGCAGCAATATCGACAATGCTCAATTCATCACCGACGATAAACTCACGGTTATCAAGATGTGTGTCAAGTACTTGGTAATGGCGCTGAGTTTCACGTTGATAACGGTTTGTTGCGTAATCTATTTTCTCTGGTGCATGGTGAGTGAAATGGACACATTGACCAGAATAAGGGCCTAAACCAGTGGCGACGAACATTAACCACGACAGAAGCTCACCACGATTTTCCGGGGTTGCAGCTAATTGACCGGTTTTGTCAGCAAGGTATAAAAGAATGGCATTAGAATCGAATACACGCACGCCGTTGTCTTCAATGGCGGGTGTTTTACTGTTTGGGTTAATCGCTTTAAATTCAGCGCTATGTTGCTCACCTTTTAGGGTATCCACTGGCACGAGTTCAAACTCAAGGCCTGTTTCTTCGAGGAACAGGGCAATTTTCATTGGGTTAGGGCCGGGATGGAAATAAAATTTAATCATGTGAACTCCTTAATCAGTAAGAAGTGTATTTAAGCAGATTTTGAACGAATGCTCAACATTTTTTTGAGCGATCGTTCATGCTTGGAGGTAATTTGAGTGAATATTATAAATAATGGTTTAAAAACACGGATTAAAAAACAGATTCAAGCATAAGGTAATGCTATTAAAATCGATGATGTCTAGAAAATATTAAGGTTGCAGGCCTTTGATAATAAAAGATAATCTGAGCCTAGAATTCATTAACTGAAGTTAACAAGCATACTCAATATGGGCGCTGTGTAAGGTAAACCTAGCTTGAGTACTTTCATGGCTTATTCACTTAGATAAGCAACTATTCACTTTTAACTCGTCTAAGCGCTTGCACCATTGAATTAATGCTATTACCGCCATTCTGCTGGTGACAATCTTACTAACGACCATTCTTTACACGCAATCATCTACTCGCAATCATCCACTCCAGTGGGAAGCGTCAGTATATTAATGATTGTCGACCGTTGTTTGTTGCTGATTTAGATTCGCCAACAAAGGTAATATTTTACTGACTTTATCAAAGCTTTCTTGATACTCCGCAGCGCCATTGGAGTCGGCAACAATACCACCACCTGCCCAGCAGTAAATGTGATTATTTTCAGTGACCAAAGTACGAATAGTAATACTGGTGTCCATGTTTCCATTTTGGCTTATATAGCCGATGCTGCCGCAATAAAGGTTACGTCTGGACGGTTCTAATTCTTCAATGATTTCCATTGCGCGGATTTTTGGCGCACCGGTAATTGACCCACCTGGAAAGGCGGCGTTAAGTAAATCGAATGCTGTTTTGTGTGGTGCAAGTGTGGCAGTCACCGTACTGACTAAATGATGCACCGCAGGAAAGCTTTCAATGGCGAATAACGTCGGCACTTTAACCGAGCCTGGGGCGGCGACTTTACCGATATCGTTTCTGAGTAGGTCTACAATCATCACATTTTCGGCACGATCTTTCTCGGAAGTGATTAATGCGCTAGCGGCTTGTTGATCCAAAATGGGATCATGATGGCGCGGCATGGTACCTTTAATGGGTTTAGTTTCGATATATTGATCGTTAAGTTTAATAAAACGTTCTGGTGAGATAGATAACATGCAGTGGTTATCAACTCGCATAAATGCCGAAAAAGGCGCTTGGTTTGCAAGGGATAAAGCACAATAAGCTTGCCATTCATCTCCTTGATATTGAGCTTCAAATCGTTGGGTTAAATTGATTTGATAACAATCACCACTCAATAAATACTGCTGCACTTGAGCAAATTTATGTTGATACTGCTGACTGTCTATCTGATTAATCCAAGCCGTAGTTAATCTGAAAGGCCTTGATGTTATTGCGTTACTGGCTGATTTTTGTATTTTAGATTCAATTAAATTCAACTCAACTTTTAACGCTTCAGATCCATCATAATGGTAAGCATACCAGGATTTATCAACGTAACTGTAGACGAGTGAAAAATCATAAAAACCAATATTCATATCATCAAGATGAATATCTTTAATGGCAATTTGTGGCAGCTTTTCAATATTTCGACCCAGGTCATAGCCAAATGCGCCCAGGGCTCCGACACTAAATGGATGTTGGCTGTCTTGCGCTGAAGGATATAACCGCGCTTGCAGTTCAGCTAATGTGTTAAAGGGGTTGGCGTGGCGATCTATTTTAATATTGAGTGCTTTGATGGCCGAGTCTTTGGCACTAAATCGACTGATGCCATCGCTGCTGGTTAACGTTGCAATAGGATTAAAGCCGATGATGTCGAATTTGGCATCTTGGTGCGGAGCATTGGCTGAGTCGAGTAATATCGCCCATGGCTGGTGGCTTACCAGTGAAAATAGTTGCTTTGTGTCTATTTTCCAGTCCAGTTTTTGCATGAAGAGTGCGTTTTTTGCCCGCGCAGACATCGATAACCCTTATCTAAAATGTGATGTAGCCCAAAAAGGATGGAAAGAGTATCATATTGGTCTTAATAGTTAATATTAAATCGATTCTAATAAAAACGATAACCATGTTAGGCCGCAATGGCTGCTGGAGCACCCCATATGTCGACGAATACCACATCTCACTCTACAACTCATTCACCTATATCTAGTCAAGCTGTCGTGATTAAACAAGCTGACTTTATTGAAAGTATTGCTGATTCTCTGCAATACATCTCGTATTACCATCCCAAAGACTTTGTTGATGCAATGACCAAAGCTTACGAGCGTGAAGAAAGCGCTGCCGCGAAAGACGCCATTGCCCAAATTCTGATTAACTCCCGTATGTCAGCCGAAGGCAAACGGCCTTTATGCCAAGACACTGGAATTGTCACCACCTTTGTTAAAATTGGTATGTCTGTTCAGTGGGATAAAACTGACATGACAGTTCAAGAAATGGTCGATGAAGGTGTACGTCGTGCTTATACCAATCCAGATAATCCATTACGTGCATCAATAGTGTCAGACCCTGCCGGTGCGCGTAAAAATACCAAAGACAACACACCATCAGTGGTTCATATTGACATGGTTGCTGGTAATCAAATAGAAGTGATGATTGCAGCCAAAGGTGGTGGATCGGAAAATAAATCCAAAATGGCCATGCTTAATCCGTCAGACGATATCGCCGCTTGGGTAGAAAAAACATTACCAACAATGGGCGCGGGCTGGTGTCCACCGGGTATGTTAGGCATAGGTATCGGTGGTACTGCTGAGAAAGCGGCCGTTCTGGCCAAAGAATCATTAATGGACCCTGTTGATATTCATGAGTTGATGGCTCGTGGTGCAGAGACCACAGAAGAAAAGCTTCGTTTAGACATTTTTGAACGCGCAAATAATTTAGGCATAGGCGCTCAAGGGTTGGGCGGACTCACTACAGTATTAGATGTTAAAATTAAATCTGTACCGACTCATGCAGCGTCTAAACCGGTCGTGATGATCCCTAACTGCGCAGCAACGCGCCATGTGCATTTTCATTTAGATGGCACTGGTCCAGTCGATTTAGTACCACCATCTTTATCTGATTGGCCTGAAATCACTCGTGAAGCGGGAGAAAACACTCACCGTGTCAATTTAGATACGGTCACTCAAGCTGAAATCGAAACTTGGAAGAGTGGTGATACCTTATTACTCAACGGTAAAATGCTGACTGGCCGCGATGCGGCCCATAAACGGATTCAAATGTTACTTGAATCTGGTGAAGGTTTACCTGCAGGTGTCGATTTTACCGGTAAGTTTATTTATTACGTTGGCCCAGTAGACCCAGTCGGTGATGAAGTGGTTGGCCCTGCAGGCCCAACAACGGCAACCCGTATGGATAAGTTCACTGACATGATGTTAGACCAAACAGGCCTAATGGGCATGATTGGTAAGTCTGAGCGTGGTCCTGAAACGGTTGCTTCAATTAAAAAGCACAAAGCAGTGTATTTAATGGCTGTTGGCGGCGCGGCATACCTAGTGTCGAAAGCGATTAAGAAATCACGTGTTGTCGCATTTGAAGATTTAGGCATGGAAGCGATTTACGAATTTGATGTGCAAGACATGCCTGTAACCGTGGCGGTTGATACCAATGGTGTTAATGCGCACGAAACTGGCCCAGCGATTTGGAAAATTAATATCGCTAACAGTAAAGCTAATAAGTAAGCCATCGATAACATTGTGCTTACACATAAGCGATAAGTGTCAATGTGATTAAACGCTCGGGTTTACAGCTTTTTACAAAAGGCTTGTTGCCTGAGCGTTTTGCTTTGGTTAGTCTGCAATATACATTTTATGATTACGTTTGATATTGGCTGTATTTGTGGCCCAAACGTAATACGTTTTATTTAAACAACTGAGACATGATAACAATGAAAAAGTCTTCTGTATTATTCGCACTGGTTGCTGCTGGCATGGCAACATCAGTGTCTGCGGCAGAGCCCGCAGCTTTTAATGTTCAGCAACTGGTTAACTTAAATAAGTTGCATTCAGCGGCCGTATCAAATGATGGTAAAACCATGGTGTACGGCGTAAAAGTGGTTGATGATAAAGGCGAGGGCAACTCAGATCTTTATCTTCTCGATTTGAACGATAAAAATGCTAAGCCAAAGCAACTTACCTCGGCAGCCGGTACTGAACACGATGTCAGCTTCTCGCCCGATGGAAAATCGATTTATTTCCTCGCCACGCGCTCCGGCACCAGTCAATTGTATCAATTGGCCCTTGATGGCGGAGAAGCTATCGCGGTTACCGATTTACCGTTAGATATCAATGGCTACAAGTTGTCTAACGACGGTAAGCAAGTTGTTATGACGCTGCGGGTATTTCCAGAGTGTAAAGACTTAGCGTGTTCAAAAGACAAGTTTACTGCCGAAGCTGAACGTAAAAGCACCGGGCGTCAATACAAGCAGTTGATGGTACGTCATTGGGACACTTGGGAAGATCATGCACGTAATCATTTGTTTGTCGCCTCGCTTAATGGCAACAAAATTACCACCGCGACAAACGTTACAGCGGGCCGTGACACTGAAACACCGCCTAAGCCATTTTCTGGTATGGAAGAAGTCACCTTTACTGCAGACGGTAAGTACGTTGTTTATAGCGCGAAAGCGCCGAGCCGAGATCAAGCTTGGACTACTAACTACGATTTATGGCAAGTGCCTGTAGCTGGCGGTGAAACGGTTAACTTAACCCCAGATAACCAAGCATGGGATGCCCAGCCAACGTTCTCTGCCGATGGCCGTTATCTTGCTTATTTAGCCATGACCAAGGCGGGTTACGAAGCTGATCGCTCCCGCATTATGTTACGTGACAATGTTACAGGCCAGGAAAAAGAAGTCGCACCATTGTGGGATCGCAGTGCGAGTTCATTAAATTTTAGTGCCGATGGTCGTACTTTGTATGTGACAGCACAAGATCTTGGGCAAGTGACCATTTTTGAAGTGAACACTCAGTTTGGTGATGTGCGTCCTATTTACAACCAAGGCAGTAACAGCCTAGTGGCTGTGACCAGTAATCGTCTTATTTTCCAGAAGTCATCATTAGTTGAACCTGGCGATTTATTCAGTGTGTCACTTGAAGGTGAACAACTTAAACAGCTAACCAACGTCAACAGTGAAAAATTAGCTGACATTAAGTTTGGTGATTTTGAACAGTTCAACTTTAAAGGTTGGAATGACGAAACCGTTCATGGTTATTGGATCAAACCTGTTAACTATGAAGAAGGTAAAAAATACCCAATAGCTTACCTGGTACACGGCGGCCCACAAGGCTCATTTGGTAACAGTTTCAGCAGCCGCTGGAATGCGCAGTTATGGGCGGGTGCAGGCTATGGCGTAGTGATGGTCGACTTCCATGGTTCTACTGGATATGGTCAAGCGTTTACCGACTCTATTGGCAAGGATTGGGGCGGAAAACCGCTTGAAGATCTTAAAAAAGGCATGGCAGCAGTTACCGCGCAGCAACCTTGGTTAGATGCTAACAATGCATGTGCACTGGGCGGTTCTTACGGTGGCTATATGATGAACTGGTTCCAAGGTAAATGGAACGATGGCTTCAAGTGTTTAGTCGACCATGCTGGTTTGTTTGATATGCGTTCTATGTATTACGTTACAGAAGAATTATGGTTCCCTGAATATGAATTCGGTGGCCCATACGATCAAAACAAAGAGCTATATGAAAAGTTTAACCCAGTAAACTATGTTGAAAACTGGAAAACGCCGATGCTCGTCATCCATGGTGAAAAAGACTACCGTGTACCTTATGGCCAAGGTCTTGCTGCATTTACCTTCATGCAGCGTAAAGGTATTCCTTCAGAGCTATTGGTATTTCCAGATGAGAATCACTGGATCTTAAATCAAGATAACCTACAGCTATGGTACAAGAATGTACTAGGCTGGATGGATCGTTGGACAGCTAAATAACCTGAAATTGGGATAACAAACGTCTCTCAAACAGCTCTTTGCCTTGCTAACGTTGTTGAATTAACTTGCAATAGACCCGCTATTGACGCGTTAATTCGCCTTGTTAGTAAAACAAATGACAAGTTTGAGAGTTGTTAACGTATAAGACTATGATCTTTATAATCATATATTTGTCTCTTATCCCGAGTTCAGGTTAAATAGTGTGTAGTTTCTCTGTAGAGGGTTTACGCAGGTCAGTATTGAAATAATGGCCTAATCTTCACAACAGAGTTACTTTCAGAGTTAATTAAAAGAGATGTTGCCACTGGCAACATCTCTTTTTTGTGCCTAAGCTATTGTAGCTTCGGATATTGTGGGTCAAGCCAATCGCAGTTTTACCAGAGGCAATGAGTTATTCATTAGTCAAGGTGATGCTGGAATCGATATATACTGTTTACCTAAAAAATACACTTACATACTGTCAAAATAAACTGACCGGCTAAATGTATACTTTTAGGAGAAATAAAAACTCCGCTATCGTTAGTATTTTTCATCATAAGGCTATTCTTATTTTGTTGAATAATATGTAGGTTAACCACAGACAAACAATATTTTAAGTTATGTTGTAGGTTAAATCATCATATTGATGCTAATTAGAACTGTATAGTGAAATAAAATAACTAAAAGTGCGTGTTTACGTTAACTGTCATTATGATGTAAAAACACAAATAATAGACCTTGCATTAGTTTTTGTATTGTAAAACGGTCTATCAAATATAAAAAATTTCATTTGGGGAATGGCAATGTTTCAGCTACATTAGCGCCCTCAGAATCGAGCTTCAATACAGGTAATATCAAGAGGGTTATACCAAGTGGATTTCATGCTTTATATCAAGTTCTTTCTAGGACTATTAGCCATTATTAACCCAGTTGGGTTATTACCTGTTTTTGTTAGTTTAACCAGCCATCAAACTGAAGTTGAGCGTAGACATACCAACCGGGTGGCAAACTTTGCCGTAGTGGTCATTTTATTGGTGACGGCAATAGCAGGGCATTACATTCTTAGTATGTTCAGTATTTCATTATCGGCTTTTCGTATTGCGGGTGGTAGCTTGATTTGTATTATTGCCATGTCGATGCTACAAGGTAAAATCAGTGAAGTGAAACGCAACCAAGAAGAAGACCGTGAGTCTTCAGGTATGGAATCTGTTGCGGTTGTCCCTTTAGCCTTGCCATTAATGGCTGGTCCTGGTGCCATTAGTGCGGTGATTGTGTTTGCGGCGGAGCATCACCAAATAACCAACTACATTGGTATGTTTTTAACCATTATTATCTTAGGTCTTGTTAGTTGGGGTTTATTTCGTATGGCGCCAATGCTGTTTAAACTATTAGGTAAAACTGGCATTAACGTTATTACTCGTCTAATGGGTCTACTGATGTTGTCTTTAGGCATTGAAGTGATCGCCGCGGGTGTTAAAGGACTTTTCCCTACCTTAATAGGTTAGTTAGCTTGCTAGTTGCTGTGCATTTGTGCAAACGCTTGATAGTGGGGATTTTTAGCTTGACCCGCTATCATCATTTGCGTAAAGTACGCCTCGATTAGCACTGCCGCGGTTAGTATTAAGTGGTTTTGTATTGTTGAGAGGTAATTATCCCACTCAATAGAATTAAATATTAAGTACTGCCTTTTTATCTGATGTCTTTTAATGGTATGGATAAAAAGTCAGTCACAAATTGGTGAGCTGGCTGAGTGGCTGAAGGCGCACGCCTGGAAAGTGTGTTTAGGTTTATCCCTAACGAGAGTTCGAATCTCTCGCTCACCGCCATATTATGAAAAAAGACGTCTTCGGACGTCTTTTTTCATTTGTGTTTTAATACAATACTGACAATTTGGCTGATGCTTCGTCTCGCCGTTGTCTAGTATGACTTTATATTAACGAGGTGTTAGCGCTTGTTATGCGTAGCCTCTATAATGCTTTATTCTTGTTTTACTACTGAGACCCACTTTCATGCCTTTTTCGACACTTGGATTACGCGACACGATTGTCAATGCCCTACATGAAGTGGGATACAGTCAGCCGACACCGATTCAACAACAGACTATTCCGGTTATTTTAAAGGGTAAGAACCTGCTTGCCGCGGCGCAAACGGGCACCGGTAAAACCGCAAGCTTTGTATTACCAATATTAGAACGCTTAGCCGACACTGAAACCCAGCGTGCAAAACGTATTCGAGCGTTGATTTTAACCCCAACTCGCGAACTCGCAGTGCAAGTTCACGCCAACGTAGTGCAGTACGCCAAGCATTTATCGTTAACCTCTATCGCCATTTATGGTGGGGTTGATGAGAAGCCGCAAAAACAAGCCTTAATTGATGGTGTGGATATTTTGGTGGCGACACCAGGACGTTTACTTGACTTATATACCCAACGTGCTGTGCACTTTGATGAAGTTGAAGTGTTGGTGCTTGATGAAGCCGATAGAATGCTCGACATGGGCTTTATCGAAGATATTAATAAAATCATCGATAAATTACCTTCTGAACGTCAGAGTTTATTGTTTTCCGCGACATTATCAAACCAAGTGCGTGCGTTAGCGAAAACGGCCATTAAGCGTCCTGTGGAAATTTCGGTGATTGCTGATCGCGATTCAGCACCGAAAATCGAGCAGTGGTTAACGACGGTTGATAAAGATAAAAAATCAGCTTTATTAAGTCATTTAATTAAAACCGAAGAGTGGAATCAAGCGCTAATCTTTATCGAAACTAAGCAAGGTGCCGCTAAATTAGTCAGTCAGCTTGAAAAGCGTGATATTGCTGCTGAGTGTATTCACAGTGGCCGCAGCCAGCCGGTGCGTGAACAAATTTTAGCTGATTTTAAATCGGGTAACATTAAATACCTAGTAGCTACCGGTATTGCGGCGCGTGGTATTGATATTGACGATTTATCTCGTGTAATCAATTATGACTTGCCTTATCCGGCCGATGACTACATTCATCGTATTGGTCGAACCGGTCGTGCGGGTGCTGCTGGTGTCGCTATTTCTTTTGTGTCCAATGATGACTTTAAAAACCTGTGTATGATTGAAAGTCGTTTGGGGCATTTAATTGAACGCAAAGAAATAGTCGGTTTTGAACCATCTAAGCCTATTCCTATTTCGGTGTTGAATTTTATCCCAAAAAATCGTCAGCATAAATCAACCTCAACGACAGACCGACCTACGCTGAGTTTAGGCAAATCGAAAACGGCTTCAGCTGACTTTAGAAAAACCAAAACAGCTAAAGCGCCAGCCTCGCCGAAAGGTAATAAACCTAATCCCTGGAATATCTAAACTGATTAGATAAACGATTAACTCAGTTGTTGTATCGGCGATTAAAGCGGAATTTACTTTCCGCTTTTTTGTGTGGATTTCTCAAGGCATGGACAGTCTGGCGGTAACACAAACTGAATGGCTTTTGGGAGTACTTCAAAACGCATTTGCTCTGTTGGATAGGGTTCGCCATCTAAATTAAGCGGTAACTTGATAGGGAAATCAATTTCTAGCCAACGGGTTTGAAAATGATAACAAAACCTGGCTTCATGACTCATGGCTTGTATTTCTTCTAACACCACCGGGATATCAAAGGTTGAAAATGACTTCAGCAGGGTGATATCCATCAAGCCATCATCAATTAACGCATTGGGCGCCAGCATTTGTCCGCCGCCAGCTTGCTTATTATTGCAAATGGCGCCTACCAGAATATCGCCATCGAACGTGCCTTTATCGGTGGTAATACTGCCTTGATAAGGCTTAAAGCCTAATGCTTTTGCCAATCCTATTAAGGTATAAGCCCCGCCGCCCAGAAAATCTTTTAACTCTGTTGGGGTTTCTGCAGTCACTTGCGCGCCAAAACCGGCGACAGCCGCATTAATAAAATAATTATTGTTGGCTCTGATGATATCAATAGGGTAGCTGTCACCATGAATCGCCAGTTCCAAAGTGGAATGAATATTATTGCTAATGCCACACGCAGTGGCGAAATCATTTGCCGTGCCTAATGGCAGCACGGCTATTTCGAGCATATGATCCTGTTGTGACAGTTGCATCAGGGCATTAACAGCCTCATTAAGTGAGCCATCACCGCCGCCAATCACGACTCTGCCGACATTATCGGCTATTGCTTCCGTCATAAAACGCAACATATCGGCACTTTCCCAAGAGACCCGCACATCAATAGTATGGCCCTTTTCACGTAAAGCGATAACCGATTGTCTGATGTCGACATTGGCGGCTTTTTTACCATTAAGCAGTAGTCGGATATGTGTTGAAGGCATCGTTAAGACCTCTGTTGATTATTATGGACACGGCTATGTAACTAAAAATCGGTTTCTAGGCTACAAGCAGTTGATCGATTCACTATTTTTATGTCACAAAAGGTGTCTGCATGCTGCAAAACCGTGACGAACATGATTAACTAATTATAATTGTCTAAGGATGATTTTTACTCATCACTATGTAGAAAAAGTATACGTTCCAAAAACCGTTAAGTTTCCAAAATAGTTAAGTTCCACAAATTATTTAAGCACAAAATATATAGGCAGCCAAAATCTATACTCGCGAAAGCGATGCCGATAAAAAATAAGTGTAAACACACTAAAAAATAATAACAATGTAAGGGATAACTCATGAAAAAATCTTTACTTGCTTTGGCGGTTACTTTTGCCATGGTCGGCTGTGGCGATGACTCGGTTAAGCCAAGTCCACAAACCAAGACCGTTACTGCAGAGGCTAGCACAACTACAACCGTGGCAGAATTAACCTTTAACAAATATTCACAACAGTTTATTGATGAGCTGTGGGCATTATCACCAACGTGGGCTCTGTACAGTGGCAAACATGTTAATGATGGCTATTTAGATATCCCTAATCAAGCTAGCCGCGACAAAACGTTGGCATTTGTTAAGCAACAGCAAGCGGCACTAGCCCAATTCGATCCGCAGTCATTATCTGCTAACGAGTTAATTGATTATAAATTACTGAGTAATTTAGTTGAGTCAATGCAATGGGAAATTACACGCTTTAAAGGTTGGCAATGGGATCCATCTAATTACAATGTTGCCGGTGGTTTTGCGCAAATCATCAATGAAGACTTTGCCCCGTTAGATGAGCGCTTAGGCTCTGTTATTGCACGTCTTGAAAATGTGCCCGCTTATTATGAAGCCGCGCGACAAAATATTAGTGAGCCGACACTTGAGCATACCCAATTAGCGATTATGCAAAATCAAGGCGCATTTTCGGTATTGTCTGCCGAGTTAGCCCAGCAAGTCACTGATTCAGGCTTAAGCGCAGAGCAGAAAGCGTTATTTACTCAACGTTTTGATGCAGCAACTGCAGCGATTAAACAGCACATTGAGTGGTTAACCGCGCTTGAAACGAAGCTAACCGAAAATGGAGGCCGTGATTTCCGTATTGGTGAAACCTTATACGAAGAAAAATTCGCCTTCGATATTCAGTCTGGTATGACCGCTAAACAGTTATATGACAAAGCTGTGGCAGATAAAAATCATGTTCAGCAAGAAATGGCTAAGATCACCGATACCATTTGGTCAAAGTATATCGATACCCCAAAACCAGACGATGAGAGACAAGCAATTCGGCAGTTAATTGATGTGTTATCAACCAAACATGTTAAACGAGAAAACTTTGTTGCTGAAGTGCGTAAGCAAATTCCAGAACTGATTAAATTTGTCAATGACAAACAACTGGTGACGCTTGATCCTAACAAACCGTTAATTGTGCGTGAAACCCCTGAATACATGCGCGGTTTTGCGGGTGCTTCTATCAGTGCACCAGGGCCTTATGACAAAGGCGGTAATACTTACTACAACGTTTCGCCCCTCGATGACATGAGTGATGAGTCAGCCGAAAGCTATTTACGTGAATACAATCACTGGATTTTACAGGTACTGAATATTCATGAGGCTATCCCAGGGCATTACACACAATTAGTCTTTTCTAACCAATCTCCTAGTTTAGTGAAAAGCTTATTTGGTAACGGTGCCATGATTGAAGGTTGGGCAGTGTATACCGAGCGTATGATGCTGGAAGAAGGTTATGGTAATTTTGAACCTGAAATGTGGTTGATGTATTACAAATGGAATTTACGGGTCATTTGTAACACTATTTTAGACTACAGCATTCAGGTTAACGGAATGGGTGAGCAAGAGGTGATTGACTTGCTCGAGAATGAAGCATTCCAACAACGCGCTGAAGCTGAAGGAAAGTGGCGTCGAGCGACCTTAAGTCAAGTGCAACTGACTAGTTATTACGCTGGCTATCGTGAGATCTATGATTTCCGCGAACAACTTAAAGCTAAGCAAGGTGAAAACTTTGATTTAAAGCAGTTTCATGAACAGTTTTTAAGTTACGGTAGTGCGCCGGTTAAATTTATTAAACAGTTGATGACAGATAAATAGACCAATGATGTCTCATTCATTATTGTGACAAATGTCTCAAGGCCTGAAGTTTCAGGCCTTTTTGTTAATGAAAAGGGCTACAGGGTCGATTAAATCTGGTTTTGGCTAAATCAGTATGATAATCTTAATGGTAATCGTTATCATTAAGTAGCTGAGCATGAAGAATATCCTATTCATTGAACATACCCTTTCCGATAAAAGTGACGTAACTCGACAGCTAAATGAGCAGGGCTACAGTGTTCATCGGGTTAATAATGCCTTTGATGCGTTGATCCAAATGGAAACTGAGCAGCTTGAAGCCATATTATTAGATTTTTCGGTTCCCAAAATGGAGTCATTTTGGCTGCTCGTTGCACGACAAACCCGAACGCCTATTATTGTATTAGCAGAGAGTAACAGCGAACTGGAGCGCATTAATGCGCTAGAGTTAGGCGCCGACGATTATCTCACTCGACCGATTAATATCCGCGAATTGCAGTTACGTCTTAATGTACTCCATCGACGCACCCAAGCACCAATTAATGACGCGGTTAATGACTATATTGGCTTTGATGATACCTGCTATACCATTAGTTTTGCAGAAAAGTCGCTAGTGTTGACCCAAACGGAATATCGGTTATTTAAATATTTGTTTGATAGACAAGGTGAAGTGGTCACCAAAGAAGAGCTGCAACTACGGGTATTACACAAAGAACTTGGACGTTTTGACCGTAATTTAGACATGCATATCAGTAATACACGCCGTAAATTAGTTAAACGCAATTTACCACGCGAATTGATTAATACCGTTCGCGGTCAAGGTTACAGCTTTAGCTTTTAATGGTTCACACCTATTGCCGCATTTGATAAGCTATGGCGCATAAAATAAGGCTGATACCAATCGTTATTAAGCCCAAAATAAGCGCAAGCACATAAAGGATAATCTAATGCGGATTACAGCAAACTTTGACGGCGGCAATATTGACGTCATTAACCTAGACAAACATGACGATATACAGCTCGCCATTCGTCCCGATTTTGGTGGTGAGTTTTATCAATGGTTTAACTTCCGTTTAGAAGGGGAAGTCGGCCAGACATATACCCTTAACATCCTCAATGCAGGTAGTGCCTCTTATCCAGCTGGCTGGGACGATTATCAAGCAGTGGCCAGTTATGACCGCCAATCGTGGTTCAGATTACCAACTCAGTATGTCGACGGAAAATTAACCATCCAGGCTGAGCTAGATTGTGAAGCCATTCAAATAGCTTATTTTGCACCGTACAGCTACGAACGTCATTTAGATTTGATCAGTGAAGTGCAATTACATCCTGCTGTGAGTCTTGAGCACCTTGGGTTAACCCTTGATGGTCGCGACATGACCTTGCTAAAAATTGGTGATGCTAACCCAGATAAAAAGAATATTTGGATTACTGCGCGTCAACATCCGGGTGAAACGATGGCTGAATGGCTAGTTGAAGGTTTGTTAAATCAATTGCTTGATAGTGATTGTCCAACATCTAAAGCCTTATTAGACAAAGCCAATTTTTATATTGTGCCAAACATGAATCCAGATGGCAGCGCACGCGGCCATTTACGGACTAATGCTGCAGGTACTAACTTAAATCGCGAATGGCAAACACCGAGCTTAGAGAAAAGCCCTGAAGTGTATTATGTCGTTAATAAAATGCATCAAACTGGTGTTGATTTATTTTACGATGTGCACGGCGATGAAGGTCTTCCTTATGTGTTCCTTGCCGGTTGTGAAGGGGTGCCAAGCTACAACGATAAGATGGCTCAATTACAGCAGCAATTTCTCAGTGCATTGACCATTGCCAGTGCGGATTTCCAAACAGAGTTTGGTTACGATAAAGATGAGCCAGGCAAAGCTAATTTAACGGTAGGTTCTAATTGGGTTGCTAATACGTTCAGTTGTTTATCGAACACCTTAGAAATGCCATTTAAAGACAATGCCAATTTAGCCGATCCATTTGTGGGCTGGTCTCCAGAGCGTTGCGTATATTTAGGTGAAGCGTCTTTAGTTGCGATGTTAGCGGTGGTTGATAATTTATAATCGCGACAGTACGCGGTAATTTTTATCTTCAGATAATCAAGCAGGTAGAATGAATTATGGCCTTAGTTGCATGTCCTAAATGTCAAAAGCGAATTTCAAGTCTGGCTAAGCAATGTGAGCATTGTAAAACCGATTTGAGTGGTAATACTGAGTCATTAAAGATTATCAGTCACATTGAGCGTTCAAATAGCTTAATGACTCAAAGCTTTATTTTTTTGACATTATTTATCGCAGGAGTTGTGGTGTGGTTTTGGGGAGGAGAGCCTGCACAGGGGTTAACTTCTTATATCGCGATCGCAAGTTTTGTTATTGGTTTTACGGGTTATCTTGTTACCCGAGTCAGAATAGTGCTACATAAACGGAAATCAGTATGAACGATATCAATAAAGTCATTGATGAAATGCCTGAAGAAGTATACCTGCGCTTATTGTCTGCGTCTGAGTTAGGTAAGTGGGATGATGGTACAGTATTAACTCAGCCACAGCGTGAATCGACTTTGCAAGTAGTGATGTTGTATCAAGCACGTAAGCTGCAGCAAACTGAACATTTTACCATCGCAGCCGGTGGTAACATTAATGAGCTGTCTAAATCAGAGCTGAAAAAACAGTTTAAAGGTGAGCCCATCGCCGAGTTTAAAGAAGCTGATTTGTAATTATCTGATAATAAATAATATTTGTTATCAATAATGGATATTATAACATCAAAAAATGCGAGCTCATTAGCTCGCATTTTTATTTAGCTGTTATCTGTTAATACAATAACCCCGTAACAGTATCAATAACCTAAACTAGTCCGTTGTCAGTTCACCAACAAGGTTTTGCTGCATACGTTGCTTAATTTGCGCCGACGTTAATCCAATAGACAACAAATAATGCAATTTGGCTAACGCCGCTTCAATGGTCATATCAGCACCACTTATTACCCCAGCTTGTGCTAAAGCATTACCTGTAGCATAACCGCGCATATTGACCTTACCCTGGAAACATTGGGTCAAATTAACCAATATAATACCGCGTTCATCGGCTTGTTTAAGTGTATCAAGTAGCTTCTTATCTTGTGGTGCATTCCCCACGCCAAAGGTCAATAAAATCAGTGCTTTTACCGGTTGCTGTAAAATATTATTAAAAATGTCAGTGGAGATCCCTGGATAAAGTGTCACCACACCAACAGGTTGTGGACTAATTGTCACCACTTCTAAAGGCTCACCTGTTGGTTTGGTTATTTTCCCTGCTTTAAGGTTTATTTTAATGCCTGCCTCGAGCAACATAGGAAAATTAGGCGATGCAAACGCATCGAATCCGTCAGCATGGGCTTTGGTTGAGCGGTTACCACGAAACAGTTTGTTATTAAAAAATAAACAGACTTCTGCAACGGGGTAGTTGGCCGCAATATAAAGCGAATTGAGCAAGTTGGTTTGACCGTCTGAACGTAATTGAGCTAACGGAATTTGTGAACCAGTAACAATGACAGGTTTTGATAGACCTTGCAGCATAAATGACAAGGCAGATGCGGTATAAGCCATGGTGTCTGTACCATGCAAAATAACGAAACCGTCATACTTTTCATAGTTGGCTTGTATATCATTAGCAATCAATTGCCAATCCGGCGGTGCCATATTGGATGAGTCAATTAATGGGCTGTATTCATGAATAACGAATTCAGGCATTTCTTCATGATAAAACTCAGGCATTGACTGCACACAATCGGTTAAGAACCCTGATACTGGCACAAAACCATTATCGGTCTTTTGCATCCCGATGGTACCGCCAGTATAGGCAACGTAAATGGAACGTTTTGTCATGTATGTAGGCTCTTCTTTAACAGCGATTGCAGATTGTGGAAATTATACGAGTTTATTTGTCGATCCCCAATAAAAAAGCCTGCTAAGCAGGCTTTTTTTGAAGAATATTCATATTGAGGTCGTATAATTAATTAGTAATTACAGTTTTCACAATACATATAGACATGATTAGGGTCATCAAACATCGACAATGTTTCAAATGCGCCAGCCCACTGCTTAACAAAGCGCTCAATGAAACTGGTTTGACGAACACTGTCTGGAACATAAGCCACAGTAGCGCCCATGATTTGCTGCATCAGTTGTTGTTCCGCGCTAAGCTCTTGTTCAATCAATTTAACGTCGAACTTGTCCATTTTCGCTAAATCAGCAGCTTTGGCTAATGCCACATCCATATCACCTAGTTCATCAACTAGGCCTAAGGTGAGTGCGCGTTTACCAGTCCATACTCGGCCTTGAGCAATGTTGTCAACTTGCTCTAGTGTCATATGACGTTCTTTTGCTACCAGAGAAATAAACTCATGATAACCACGTTCAATATGGCGTTGTACAACAGCAGCCACTTGCGGATTTAATTCGCGTGCAGGCGATAATCCGGCCCAATCAGATGTTGCGACACCATCAGAGGTCACACCAAAATGATTCAGTGCTTGCTCAAACGTAGCAAACATACCGAAAATACCGATAGAACCCGTTAGGGTTGTTGGTGTTGCAACAATATAGTCGGCACTGGCTGATATCCAATATCCGCCAGATGCAGCAAGACTACCCATGCTAACAACAACCGGCTTACCTGCTGCTTTTAGGGCTAACACTTCTTGACGAATTTGTTCTGACGCAAATGCACTACCACCAGGGCTATCAACGCGAAGCACGACGGCTTTCACCTTATCGTCAAAGCGTGCTTTCATTAGCAATGCAGAGGTACTTTCACCGCCAATTTGTCCAGCAGGTTGTTTACCGTTAAGAATCGTGCCTTTAGCAACGATAACGGCCACTGCGTCTTTTTCAACAAAGCTAGGCATAGGTGCGGTTAACGCTCGGTAATCATTAAAGCTAATTTGCTTAAAGTTTTTACCTTCTTTATCACTGCCAACACGTTCAATCATCGCGACACGAAACGCATCAGCCGAAACCAGTTCGTCAACCCATTTCATGTTGACAGCCATTTGAGCACTGTCACCTTCAGCTTTATCAAGCTGAGCAAGGAATTCATCTGGAGTTAACACTAATTGATCTGGGGCTATTTGACGGTTACTGGCCACAATAGTTGAATAACTTTGCCAAATATCGTTTAACAATACTTTACTGGCGACTTTATCGGCATCAGACATATCGTCACGAATAAAGGGTTCTACAGCTGATTTAAAGGTTCCCACTCGAAATACGTGAGTGGTGATTTTGAGTTTTTCGAGTGCAGCTTTGTAATATAAGCGATAACGGCTTAAGCCATCAAGCGCTACCATACCTTGGTTATTAAGGTATATTTTGTCTGCAAAGCTGGCTAAAAAATATTGGTTTTGATCATAACCATTGGCCATAGCGATAACTGACTTATTGGCGGCTTTAAACTGGGTTAATGCTTCACCTATAGCGGTCATTTTACTAATACCGGCATCACGAAGATCCGCTAAGTCCAGTACTATACTGTTAATGCGGGCGTCTTGAGTCGCATTATTAATAGTATAAAGTACATCGGCTAATAGAATTTCACCTTCTGGATCATTCGCTTGCCCTTGGCTAAATGCCATTTCTATTGGGTCTACATAATGTTTTTGGTCCACTATGCTCCCAGACAAGTTCAGCACTAATGCTGATTGATCTTCGACGACAATTTCATCTTCGCTGTTGAGAAGTACTACAGCGATGACAGCCAACAAACCAAAAAATATAACGTTGATGATGAACTTACGGATACCGTTTACTGTATTCCATAACAGTAAAAACATCCTTTTTAAAAACGAGGGTTTAGCGGACATTTGCCACTCCTTTATCAGTCTAATGTAGTCATCCTAACTGAAAATCAATAAAAATGTGAAATTCAATTGTAAAGGTTTTTAACAAACGAGCGTTTAAATGATTGAGCAAACTTTACTGTCGGGGTATGCTGGTTTAAATCACTTGTTTAAAAAGGATGTTTGAATGTCGTTTCCACACTTATTAGAACCTTTAGATCTCGGCTTTACACAGCTGAAAAACCGCGTGTTGATGGGCTCAATGCACACGGGGTTAGAAGAAGAAAAAGGCGGATTTGAGAAACTGGCAGCTTTTTATAAAGAGCGTGCTCAAGGTGGCGTCGGGTTAATCGTTACTGGCGGTATCGCACCTAATTTACGTGGCCGTTTAGCGCCACATGCCTGCCAATTAAGCTTTTCTTGGCAAGTGGGTAAACATAAAATAGTTACCGATGCTGTGCATGACGCGGGCGGTAAAATCTGTATGCAAATCTTGCATGCGGGCCGTTATAGCTATCATCCTTTTAGCTTAGCGCCGAGCAAAGTAAAATCGCCAATTACCCCGTTTACCCCTTCAGCGATGTCTGCTCGTCAAGTGCGTTCGACAATTAAAGATTATGCTACCAGCGCGGCATTGGCGAAAAGAGCCGGTTATGATGGCGTTGAAGTCATGGGCTCTGAAGGCTATTTGATCAATCAATTTATCAGTTCGCGCACCAATAAACGTACCGATGAATGGGGCGGCAGTTATGACAATCGGGTTAAGTTTCCGATTGAAATCGTTAACGCTATTCGTCAGAAAGTAGGCAGTGACTTTATTATTGTGTTCCGTTTGTCGATGCTCGACTTAGTCGACAATGGCTCAACGTGGGATGAAGTGGTTCAGCTGGCAAAATCGCTTGAACAAGCCGGTGTGAGTATTATTAATACCGGTATTGGTTGGCATGAAGCACGTGTACCGACGATTTCGACCAGTGTACCGCGTGGTGCTTTTTCTTGGGTAACAGAAAAACTCAAAAAAGAAGTCAAGATTCCGTTAATTGCCACCAACCGAATTAATACCCCAGAAATTGGCGAGGCGATTATTGCATCAGGTCAAGCTGATATGGTATCGATGGCTCGGCCATTTTTAGCAGATGCAGAGTTTGTGAATAAAGCGGCAGCTAATACCCCAGAGTTGATTAATACCTGCATTGGTTGTAATCAAGCTTGTTTGGACCATACTTTTGCGATGAAGCGGGCAACCTGTTTAGTTAATCCTCGTGCTTGTTATGAAACCGAAATTAATTTTACTCCAACAACCAGTAAAAAACGTATCGCTGTTATGGGCGCCGGTCCTGCGGGAATGGCGTTCTCGGTATACGCAGCGTCTCGTGGACATGAAGTGGTATTGTTTGAAGCCAAGTCTGAAGTCGGTGGTCAGTTTAATTTAGCGCGTAAAATCCCGGGTAAAGAAGAGTTTAGTGAAACTATTCGATATTTCATTAACCAAATTAAACTGCATAACGTTGAACTGCGTCTAAACACTAAATTGGATGCGGCAGTGCTGGCCAATGAGAAATTTGATGAAGTGGTCATCGCCGCTGGTGTGGTACCACGAGCGTTGGATTTACCGGGTTTTGATAATCCTAAAGTGGTCGATTACCAACAAGTATTAACGGGCCAAGTTGAAATGGGTAAAACGGTAGCATTAATTGGTGCTGGCGGTATTGGTTTTGATATGGCGCATTTCTTATGCGAATTAGAATCGAGCACTTTGCAACCCGATAAATGGTTAAAACAGTGGGGCATTGATAAAGCCTATCAGAATGCTGGCGGGTTAACTGAAGAAGCCGAACATATTCCTGGTCGTGAAGTGTATTTACTGCAACGTAAAACCACCAAAATGGGCAAAGGTTTAGGTAAAACTACTGGCTGGATCCATCGCAGCGTGTTGAAGCAACATCAAGTTCATATGAAAACCGGCGTAAGCTACGAAAAGTTTGATGAACAAGGCCTTCACATTAAAATAGGTGAACAATCTGAAATTCTTGCTGTAGATAATGTGGTGTTGTGTGCCGGACAAATGTCGAATCGCAGTTTGGTTGATGAAATGAAAGCCACAGGATTACCTGTACATTTAATTGGTGGGGTAGATGTGGCGGCTGAATTAGATGCCAAACGCGCTATTCGCCAAGGTGCAGAACTCGCGATGAGTATTTAATTGTCACAGAGTTTCTAGTGTGAAATAACGTCCACAATTTGCGTTGTTTTGTACTGTCGTTGTTTCGAACTGAAATACGGAAACAAAAAAAGCCTTCTGTAATGCAGAAGGCTTTTTAATATGGCAACAAAATAAGTCAGTGAAACAATAGCGCCAAACGTTGACGACTACGTTATTTTACTGTGCTAGGACGCAGTTTTAGAACCTTATCAATATCTTCAGCGCAATGACGCTCAGGAACTTGTTCCCATTCTTCGCCCCAAGAGCGATTGATGATACGACCACGTTGGACCCCTTCACGAGTTTCAAGCAATTTAGCCCAACGAACAACATTGGTATAAGTCTCTACTTCTAGGAATTCGGCAGCCTCATATAAATTGCCCAAGACTAAGTTGCCATACCAAGGCCAAATAGCAATATCTGCAATGCTATATTCTTCACCAGCAATAAAGGTGTTTTTTGCCAGTTGTTTATCTAGCACATCTAACTGGCGTTTAACTTCCATAGCAAAGCGATTAATTGGATATTCCTGCTTTTCATCGGCATAAGCATAGAAGTGACCGAAGCCGCCACCGAGGAATGGCGCTGAACCTTGGGCCCAGAACAACCAGTTAAATGTTTGCGTTCTGGCTTTGCCATCTTTAGGGAGGAATTGGTTAAACTTCTCTGCTAGATGAACCAAAATTGAAGCAGATTCAAACACGTTTTCGTCTTCATTAGCTGATTTATCCAATAAAGCAGGAATTTTTGAGTTTGGATTAACGGCAACGAACCCTGACGAGAATTGATCCTTTTCCCCGATGTTAATCAGATAAGCATCATATTCAGCTTCTTTAATGCCTAAGGCCAGTAGCTCTTCTAACATGATAGTTACTTTTTGCCCGTTTGGTGTGCCAAGAGAGTAGAGTTGCAAAGCATGCTCTCCGACAGGCAGCACTTTATCAAATCTTGCACCTGACTCAGGGCTATTAATGTTCGCCCACTTATTAGCGCCATTGTTATTATTTTGCCACACTTTAGGCGGGGTATATTGGTTAGTCATAAAATATCCTTGTACAACCTGTTAGCAGGTTAAGTAAATTGATAATGCGCTTAGCACAATGTGGTTAGTGTAGCGTGTAAAGTTTTAATGTATTAGCATCAACGCGTATGAGTTATGCTTATATTGTTTAAATACAGCATGTGAGTTATTTATTACAGGGCATCCAGTTGTTCACTTAATTCGATTAAACTACTGGCGGTTATGTCTGGTTCAATGCCCCACGGGTCAAATATTTTTTTACTGTCTCTTTTGATCCAAGCCGTATTCAGTCCGGCGGCTTTTGCACCAATCACATCCCATGGATTACTCGACACCATCCAACAATGATTGAGGTCAGATTGGGTGCGAGTCATTAAATAATGGTAAACGGCGGGGTTAGGTTTAAACGTCTTTAGGTCATCAACACTGATAACGTCATGGAGCTGCGGTAAAACGCCTGAATTTTGCATCAGTGTACGAACCGCAACTTCAGGTCCATTTGAAAAAGCGGCGAGGGTATGACCTTGATTGCGCAGTAATGCTAGCCCAGGAATGACATCATCAAAAGCCGTGAGTTGACTAAATTTAGCCAGTAAATCTTGTTGTTCGCTGTTTGACAGTGTGACGTTGAAAACAGATAAACAATATTGTAAAGCTTGTTGAGTACACACACCGAAATCTTCATATTGTTGCATTAAGCCACGACGAAATGCATATTCGACTTTTTTATCGTGCCACAATTGACCAAATGCTTGTGCCTTGTCGCCAATCAATTGCTGCAGATGCTGGCCCATATCCACTGGATCCACTAATGTGCCGTAAACATCAAATCCAATCATTTTATGCATGTTCATTGTTCCATTTGGGTTATGAGCCAAGTGCTTAAGCTCTTTATCATTTGATATACTTGCCAATAAGTTCTATCTGTAGCGAGTTAGCGTGCTCATAATGTGAGCCATGAGTTACTATAAACTAACTATATCATTCGTTCAATTACTATTTTGAACGAACGTTCCAAATGATGTGAGTTATTAAATGATATTAGCTTGCTCTGTAATATTGGCTCTCAAGGAAAACTTTGATGTAGAGTTAATTCATTGTATTATTTTGATAAAAATTATTGAAGGTAATGTTAAATGGAGTGTCCTCGTTGTAAGGGTATCTTTGCCCGTAAAGCGCTTAAACAAGTCCGTAAAGGTAAACATGGGGTTGAAACACAGTGCCCTAAATGTGATCAATGGTTGATGTTCGAGCCTAAAATGATGATGACCAAAAATATTGGCTTATTCATTTTGTTGGTATTCAGTGTGGCTAACTTCTTCATCGACAACACTGATTATCGCTTAATATGCTCGTTTTTAGGTTTTGCGGGTGCTTGTATTGCTTTTTATGGCGTATTTAAAAGTAAGCTTATTGCAGCGCAGGAGTAATGGGTAATGAGTAATGAGTAATGAGTAATTTTAGCGATGGTGTGGAAAAATAGCGCTATATCTTGCAGGTGTAGATACAACTAAGTCGTTTGCTATGCTATAGCGTATTTAAAAGAGAGGTGATGCTGATTACCTCTCTAAAGCGATGTTGATTATTATCCCGAGCTGAGATTATGTAGATATCCCAAACTGTGATTATTTAGAATTTCTCATCATTTCGTGATGAGATTGAAACTCTTCAGTATCAATAAACTTATTGCGGTCCAAATCGATACGCTCAAACATTTCATCACAATCCGATGCGTTTTTTAATAGTCGCCCTTCAGATTGATGCAATGCTTGCCTGGCTTTTTGAAAGCGTTCAAATTCCTCTTCAGATATCAATTTGTCTTGATTAGTATCAAAATCGGAAAATGCAGGCATCTGAGACATTCTCATCATTCCATTTTCATTTCCAATAACATTAGCTGACATAAAAATAGTCAGACAAACGAGTAATACTGATAGAACATAGCTACTCATAATATTCTCCTTGTTAACTTTCCAATATTATTATACGCCTATTTACCCATGTGAAAAACAAGGTTATATAAAGTGTGCAAATTGATCATATTACTTTTTAGCAAACATAACGGTTCACTCATGACTATGTGGGAAAAAGCAATTGATTGAGGTTTAGCCAGTAATGAGACTATTGTGTTTGCTTACAAGAGGGTTAACTATCGCCTCAGAAATGTGCAGCGTTTAGGCAACCAGCGGTTATGGTTAACCCACTTGCTGCTTAATTAAAAAAAGCGGTTTAATTCGGTATTAATTCGGTATTAACTCGGGGGGAATTCGCTGTCAACTCGGGTTAGCTTGACGTTCATTAAAGGAGAAGGGCTAATTAAATAGGGAGACAATAACCTGACAATTTATTCGATAGTGTATTCGATCACATATTCGATAATTTGTCGGAATGTCTCCCTAGGTGTTCACATGAGTGAATAAACGATCGATTTAATACTCGTCGCTGTTTGCATCACTCATGCGCTCGCGTCTTTCTTGGGCTTCTTCAAATGCAGCGTTAATTTCTTCTAATACAGAATCGACGTCAGCCGCTGTTGTGTCTTCTTCAAATAAACCGGTCAATTGTGTTTCCGGCGTTAATTCACCTTGTTCGTACAAGGCCCACATTTCTTTAGCATATTTTGTTGCGGCTAATTCTGGGGCAAATTGAGAATAATAGTCTGTCATATTATTCACATCACGAAATAACATCGCTTTGGCATTATTGTTTGCTGATGCATCAACAGCTTGGGGCAGGTCAATGATAACCGGTCCATTCTGATCTACGAGCACGTTAAACTCTGATAAATCGCCATGAACAATACCTGCACATAACATTCGTACGACATAACCCATCATAACGTAATGCTGCGTTTGCGCTTGTTCAGCACTCATCTGAGTAACATCATTTAATCGAGGTGCAACATCACCATGAATATTGGTGATCAACTCCATCAATAGCACTCCATCAAAGCAGCCATAAGGCACTGGTACTCTAATTTTAGCGGCGGCGCATTTATATAACGCGTCGACCTCGGCATTCTGCCAAGCTTTTTCTTGTTCTTCACGACCGTATTTAGAACCTTTTTCCATGGCTCTACCACGACGACTGTTTTTGGTTTTTCGACCTTCTTGATATTGTGCTGCTTTTTTAAAACTGCGCTTAGTGGCTTCCTTATACACTTTGGCGCAGCGAATCGCATCGCCACATCTGATCATATAGACCGTAGCTTCTTTGCCACTCATGAGTTGGCTTATCACTTCATCGACGAGACCATCGTCAACCAGTGGTTGTAATCGTATAGGCGTTTTCATAGCGTCGTTATACCTTACTTGCGCGCTGGATGATATATCTAAGGAAATAATTTTTACTTGCTGATGGGCTACTGATTAAATGAGGCTCAATAGTACTGAATTTGTGCTTTGTAGACTCTTGTTTATTAGATGAAAATGCTGTAGCCATTCAGCTAAATATAGTCGATTCTGATCCTTTTACCGAAAGATATCGATGGGGTGAATGTTGAGTTATCACTAAAAAGAGCTGCCAAACGTGTTATATTAGCGGCCGTCATTTAGCGTAATGATATCAGTTGCGCCTATAGATTAAAAATATTGCTGATGGTACGCCTAAACTAACGTTAGGTATAAAGGCCATCATTTAACGCAGTATAATATCTTGTATTTAATGATGGAGAACTTCAGCAAGACTTAAGTTCTTCTTCAGTCAGTATTGAGTGATGAGTAGGATAATCTTTTTTGATTTAGTTATTATTTGATTCTTATCTGAATCGGCTATTATTTGAAGCGATTATTGTCGATAACTCATTGAATAGTGATTCCAAAATTTGGCATGGAAGTCATCATGCACGCCTATTTTTTTTAACATTTTAATAGAGTTTTTATGAAACGGACCTTACTTTTAACACTATTTGTTTTTTCTAACGCCGCAACCGCAGTTGAACCTTTATTTGAAACCCCCAAAGATATGCAACCAACATGGATTGATGACATTTTGTCGGTTTTTGGCGCGGATGGTGAATTCGATGATACTAAAGCTATTGATATGAGTTATTTACCTACGGCTTATTACACCCCAGAGAAAAAGTTTGGTGTGGGTTTACTTATGGTGGGGTTATACAAAACAGATAACGCATCAAGTGAACAACAGCCTTCATCATTGGTGTTGAATTCATTTGCTTCTGTGAACAATTCTTATGGCGTCACGGTAGAAAATATGACGTTTTTAAATCAAGGTAAACAGCGTTTGTTGCTTGACTTAGAACTGCATAATGAAGCTGCTGTTTATTATGGAATAGGGATTGAACAAGGCGACCAAGACCTTAATCATCATGAGTTCAAAGAACAACTGTATAGTTTTAAGCCGCGTTGGATGACCGAAGTTGCCAGTAACTATTTTATTGGTGTGGGTGCTGACTTTATTTATACCACGGCCGACAGCTTAGAATTAGTCGCAACAGAAGCTCCTGTGGATTCAAGTACGCTTCTGCCAGACAACTTTAGCTCAGGTGTTGTAGTAACCAGTATTTATGATTCAAGAGATTACCGTTTAAACGCAACAAAAGGCTGGTTATTTCAGGTTGATGCTGGATTATACCAAAATGACCAGTTCGATTCGTTTTCTACTTATAATATTGAATTAGCGAACTATATTGATTTAGGCTCGACACCGGGTTTAATCGCATGGCAAGTGCAAGGTCATCTAACCAGTGGCGATGTACCTTGGAATCTATTACCTGATCTTGGTGGCTCCGACGCGATGCGAGGTTACATTAGAGGCCGATATCGTGACGAGCAAATGATGATGGGGCAAGTTGAATATCGCTTACCAGTGTTCCAACGTTATGGCATGGTATTTTGGGGCGCTGTTGGTAGTGTGGCACCTAAAGTGAGTGAGCTAACCGATACGCTATTAACGGCCTATGGCACAGGATTTCGATTCAAAATTAAAGACAATATTAATTTACGATTTGATGTAGGGGTCGGTGAAAATGAAACTAACTTCTACCTAAATGTGAATGAAGTCTTTTAAGGCGATACTATTGATGATGACAGTAATGTCGCGAATGAAGCTTATGATGACCGGGTGTCGTAACAGCAGGTCGTTGGCGGTAGCTGGTTTCCTAGTCCCGAGAATACTGATAAGTGTGTGTTTGGTTAGTGGCTTATTGCAGAGTAATAGTGCCTTGGCCAGTGACATTCCACACAGTTGCCAGCGAAGCTTTAATTACGCTATTTATCTCAGTGGTCTACACACTGGTAAGATGAACCGTACTGAGAACTGGCAGGGTAAATCTGCTGTTATAACCTCAAAGAGTGAAGCCAGTATTTTAGGGATTGGCACTCAATATCAACAACGTACTGAGTTATCGTGGTCAAATAACCGCAATGAATGGCTAACCGATAGTTTTCATCAGCAGGTAACCGGTTTTCGCTCACGAGACATGCAAGCCACTTTTTACAATAATGGCCTTGAGTCACGAGTGGATGTTGATGGCGATATTGAGAATTATACCTCAAGCCAAATACCATTAAGGGATGTAGACACCTTAGCCATTCAAATACGCGAAAACTTGCTCGGTGGCCGACGTCAATTTGCGTTAATTAGGCAAGCTTCAGATGCAATTGAACCTTATCAATTTTATGTAAAGGACGAATTAACCGCTACCATTGCGTCTTTGGGGGAGATACAACTTATTCCGGTGGAGCAAACCGGGGCCGAAGAGGTGACGTATTACTTTGCACCAAGTATGAATTATCAACTGGTGAAAGCCCATTATCATGGGATGATTTTGCAAGGTGTTATTGAGCTAGAACATTATGTTTCATCTTGCGATACCATAACGGAGAGCTAACCTTACCTCGTGATAAGCAGCAAGTTCAGTACCGTTTACTTCATTAGGCTTATTGACGCGTCAATGAGCCTAATTTCACGGTATTATTGCCATAAATGGACACTATAGAGAATTGATTTACTCGTTATGGGCGGTGGCTGACTCATTACTATTTATGCTAGTTATTTTAGCATTAGCCATTATCTACTCTAGCCATAGCCATTATCTACACTAGCATTAGTCATTATTAGCACGAGTCAATAATGATTAAAGGATTAATCTCGATACCTTAATATTAGCCCAGTAAGATCATCAATAGACTTTCTTCTGTACAAGCTATCAAGTAACAATATCCCTGCGATAAGCTCGATGGCGTTAGTTGCTGACTAACCTGATGAAATCGTCTCGTCTATGTTATATGATTTTGGCTGGTGAATATGACCCAAAAATTTTATCGAATAGGTATAATCTGCTGCTGATGTTCCCATTGGAGATACCATGGCCAAGGTTATCAATAAAGCCATTTTTAGCAGTCGAATATTATCGATAAATCTGGTGACCTACCATACTCATCATCGTGTGATGACACATATCGATCCGGTACAACAAGGCCGCTATTACAAACTCAATTTTGTCCTTGTACAACCTAAAGTGGGCGGGGTGTTTCGTTGTGCCAAATGCATCATGAACTTATGGGGACGAGTATATTTATTTCGTCCAGATAAGTATGAACACAGCGTGACTAAGATTGAGACGGGTAAACGTGTGTTGCTAAGTGTTGCTTTGAACATCTAGAAGGGTGTTAACGGGACGATAAGTTAACGTTCGTGGACAAGTTTAGGGTTAGCCTGTAATTGTTGGGTTAACGCAGTTGTTGGCTTATGAGTGTCATTGGTTGAAATATATTGACGTTTAGCCACCACTTGTACACCTTCAGTTGATAGTTTGAGGTTTAAATCACCCTCAGGTACACAACAACAGGGCAGACATTCATCTGATTTCAGTTCTGCTAGTGGCTCGGAGAAGTATTTAACTTCTCCTGATATCACTGTGGTTTTACACGCGCCGCAAAATCCATTACGACACTCTGAAAACACTTTTACTTTTTTCGACTCAAGCGCTTCTAATAAGCTTGAATGTTGGCCGTCAAATAAAATAACCGGCTGTCCTTTCAAGCTTACGATAGGGGCTTTTTTGAAAAAATTTTTATAGGTCAAAATCTAAAAACTCGTCGCCATCAACAGAAGAATCAATTTGACCAACAAGATAAGATGACACTTCTACTTCTTGTGGGGCAACCTGTACAGCATCACTTTCTAACCAGTTCTTCATCCACGGTAGTGGGTTTGACTGTTCATCATAAGGTTGAGGTAAGTGAACTGACTTCATCCGTTGGTTAGTAATAAACTCAACGTACTGGCATAAAATCTGTTCATTCAAACCAATCATCGAACCATCTTTGAATAAGTACTTGGCCCATTCTTTTTCTTGTTCTGCCGCTTTAACAAATAAGTCATACGCTTCTTGCTTACACTCAGCAGCAATTTCTCCCATTTCTGGGTCGTCTTTACCACCCTGCATCAGAGCTAAAATGTGTTGTGTGCTATTGAGGTGTAATGCTTCATCACGGGCAATTAAGCGAATAATTTTAGCATTACCTTCCATGACCCGGCGCTCTGCAAAGGCAAACGAACAGGCAAAACTGACATAGAAGCGAATCGCTTCTAAGGCATTAACTGACATCATGCACAAATATAATGACTTTTTAAGAATACGTGAATTAACGGTGATTTCTTTACCGTTAATAATGTGCGTTCCTTCACCTAACAAGTTATTAATCTGGGTGAGGTTAATTAAGTCATCATAATAAGCGGCAATATCACCGGCACGCTTTAAGATTTCGTCATTTTGTACAATATCGTCAAATACCACAGACGGGTTATTAACAATATTACGAATAATGTGAGTGTACGAACGCGAGTGAATGGTTTCAGAAAACGACCATGTTTCAATCCACGTTTCTAATTCTGGTAGCGATACCAAAGGCAAAAATGCCACATTCGGTGAACGGCCTTGAATTGAGTCGAGTAATGTTTGGTATTTTAGATTTGATAGGAAAATATGCTGTTCATGTTCAGGCAAATTACCGAAATCAATTTTGTCACGGCTGACATCAACTTCTTCTGGACGCCAGAAAAACGATAATTGCTTTTCAATTAGCTTTTCAAAGACTTCATATTTCTGTTGATCGTAGCGTGCCACATTAACCGATTGACCGAAAAACATAGGTTCTTTGGTAGAATCGTTAGGTGTTTGACAAAATGTTGAGTAAGCCATTATTTAGGTGTCCTGAAAACGCATTTTTCAAAAAGCGGGGAAGGCCCCCGCTAAATATAGATAAAGTGATGATTAGATCTTACACGCACCGCCACCACAACCATCGTCTTCTTCTTCGACAGCAATAATGTCGTCAAACTGATCAGAAGCACCGTCACGAGTATTATGATAATACAATGTTTTAATGCCCAGTTTGTAGACGCTTAACAAGTCTTTTAACAATGTTTGCATCGGTACACGACCGCCTTCAAAACGGCTTGGGTCATAATTGGTGTTAGCCGAAATAGCTTGGTCGATAAACTTCTGCATTAAACCAACAAGTTGGATGTAACCATCGTTGTTTGGCATATTCCACAGCAGTTCATACTTATCTTTCAGTAATTCAAAATCAGGAACGACTTGCTTTAACTGACCATCTTTACTGGCTTTAACGCTAATTAAACCGCGTGGAGGCTCGATACCATTAGTCGCATTTGAAATTTGCGATGAGGTTTCAGACGGCATTAGCGCAGACAAAGTTGAGTTACGTAAACCGTACTGCTTAATGTCGCTACGTAAGCTTTCCCAGTCCATGTGCAATGGCTCGTCACAAATCTTGTCTAAATCACGCTTGTAGGTGTCGATAGGTAAAATACCTTTCGAATAAGTTGTCTCGTGGAATAACGGACATGCACCTTGCTCTTTTGCTAAGTTCATCGACGCTTTCAGTAAATAAAACTGAATCGCTTCAAAGGTTTTGTGAGTTAAGTTATTAGCTGAACCGTCTGAATACTTTTTACCGTTTTTAGCTAAATAGTTAGCAAAGTTAATCACCCCAATACCTAAGGTACGACGGTTCATTGAACTCGTTTGCGCGGCTTTAATTGGGTAATCTTGGTAATCAAGTAAGTTATCTAGTGCACGAACAGCTAAATCAGCTAATGGTTCAAGCTCTGATAAATCTTTAATTGCGCCTAAGTTAAGTGCTGACAAGGTACACAACGCGATTTCACCGTCTGGATCATCGATGTTTTTAAGTGGTTTAGTCGGTAAAGCAATTTCTAAACATAAGTTAGATTGCTTAATTGGCGCAACTTTAGAGTCAAACGGGCTGTGAGTATTACAGTGATCGACGTTTTGAATATAGATACGGCCAGTCGAAGCTCGTTCTTGCATCATCAATGAAAACAGTTCAACCGCTTTAATTTGTTTTTTGCGGACATTGCTGTCTTGTTCATACTGAAGGTATAAACGTTCAAACTCAACTTGGTCTTCAAAGAATGCATCGTAAAGACCAGGCACGTCTGATGGGCTGAATAGACTGATATATTCGCCTTTAATCAAACGTTGGTACATTAATTTGTTTAACTGCACACCGTAGTCAAGATGACGTACACGGTTGTCGTCAACACCACGGTTGTTTTTTAGTACTAATAGCGATTCAACTTCTAGATGCCATAAAGGATAGAACAGCGTTGCTGCACCTCCACGTACGCCGCCTTGAGAACAAGACTTCACCGCTGTTTGGAAATACTTATAAAATGGTAAACAACCGGTGTGGAATGCTTCGCCGCCACGAATAGGGCTACCAAGGGCACGAATACGACCCGCATTAATACCAATACCAGCACGTTGGCTAACGTATTTAACGATAGACGATGCAGTCGCATTGATTGAATCTAAGCTGTCATCACACTCAATCAATACACATGAGCTGAACTGACGTGTAGGGGTACGCACACCGGCCATGATTGGTGTCGGTAAAGAAATCTTAAACAGAGACGTCGCGTCATAGAAGTCTTTAATGTACTTCAAACGAATTTCTTTTGGGTAACGGGCAAACAAACATGCTGCGACTAATATGTATAAAAACTGGGCGCTTTCGTACACTTCATGGGTAACACGGTTTTGAACCAGGTATTTACCTTCAAGTTGTTTTACCGCGGCATAAGAGAAGTTCAAATCGCGCCAATGATCGATATAGGTGTCGAGTGTGTCTAATTCTTCACGGCTGTAGTCAGCCATGATATGCATGTCATATTTACCCAGTTCAACTAATTTGGTGACATGGTCATATAACGTTGGTGGTTCAAATTGACCAAACGCTTTTTTACGTAAGTGGAACACCGCTAAGCGGGCAGCCACAAATTGGTAGTCAGGTGACTCTGGAGAGATCAAGTCAGCCGCAGCTTTAATGATCGTTTCATGAATGGCTTCTGTTGGAATGCCATCAAAAAACTGCAGATGAGATCGAAGTTCTACTTCAGATACTGAGACGTTTTTTAATCCCTTGGCTGCCCAAGTGATTACGCGATGAATTTTATCTAAATCGATAGATTCACGTTCGCCACTGCGTTTAGTGACTGTCATATTGCTATTCATTGAAGAGAGGCCTTGGTTCTATATCTAATCATGTGATCTGTTGTTGGATGCAGTGCTGCTTGATTCGATCCGAACCAGTTACAAAACAATTCCATGTTAAAACAATCAACCTGATGTACTCACAACGTGGTAGTTAAACACCAGTACGTTCAGTTAGCCACTACATCCTTTGGAACGTCGTGGAGTAGTGTTTTGATTGTCAGCCACACACAAGATATGGTGTTATTTAAAATCTAAGATACAAGATAGTGAGGTTTGAGGTTTATTGCAAGCCACAATTTCATTAACTTCTTGTGGATAACTTGAGGATAAACGGCAGGGTTAGTGACAACTAACCC
Organism: Shewanella sp. AC34-MNA-CIBAN-0136; assembly: GCF_040309945.1. Classification (NCBI taxonomy): domain Bacteria; kingdom Pseudomonadati; phylum Pseudomonadota; class Gammaproteobacteria; order Alteromonadales; family Shewanellaceae; genus Shewanella; species Shewanella sp. AC34-MNA-CIBAN-0136. Next base: position 174,355 of record NZ_JBEOPJ010000007.1, on the reverse strand, counting down.
TAGAGCCCAAATTCATAAAGAGTTTTTGATAAATGATATTTTTTAATCCATCAAATGATAAAAATTTGATCGCTAAAATAAACAGCGATCAAAAAAAATGGACCGTTTATTGGTTGATCTTTTGTTGGTTTTGATCGGGTAGAAATTGATGACTGTTAACTGTACATTTAAGCTTAATAAGACCCGTTAAACTTCACTCATGCTTTGTTCATTTACCCAAAAATTAACCCGCTAAACCGATGCCGAACACTGTCATTAATCAGTGAAAAACTGTTTAAGTGAGGCTCCGTGTTGAAATTGTTTGCCTGCTGGCCATGTGTCAGGTTTATCTGTCGCAGATAAATAACCCCATAACGCAACGCCGCCTAACATACTGGCATTGTGGGCGGCGACTAAGTCACGTTCAGCGTCACCTAGATATAAGATACTTTGAGGAGCAATGGCAATTTGTTGTGCTGCTAACAGCATTGGTGCGGTATGAGGTTTAGAGTGACGAGTGCTATCACCACTGATCATGGTTTTCAATTTATGAGTTAAACCAAGCTTTTCCACTAATGGCCTGGCAAATCGAGCCGGCTTATTGGTCACTACGCCATAAGGAATCGATTGGGCATCAAATAAGGATAATAGTTCGGGTAAGCCAGCGAATAAACGGCTGTTGTCACCATTGATACGGGCATAATGCTGAAGTAGTGCTTGCTGGATGGTAATTTGTACTTGTTCATCGGCATCTGGAATGGCCGTTTTAACTAAATATAAGCTGCCATGTGATGCCGCATGGCGCATCAAGTCAAGCGGTTGGACGTTAAAACCGGCTTCATCCAAGCTGAGATTCAATGCCTGTACTAAATCTGGTGCGGTATCGGCTAAGGTACCGTCTAAATCGAACAGCACTCCTTTTATATCTTGTTTATGCAAGGGCTAGCTCCTAACGAGAGAAAATAACAATAGACAGTGCAAGCCCTTTATAGCGTTATTGGCACAACATAACGCTATTGTGGTGCATTCACATTGAAATGTTGAAAAGAATCACCTGGATGATTAATCAATTTTTTGAGTGGCTATCATATAATTTACATCGACACTTTTAGTGTACTTAAACACACCCGACAATGGATTGTAGGTAATTCCCAGCGCATCTTTACACAATAAGTCGGTGTTATCGACCAATGCCATCAGTTCCGATGGGCGAATAAACTTGCTGTGATCGTGAGTACCAACTGGCAGCATTTTTAATAAATACTCTGCGCCGATAATCGTCTTTAAATACGACATCATATTACGGTTTATGGTTGAGAAAAACACAAATCCATTAGGTTTAACCATGTCACAACAGGCTTGAATAACTGATTGGGGATCGGGTACATGTTCGAGCATTTCCATGCAAGTGACCACATCATAATATTCGCGGTGGTTATCGCGATGTGCTTCGGCTGTTGTTTTGAGGTAATTAACCGTAACACCAGACTCTAAAGCATGTAGTTTTGCCACTTCAAGTGGTGCGTTGCCCATATCAATACCGTCAACGTTAGCACCTAGGCGCGCCATACTTTCTGACAAAATACCGCCACCACAGCCAACATCAAGTACTTTTTTGTCAAAAATACCTTCAGCGGTTTGGTCAATGTAGTTTAAACGCAGTGGATTAAGTAAATGTAATGGCTTGAACTCGCCATTGAGATCCCACCACGTTTGCGCCATGGCTTCAAATTTTGCGATCTCGAGTGGATCAACATTGGGTGTCGATTGTTCAGCGTGTGACATAACGTAACCTAAGTGTGTAATAAAGTATGGTCGCTATTATAGCGATAACCTTTGCGAATAGTAGTCAACAATGGCTTTTGCCGTTTACGCTTGCTCATAAAATATCCATTTAAGCGAGGTAAATGGATGTTTTATGCTATCAACTGCTTAAATCATCAGCAAGTTAACGATAATTGTTGCTCAAATTTAGTCGTATATTAGCCAATGAATAAACTAAATTAGCTGAAAATATTAGCTTTTTTGTAATTTTTAAGAGTGATAGAGCATTTGGCTGGTCTTTGCTCTGGCGACATTAAATATCTGTGTTAGAATGCCAAATCACGTTTTTAAGCTAGATAATAATATGGAAGTTTTATTGTCAGCTCACTTTAGGGGAACGCGCAGTTTATGACTGATCTGGCATCATCTATTTCGCCAATTAACATCGAAGACGAACTTAAAAATTCTTACCTTGATTACGCCATGAGCGTAATTGTAGGTCGTGCATTACCTGACGTCCGTGACGGTTTAAAACCAGTTCACCGTCGAGTATTGTTCGCAATGAGCGAATTAAAAAACGATTGGAACAAACCATATAAAAAATCCGCTCGTGTCGTTGGTGACGTAATTGGTAAATATCACCCACACGGTGATACTGCTGTATACGATACAATTGTACGTATGGCGCAACCGTTCTCGCTACGCTACACATTGATTGACGGACAAGGAAACTTTGGTTCGGTCGACGGTGACTCTGCAGCGGCGATGCGTTACACCGAAATCCGCATGCAAAAGTTGGCGCATTCATTATTAGCCGACCTTGAAAAAGAAACTGTGGATTTTGTGCCTAACTACGATGGCACAGAGATGATCCCTGCGGTGTTACCAACACGCGTACCGAACTTATTAATCAATGGTTCATCAGGTATTGCGGTCGGTATGGCCACTAACATTCCACCTCACAACTTAACAGAAGTAGTGAAAGGCTGTTTGGCGTTAATCGAAGATCCAAGTTTATCGATTGAACAGTTAATGGAATACATTCCAGGTCCAGATTTTCCAACGGCAGCGTCAATAAACGGTCGCAAAGGCATTATCGATGCTTATCACACTGGCCGTGGTCGCGCGATCATGCGCTCGAAAGCGGAAATTGAAACTGAAGATAATGGTCGTGAACGTATTATTGTTCATGAAATTCCATATCAAGTTAACAAAGCCCGTTTGATTGAAAAAATTGCCGAGCTTGTTAAAGATAAAAAATTAGAAGGTATCAGTGGCCTACGCGATGAGTCTGATAAAGACGGTATGCGTATTGTTATTGAAATCAAACGTGGTGAAGTGGGTGAGGTTGTACTAAACAACTTATATTCTCAAACACAAATGCAGTGTTCTTTTGGTATCAACATGGTGGCATTGACTAACGGTCAGCCTAAATTGTTTAACCTTAAAGAAATGCTTGAGTGTTTTATTCTTCACCGTCGTGAAGTGGTCACACGCCGTACTGTATTTGAACTGCGTAAAGCCCGTGAACGTGCTCATGTTCTTGAAGCACTAGCCATTGCATTGGCTAACATCGACCCTATTATTGCGCTTATTAAAGCTTCACCTACACCTGCTGAAGCCAAAGCAAAATTGGTTGCACAAGGTTGGGAATTAGGCCATGTACAAGGCATGCTTGAAAAAGCTGGCGATGACGCTGCACGCCCTGAATGGTTAGAGCCTGAGTTCGGTATCCGTGACGGTCAGTACTATTTAACTGAGCAACAAGCCCAAGCGATTTTGGAATTACGTCTGCACCGTTTAACCGGTCTAGAACATGACAAGATTTTAGCTGAATATGAAGAGCTTTTAGTTCTTATTGCAGGTTTGTTATTCATTCTTCGTACTCCATCGCGTCTGATGGAAGTGATTAAAGAAGAACTAGAAGAAATACTTGAGCAATACGGTGACGAACGTCGCACCATTATTAACGCCAACGAAATTGATATGAGTCTTGAAGACTTAATCAATGAAGAAGATGTTGTAGTGACCTTGTCTCACTTAGGTTATGCGAAATACCAAGTGCTGTCAGATTACCAAGCGCAGCGTCGTGGTGGTAAAGGCAAAGCGGCAACTAAAGTAAAAGATGAAGACTTTGTTGAAAAGTTATTGGTGGCAAACACCCATGACACCATCTTGTGCTTCTCTGACTTTGGTAAGATGTACTGGTTAAAAGTGTATCAATTACCATTGGCAAGTCGTACTGCCCGTGGTCGTCCTATTGTTAACTTATTACCACTGTCTGACGGTGAGCACATTACTGCAATCCTACCAGTACGTGAATACGCAGATGATAAATTTATCATCATGGCTACCGCACATGGTACCGTTAAGAAAACAGCATTAACTGCATACAGTAACCCTCGTGCAAATGGCATTATTGCGGTGAACTTAAAAGACGGCGACCAATTAATTGGCGTTGATATTACTGAAGGTAGTGACGACATTATGTTGTTCTCTAATGAAGGTAAAGTGGTTCGCTTTAATGAAAAAGCGCGTGATTCTGAAACCGGTGAAGTGAAGATTGATGCTGAAACTGGCGAAGAAATTATTGCACTGCGCCCTATGGGTCGTACTGCTACCGGTGTTCGTGGTATTAAACTTGATGCTGGCCAAAAAGTGGTGTCGTTAATTGTACCTAAAGGTGACGGTGCTATTTTAACCGTAACTGAAAATGGTTACGGTAAGCGTACTGAGCTGAGTGAATATCCAGCGAAGAGCCGCGGTACTAAAGGCGTGGTATCAATTAAAGTCAGTGAACGTAATGGTGAAGTCGTCGGTGCAGTTCAAGTAGGCACATTTGACGAAATCATGTTGATCAGTAATAAAGGCACCTTAGTGCGTACTCCTGCTGAAGGCGTATCCATTATTGGTCGTAACACTCAAGGTGTGACTATCATCCGTACCGCAGAAGACGAGAAAGTCGTTGGTTTGCAGCGTATTGAAGAAATTCAAACTGAAGAGTTGTTAGACGAAGAAGGCAATGTTATTCCAGTAAGCGATGTTATCGATGCTGAAGCGACAGATGCTGAGTCAACTGACGATGTTGAAGCAACAGATGCAGACGAAGCCAAAACCGGAGATGACGAACAAGAGTAATAGATTACTTTTGTTGTAGATATCCTCGAACGGGCGCCCTTATGGCGCTCGTTTTATTTTACGGAATAAATTTCATCAAAATAGGTAAATAAAGGCCTATTCATCAACCCGTAAAATACTTACTATTACGGTTAAATTGTTATTGTCTATATTGATTATTTGTCAAAGGAGTTGTCTGTGAGCGCGATTTATAATTTCTGTGCTGGACCTGCCATGTTACCTCAAGCTGTAATGCAAAAAGCACAACAGGAATTAATTGATTGGAATGGCCTAGGCGTCTCCGTGATGGAAATCAGTCATCGCAGTAAAGAGTTTATTGCGCTGACCGATCAAGCAGAGGTGACATTACGCAAGTTGATGAACATTCCTGCAAATTACCACGTGTTATTTATGCACGGTGGTGGCCGGGCTCAATTTTCTAACGTAGTGAATAACTTTCTTGGCGATAATGGTCAGGCACTGTATTTGGTCAGTGGTCAGTGGTCATCGGCAGCGGTAACTGAAGCGAAGAAATTGGTAAGCGAGCACAATATTGACAGTATCAATATTGTTGAGCAAATCAATGGGCTTCATCAGGTTAAACTGCCGCACTTAACGGCAATCGATAAAGATTATCGTTATGTGCACTATTGCTCAAATGAAACCGTAGATGGTATCGAGATTTTTGAAGAGTTAGACAGTCCATGGCCAATTGTTGCTGATTTATCATCGACCATCATGTCGCATGAAATTGATGTCAGCAAGTACGGTCTTATTTATGCCGGCGCGCAAAAGAACATTGGTCCATCAGGCTTGTCGATTGTCATTGTGCGTGACGATATGCTTAAACTGCCAAGTCTGCCGCAATCATCAGTAATGGATTATCGCGTTGCCGTTGAGTATGGTTCTATGTTTAATACGCCGCCAACGTTTGCTTGGTATTTAGCCTCTGAAGTGTTTGCGTGGTTAGCCGCAAATGGCGGCATAAGTGCGATGGCTGAAGTGAACCAACAAAAAGCTGCGTTACTGTATGCTTGTATCGACAGCAATCCGTTTTATAAAAACGGTGTAGCACCACAAAACCGCTCACGCATGAACGTCACCTTTCAACTAGTGAATGATGCCTTAGACAGTGAGTTTTTAGCCCAAGCGGAGGAGGCTGGGTTAGTGGCGTTAAAAGGTCATCGTATTGTCGGTGGTATGCGTGCCAGTATTTATAACGCCATGCCGCTAGCGGGTGTGCAAGCCTTAGTGGACTTTATGAATAACTTCGCCGTAAAGCACAGTTAATTCGAACCGCTTATTTATTTACCGTAAGATCGGCTTAGTAAAGACAAAAAGCGAATGCCTAACAGCATTCGCTTTTTTTATGCCATCAATAAATGTGTATGTTATCGCTATATTACTGTTCTAACTTCTTGCCACTGGTCTTTCTGGCCTGTGAGTTCTGTTAATTCATCGGCTTTAATTTACAGCGCAGTAAAGTATGACCTAGGCCAATGTTGTCGATATCTTCATCAACATACAGCCCAGCCTCATTGATCATTTTAAGCATGTCTTTACTGTGATACATCCGGCTATTTCCATTGGCTATCGCGGTAAAATACAACGAGGTTGCGTTAACGCAATAGGCGCCCGCTTCGTGTGGCTGTCTGTCCCAATAGGTCTCTAAAATACACAGTTCACTGCCAGGTTTCATCGCAGCCACTGTGCGCCGAAGAATAGTGATGATTTGTTGTTTAGAAAAACAATCTAAAAATTGACTCATCCAATACAAATCACCTCCTTGGTAAAACGGTTTGTTGCTATCAAGCAAATCGGTTTCAAATGGATGAACGCGGTCGGCAACCAAACATGCTTGGGCATTTTTCATTGTCACAGCAAGTTGACCGGGTAAATCCATTATGGTGACGTTGACGTTTTTATTATAGCGGGTGCAGGCAAATGCCCATTTACCGGTATTACCGCCTACATCAATAATATGAGCTGGATCTGACTTGAAAATCAAAGGTAATAAGCTGTCAAAGGCATGATCTGAATAGTAATGATCAAATTCAAACCAGCTTTTTTTAGTTTGTTCAGGTAGCTGGCTTAACCCTGGGTAAATAGTATCCCAATCGCCAAAGTGTTTAAGTCCTATTGCTTTGCCTTGCTTAAGTGAATCATCAAGATCAAACAAGCCTTGATAGCAAACATCATGGACGAAGTTTAGGTTCTTGGCGGCCATATCATCATGGAGTAAGAAATAACCCGTTTTATCGAGTCGATAATGATCATCCTTACACCAAAAAATGCCCATGCTTAATCCCATATCGAGCAATACATGAATGGCATACTCAGACAGTTCAAAATGTTGAATCAGTTGAATTAAGCTAATACCTTCGTCTCCGGCGTCATCAACTTTTGCCAGTAAGCCAAATTGACTTAAGCAACGGGCGACTTGAAAGCTTACGGGTGCGAAGGCTATTTTTTGTGCTTCAAACTTAGCATCAAATGCAGACATTTTTTTGGGAGATTGGTAAAAAGACATTAACCGTATTAACTCAAAGGAAGGAGGTGATATGGGTTTTATAGTAGCAAGATAATGCTAGTAAGGTTTTGAGCTACTTCTAGTTTTTGTTTTTTGATAAATGTATAACAATAGAAGTTGAAGCATAACATGACATTTTGACTGAGTTTTTTATACAAAACTCTGCCTCAATCAATAATTCGAGCGGGTGTGAGCCCGCCCAAATTATCTTATTTAACTCAGCAAGCCGAATAGAATGGCAGTCATAGATAATAAACCGGTAATGACGACGAATATGTTGCTTACTCGACCGCGGTAGGCTTTCAGTGCCGGGACTTTGTATATCGCATACATTGGCATGAGATACAAAATAGCCGCAATCACCGGGCCACCAAGCGCTTCAATCATACCCAGAATACTTGGATTCATAATCGCCACGCCCCAGGTGGTGATAAACATAAACCCTAAAATAAATTTATCCACTTTTGTGCTGTTTTCTGGCTTGCTGCTATCCGGTAATTGCTTAACAATAATGCCTTTTAACCCTTCTGTGGCACCCATATAGTGACCGAAGAAAGATGAAATAATGGCGATGAAAGCAATGACAGGGGCAAAATAACTGATAAAGCCACTTTCATGCACGTTGGCAAGATAAGACAATATCGGCAAGTTATCGGCTTTAGCTTCTAATAACTGCGCCGGTGTTAACGACAGTACACAAGAGAACACAAACAACATCACAAATCCGACTAACATAATGGCTGTATTGCGGAGGATGACATCGGCTTTATGGGAGGCATTCGCGCCGTGTTCTTTTTTGAGTGAAACCGAGAATTGTGAGATAGCGGGTGAATGGTTAAAGGCAAATACCAACACTGGAATGGTTAACCAGACAGTCCCAAGAAAATTAGTTGTCGAAGGCACAACCATTAATGCATCAAACTTCCAGTCTGGTATGAGGTACAAGGACATAAAAGCAAGGATTGCGACTAACGGATAGACTAATAATCGCGTCACGGAGAGCATAAATTTTTCACCAGCAACCATCACCGACATCATGCCTAAGATGAGCATTCCCGAAAGCAGCCAACGTGGAATACCACTGACTTTATCGATTATTTGCCCGCCAGCTTCCGTCAGTGCAGGCGTACCGTCGAGTAACATTCTTGGGACGTCGGTAAACATGCCTAATTGATTAATAATGAAACTGTCGACGGTATTAGTTATCCCAACGCCATAGATTAATACAATAGGATATATGGCGAGAAAATACAGCCAAGTAATCGCTTTACCTGCTCCAGTACCAAAATGTTCTTCAACGACCTGAGTGATGTCACTGCCAGGAATCGCTGATGAACATAGGAAACGAGATAATCCACGGTGAGCGAGATAGGTCATTGGGCCTATCATGAGTGCCATTAACACTAATGGCCAAAACCCTCCCATTCCCGCATTGATCGGTAAAAATAAAATTCCGGCGCCAACCGCGGTGCCAAACAAGCTCAACATCCAAGTGGTATCCTGGCGTGACCAGCCAGTGGCTGAAACAACGGAGGATACGGGGATCTCTTGTACACTTATGGTTTCATTTTGCATGGCTGACTCGCTTTGTTGATATATTAAATTCAGCGTCAGGCTATCTCTTTTTAAGAAAAATTAAACAGTTACAGAGTCATTATGTTAATAATGTTCATGCAATGGGAGCTGTATCCCGATGAGCGTAAATTAAAAACGACAAGCAGCTTCAATTCATATACAACCATCACCTATAGATTTAACAGTGCGATTACTTAAATCGAGACCCAAGAATTAACGGTATTATGTATTAGGCATATTGACTCAATTCGATAAATTGCATTGCTGATATTTGGCATCACTTGAGCCTGCTATTTACAAGGGCAGGTAAGTTAACCTAACTCGGATTGCGGTCTTGGGGAATTATGATGGAATAACAAAATGGCTATTTTTGATAACTGATTTTTATGTCATTTTGAGGGGGTAAGCAGACAACTTTTTAGACTGAGCATAAACAAGGCCGCATTTAGCGACCTTGTTTATACAGTAATGTTACTTGCTAACCATTATCTAAATAGTATCGGTTATAGCACTGCCGCGATTGATTTCGCTAAATAATCAACATTAGTTTCACTAATACCAGCAATACTGATGCGGCTTGAGCCGACCATGTACACACTGTATTGCTGTTTAAGGGTTGCCACTTGTTCTGGCTTAACACCTAAAAATGAGAACATCCCTTTTTGGCGGGCGATAAAACTAAAGTCACGGTCAACACCATTGGCCGTTAATTGATTGACCAACATTGCCCGGTTACCGTTAATACGGTCGCGCATGACTTTTAGCTCGTCTAACCATTGTTGCTTGAGGGCTGGGGTGCCTAAAATGGTTTCAACAATCGCAGCACCATGTGCTGGCGGCATAGAATAAATACAGCGCACTACGTATAACAATACCGATTGGGCAACATCTACAGTTGCACTATCTTTCGCCACAATTGAGCAAGCGCCAATACGTTCGCGGTATAAACCGAAGTTTTTCGAGCAAGAGCTGCATAAAATCATGCTTTCAACTGCTGCAGCCATTTGACGTACGCCATAAGCATCTTCATCTACGCCGTCACCAAAACCTTGATAAGCCATATCAATTAATGGCGTAAAGCCTTGCTTAACCGTAACCTTAACCACTTCATCCCATTGCTCAGTCGTTAAATCCATGCCACTTGGATTATGGCAACAAGCATGTAAAAGCACTACGTCATCTTTACCAATGGTATTTAAGGTTGCCAGCATTTGATCAAATTTAAGGGTTTTGCTGTCGTAGTCATAATACGGATAGGTTTTCACCGTAACACCAGCTGCTTCAAATAAACCCGTGTGGTTTGCCCACGTTGGGTCGCTAACCCATAACACTGCATTAGGATTACAACGCTTAATAAAGTCAGCAGCAACGCGCAGAGCACCGGTTCCGCCAGGGGTTGACACTGTTCGCACTCGGTTAGCCAGTAATGCACTGTGGCTAGCACCAAAAGCTAATTCACCCATAAGTTGGTTAAATGACGCAGAGCCAGTCGGGCCGATGTACACTTTGGTTGTTTCGGTATCTAAACGAATTTTTTCGGCGGCTTTTACACAATCTAAAATAGGTGTATGACCAACAGGATCTTTATATACGCCCACACCTAAATCGACTTTATTTGGGTGGCTGTCTTCGCGGTATTGAGTCAATAGGCCTAAAATCGGATCGGCAGGCATCGCGGTTAATGAATTGAACATGAATTGACCTTCTTATTTAAAATTACAGGCATGAGGGCGAAATAAGCTAACAATATATGCATTATGGTCTTAAGCATAACGTGATTTACATCAATAAAGAACTGCTAAATCAGCTGTGATGGGATATTAGCAAGAGGGTTGTTACGATTTCTGGCAACTAAGCCTGACAGGTGAAATAGCCAATGTTGTGGTCCGATTTGCTAATAAAAAAAGCGATAAAGATAAAATAAATTCAACTTGAGTATAAAAGTCACCTAAAACACAAAATAACGGTTGAATCCTTGCTGACAATCAGTAACGTAGGGTTACGAAGAATTATTTAGTAAATTATTAGCAAACTGTACCGAAAAATTGCCAGTGACATGTATTTTAAGATGTGCACCGATCCGCATCACGTTAACAATGTCACACTTATTTCTCCAGCGAAGCCTTTTACTCATATCTCGGTCGATAGACGTTTAATGAGTGCAACACTAAAGAAGAGTATTAATGAAACAACTGCGTCTAGACCAAATTACTCGCATGAATGGCGAAATTAACATTCCAGGCTCTAAGAGCATTTCAAACCGTGCACTGTTACTAGCCACTTTAGCGCAGGGTAAAACCACTCTGACTAACTTGCTCGACTCTGATGACATTCGCTATATGTTGGCATCATTAAAGCAGTTAGGTGTGCATTACCAGCTGTCTGACAATAATACTGTTTGTGAATTAACCGGTTTAGGTGGAGCTGTTTCATCTGTGAACGCACAGCGTTTATTTCTTGGCAATGCAGGCACTGCAATGCGACCATTATGCGCCGCACTCACATTAGGCCATGGCGAATTTACCTTAACCGGTGAGCCTCGCATGGAGGAGCGCCCAATTGGTGATTTGGTCGATGCGCTGCGTCAATTAGGTGCCGATATCACGTATCTTAAAAATGACGGTTTTCCACCATTAACCATTAAGGCAACCGGCTTAAATGGCGGTAATGTTGACATTGCCGGTGATTTATCGAGCCAGTTTTTAACCGCATTACTCATGGTCGCGCCACTGACCAAAGACAGCGTCAACATTAATATTAAAGGCGAGCTTGTCTCTAAGCCTTATATTGATATCACCATTGCGCTAATGAAGCAGTTTGGTGTTGAAGTGATCAATCATCAATATCAACGTTTCGAAATTAAGGCCGGTCAACAATATGTCTCACCCGGTAAAGTACTGGTAGAAGGCGACGCTTCATCGGCATCTTACTTCCTCGCGGCAGGCGCTATCCAAGGCGGTGAAGTTAAAGTCACTGGTGTTGGACGCTTAAGTATTCAAGGCGATGTTAAGTTTGCCGATGCGTTAGCCCAAATGGGAGCAGATATCGAGTGGGGCGATGATTTCATTATTGCCAGAAAATCGAGCCTTCGCGCGATAGAAATGGACATGAATCATATCCCTGATGCTGCAATGACCATTGCAACAGCGGCTTTATTTGCCAAGGGCACCACAAAACTGACCAATATATATAACTGGCGTATTAAAGAAACTGATCGCTTAGCGGCCATGGCCACTGAATTACGTAAGGTTGGCGCGACAGTTGAAGAAGGCCATGACTATATTACCATTACACCACCTGCAGAATTAAATACTGCAGCAATTGATACCTATAATGATCATCGTATGGCAATGTGTTTTTCAATGATGGCTTTTGCTGATTGTGGTATCACCATTAACGATCCAGACTGCACATCTAAGACATTTCCAGATTACTTTGCTCAATTTGTACAGCTAGCAAAATAATATTACAGCGCGGAATTAAAACGGACCCTTTAGCGCATCAGGTATGTGCTAAAGGGCGATCTTGGTTTTAATAACCGAAAATTCATCAGTAATTAACATTTTTTTGTTATACAATGCGCGCGCTTATTTTGATGAACCCTTTATCTTTTCAAGGAAGATAGATTATTTTCGGAGGAAATTATGTCTGAACGATCTCCAGTGATCACAGTCGATGGCCCAAGCGGTGCAGGGAAAGGGACGATATGCCAATTGTTGGCACAACATTTAGGGTGGCATTTGTTAGACAGTGGTGCGATTTATCGTGTTTTAGCCTTAGCCGCTATTCATCATGATGTTGAGCTAGAAAACGAAGAAGCACTGACCTTATTGGCTGCACACCTTGATGTTCAATTTTTAACGGGCACCGAGGCAGATGCCATTAAAGTGATTCTCGAAGGTGAAGATGTTACCACCACCATTCGAACACAAGAATGCTCAAATGCTGCCTCAAAAGTGGCGGCATTACCACGCGTACGTGAGGCATTATTACGCCGTCAACGTGCATTTTGTGCCGCTCCAGGACTTGTTGCCGACGGACGCGACATGGGCACAGTGGTTTTTTCTAAAGCACCAGTAAAAATATTTTTAACTGCGTCTGCTGAAGAACGTGCGCAAAGACGCTATAATCAGTTGCAGGACAAGGGCTTCGATGTTAAAATCGACCGCCTTTTAGCTGAAATTATTGAACGAGACGACCGTGATATCAATCGCGCCGCTTCACCTCTAGTCCCAGCTGATGATGCACTTGTTATTGATACAAGCGGCATAGGTATTGAAGATGTATTGAAGCAAGTACTTGAATACGTTGGACAAAAAATTACTGTTGCGTAATCGAATGGTCGATTATTGTGCAGTAGGTATTCGTGTTAAGGATGACACGAATAATATTACTAGACTCCACATCTAGGATGGATGGTGGTTTATTTAATGAAAGTAACCTAAAACATGACTGAATCTTTTGCTGATCTATTTGAACAATCCCTTCAAACCCTAGAGTTCCGTCCAGGTTCTATCGTCCGTGGTACAGTTGTTGCCATCGAAAACGGTATGGTACTTGTTGACGCTGGTCTTAAGTCTGAAAGCCCAATCAATGCTGACGAATTCAAAAACGCACAAGGCGTTTTAGAAATCCAAGTAGGTGATGAAGTTGACGTAGCCCTTGACTCTGTTGAAGATGGTTTCGGTGAGACTCAATTGTCTCGCGAAAAAGCTAAGCGTCATGAAGCTTGGATCGTTCTAGAAAAAGCGTACGAAGATGCTGAAACTGTAATCGGTATCATCAATGGTAAAGTTAAAGGTGGTTTCACTGTTGAATTAAACGGTATCCGTGCCTTCTTACCAGGTTCTCTAGTTGACGTGCGCCCAGTTCGCGACACCGCTCACTTAGAGTACAAAGAATTAGAATTCAAAGTTATCAAGCTTGACCAGAAGCGCAACAACGTTGTTGTTTCTCGTCGTGCAGTTATCGAATCTGAAAGCAGTGCTGAACGTGATACTCTTCTTGAGAATCTACAAGAAGGTCAAGCTGTTAAAGGTATCGTTAAAAACCTTACTGACTACGGTGCATTCGTAGACTTAGGTGGTGTTGACGGTCTTTTACATATCACTGATATGGCTTGGAAACGTGTTAAGCACCCATCTGAAATCGTTAATGTTGGTGACGAAATCAACGTTAAAGTTCTTAAGTATGACCGTGAACGTACTCGCGTATCACTAGGTCTTAAGCAACTTGGCGAAGATCCATGGTTAGAAATCAGCAAGCGCTACCCAGAAAGCACACGTCTTACTGGTCGCGTAACTAACCTAACTGACTACGGTTGTTTCGTTGAAATCGAAGAAGGTGTTGAAGGTTTAGTACACGTTTCTGAAATGGATTGGACTAACAAGAACATTCACCCATCTAAAGTTGTTAACTTAGGTGATGAAGTTGAAGTGTTAGTACTAGACATCGATGAAGAGCGTCGTCGTATTTCTCTAGGCCTTAAACAGTGTAAAGTTAACCCATGGGATGACTTCGCAACTCGTTACAACAAAGGCGACAAAGTATCTGGTAAGATCAAGTCAATCACTGACTTCGGTATCTTTATCGGTCTTGACGGTGGAATCGATGGTCTTGTTCACTTATCTGACATTTCTTGGAACGGTACTGGCGAAGACGCAGTTTCTGAATACAAGAAAGGCGATGAGATCCATGCTGTAGTTCTTTCAGTAGACCCAGAGCGTGAGCGCATCAGCCTAGGTGTTAAGCAAACTGAAGATGATCCATTCAACGCATACTTAGCTGACAAGAAGAAAGGCACCGTAGTTCACGGTACTGTTTCTGCTGTTGACGCAAAAGGTGTTACAGTTGAATTAGCAGAAACAGTTGAAGGTTACATTCGTGTAGCTGACATCTCTGCAGACCGCATCGAAGACGCATCTACTGTATACTCAGTTGGTGATGCAATCGAAGCTAAGTTCATGGGTGTAGATCGTAAGAACCGTTCTATCAGCTTATCTATCAAAGCGAAAGATGAAGCTGAACAGAAAGAAGCGATTGCTACTTTGAACAAGCAAGACGATGTTGTAATGAGCAGCGCAATGGCTGAAGCCTTTAAAGCAGCTCGTAAGTAATCGAAAATCGTCTGTTGTATGGGGACTTTGTCCCCATTAGGCGACTGTGTTTGGCTTGATAATATGGGATAGCTAAGATGACAAAATCTGAACTTATCGAAAAACTCGCCACTAGGCAGTCGCAACTGTCGGCGAAAGAAGTGGAAAGTGCAATCAAAGAAATGTTGGAGCAAATGGCGACAACATTAGAAACCGGTGATCGTATAGAAATCCGTGGATTTGGTAGTTTTTCACTTCACTATCGTGCGCCTCGTACGGGTCGTAATCCAAAAACAGGAACCTCTGTTGACTTGGAAGGCAAGTATGTACCGCACTTTAAGCCGGGAAAAGAGCTGCGCGAACGTGTCGATGCTGTTAATCCTTGATTAACGCTTGAATAAAAAGCCTCCTATTGGAGGCTTTTTTGTATCTAATGGCAGTCAATGCTGGTCAGCCCAGTAAATTTCTTGGATAATCATTATATTGATGCACCTTCATGGAGAATAGCGTGAGATCATTTATTGTCGTTGTACTGGTTGGATTGATGTTTGTTCTAGCATTATTATTTGGCGCTAAAAATGAACAAGTCGTAACCTTAAGTTACTTTATTGCTGAAGGGCAGTATCGATTGCCTATGGTGCTTGCTGTGGTATTTTTCAGCGGGTTTATTATCAGCTGGATATTTGCAAGTTATCACATCGTAAAGTTAAAACTCGCATTGCGTAAAAGTAACAAAGCGCTTAAAAAGCTCACCGCTGCGGATGCAACCAGTGTAGTTGTAACGCCTAAGGATCAAGCCGCCTAGTATGCTAGAAATCTTGTTCTTGTTATTGCCTATCGCTGCCGGTTATGGATGGTACATGGGACGACGCAGTATTCGTCATAGCGATAGCCAGCAGACTAAAAAATTAAGCCGAGATTATTTTACTGGGCTTAACTTTTTATTGTCGAACGAGTCTGACAAAGCGGTTGATTTATTCATCAGCATGCTCGATGTTGACGATGAAACTATCGACACCCATTTATCGTTAGGTTCGTTATTTCGTAAACGTGGTGAAGTGGATCGTTCCATTCGCATCCATCAAAATTTGATTGCTAGGCCCAGCTTAACCAATGAGCAGCGTGACATTGCGATGATGGAGTTAGGTAAAGATTATATGGCTGCAGGTTTTTATGACCGTGCTGAAGAAATCTTTATTAACTTAGTCAGCCAAGATGACCACAGTGAAGAAGCTGAAACACAACTGCTGTTAATCTACCAAGTGACTAAAGAATGGCAAGACGCCATCAATATCACTAAGCGCCTACCTCGTAAACGTCAGCAAGTGCTTAAATGCACCACGGCCCATTTTTATTGTCAGCTAGCTGATGAAGCCAATAATGATGCTGATAAAATCAAAAAACTACAACAAGCCATTAAACAAGACGCCCAATGCGGCCGTGCTTGGTTAACCTTAGCTAAAATGTATCTTGATGCAGGCCAATTTGAGCTATGTAAGCAGGCGCTACAAGAGTTAAAAGTGGCCGATATTAATTTATTTGCCGATGGTGTTTCAATTGCAAAGCAAGTGTATCGAGATACCCAAGATCCAAATGGTTTTCATGAGCTGCTCGCCAAAGCGATTGCTGATGGCGCGGGAGCCAGTGTAGTAGTTGCACTCGCCGAACATAAAATTAGCCTCGGCCAGCATCAAAGTGCTGAAACCATGATGCTCGATAATTTATATCGTCATCCGACCATGAAAGGCTTTCAGCATTTAATGAAATTACACATTAAACAAGCTGAAGATGGTCAAGCCAAACAAAGTCTGTCCATGCTTGAACAACTTGTTGAACAACAAATTAAATTCCGCCCTAGTTATCGCTGTACTGCCTGTGGTTTCCCTTCTCACGGTTTGTATTGGCATTGTCCATCGTGTAAACAGTGGGGCAGTATCAAGCGAATAAAAGGCCTCGATGGCGAATAACGTCGCCATCACAAGATAGAATCCCTATAATAAATGCATTAACACAAGCTATTGCCGCTGGAGTCCTAATGACTGATAAATCCATTGTAGTCGCCCTCGACTATGACAATAAAAATGACGCATTAACCTTTATTGATAAACTTGACCCAGATATGTGTCGTTTAAAAATCGGCAAAGAGATGTTTACGTTATTCGGACCCGATCTGGTTAAAGACATCCACAGTCGTAATTTTGATTTATTTCTTGATTTAAAATTTCATGATATTCCCAATACGGTTGCAAAAGCCGTTGCCGCCGCTGCTGATTTAGGCGTGTGGATGACCAATGTGCATGCAAGTGGCGGCTTAGCCATGATGCAGGCAGCCAAAAAAGCATTGATACCATTTGGTGAAGATGCACCAATATTGATAGCCGTTACCGTATTAACATCGATGTCAGATGAAGATTTAGTATTACTTGGTATTAATGTCCCTGCATTTGAACATGTACTACGTTTAGCCAAATTGACTCATCAAGCAGAGTTAGACGGGGTTGTGTGTTCCGCTCAAGAAGCTAAATTGCTTAAATCATCATTTGGACAAGATTTTACCTTAGTCACGCCGGGGATTAGACCCGCAGGCAGTGATGCTGGTGATCAACATCGCGTCATGACACCACCCCAGGCCATTGCGGCAGGGTCAGATTATTTGGTGATTGGTCGACCTATCACTCAAGCAGCCGATCCATTAGCAGCACTTAAAGCTATTTATCAATCACTGCATGTTTGATTTGTTATCGCGCTAACGGCTAAATTGACTGAGTCATGGACTTGGTCAATCTAGTGGCAAAAGGAAGCTTATCTACATTAACCAAATCACACAGAAATAAGGGATGACTATGTTTGATGACAAAGGGTTTGATAGAACAGGGTTTGATTACACAGGCAAAAATGTTGTTGTGGTTGGCGGTACATCTGGCATTAACCTTCAAGTTGCGATTCAATTTGCTACTGCTGGCGCCAATGTTGCGGTGGCAAGTCGCAGTATTGATAAGGTTAATGCTGCGGTAGAATTACTGAGCCAAGCTAACCCGAACGCCAAACATTTAGGTGTCAGTTTCGATGTACGTGACAACGATGCATTAACGGTTGGTTTTGCAAAAATTGCTGACCTTTACGGTCATATTGATGTGTTAGTGAGTGGCGCAGCGGGTAACTTTCCGGCCAGTGCGGCAAAGCTGTCGAACAATGGCTTTAAATCGGTTATCGATATTGATTTAATTGGCAGTTTTCAAGTATTGAAACAAGCTTATCCATTGTTATCACGCCCGAATGGCAGCATTATTCAAATTTCCGCACCACAAGCGTATATCGCGATGCCTTTACAAGTGCATGTTTGCGCCGCTAAAGCCGGAGTCGATATGTTGACTCGTACATTAGCGTTAGAGTGGGGTGTTGAAGGGATACGAATTAACTCTATCGTACCTGGCCCAATAGAAGATACCGAAGGCTTTAATCGCTTAGCGCCCAGTGAGGAACTGCAACAACGAGTGGCCAATAGTGTGCCGCTAAAACGCAATGGTAAAGGTCAAGATATTGCTAATGCAGCTTTGTTCCTTGCATCTGACATGGCGTCATACATTACCGGTGTTGTTTTGCCTGTTGATGGTGGTTGGTCATTGGGTGGAGCCAGTATTGCAATGACAGAATTAGGCGACATAGCCGCCAAGCACGGTTTATAAAAATCGATAAATTTAAAGGTAAATACCATGGCAAATGCATTACAAGATCAACTGCTTAAAGCAGGTCTTGCCAGTAAACAAAAAGTACGCGATGCAAAAACACAAAAGCGTCGTGACAAAAAAGCCAAAGTTGATGACGGCAGTTCAGAGCTCAAGCAACAAATTGCTGAGCAAAAGTTGCAACAAGCGAAAAAAGATAAAGTATTGAATGAAAAGCGCTTTGCTGAAGCATCTGAAAAAGGTCAAGTACGTGGTTTAATCAGCGAGTTTTCTAAGTTTGCTATTACCGTAGCCCGTGATGCTGAGCTTAAGTTTAACTTCACCTTAGAAAACAAAATTTATTCGGTTTATATTACCGATAAAATCCAAGCTGATTTACTCAATGGCAGTTTAGGCATCGTCCGTTATGAAGATAAAACCTACATCGTGCCGCATAAGCTCGCAGAACGAGTGAAGTTACTTGTTCCACAATGGTGTGGTTACTTATGGGATAAAGCCGCTAAAGATTCTGTTGAGCAGGTGAGTGGAGCCGATGACCCATATGCAGATTATGCAATTCCAGATGATTTAATGTGGTAGTTGGTTACCATTAACCATTAATCATTAACAACAAAACGCCTCTAAATAGAGGCGTTTTTGTTTGGTGCTAACCAATACTTTACGAGTCTGCATTAGCCTGTTTTGCCGTTAACGCGATGACTTGCTGACAATAAGCAAGGTGATGGCGGATAGTATCTAAGTATTGTGATGCTTGATTATCGATAAGGTACCAATAACTGGCTGTTTGTGGATACTGATTATAAAACAAAGACTCTGCCATGATGAGATCGCTTTGGTTAGCATAGGTTAACCATTGCACGCTCGGTAAGTTACTCAAGGCGGCTAACAACGCATATTGCACATCAAGATTGTCAGGTTGTTCAGTCGTCACTTGCAAGGCTAAGCGCTGGGCTATTTTAAATTGCGGATCAGCGTTGTCTGGGGTCAATATATCATTTTGGCGTCGACGAACCGCATCGCTCAATAGAACCTCAAACGGATTAATATCAACGGGTTCAGCTTCGTGAAGCAATAGGATAGAGGCATCATCTACAAACAATTCGGGCCACTGAATATTATTACTGGTGAGTTGCAAACCTAGTGCAATACGACGCTCACCTAACCAATTATGCACCATGCAAGGCAAATGCTCTGAAGCAGGCATGTCATCGGGTCTCGCTAAAGACGGTAATAAAGACATACGTTGTACATTGACCTGTTTTGCCATCAACGACATCAATAAAATGGTCACCAATCCCGAAGATGGCCAGCAGTTAAGTTGTCCTTCGAGTTTTTCACCCACTTCGGTTAGCAATGAAACTAATTGATTGTCATCTAAACTATTACTGACAACGAAGGCCTGATGCGAACCAGCATAAGGACCATTACAAATGTTAATAACGTTATCGGCATCATGTTCAGTCCCATTGAAAATAAAAGTATGTCCAATGTCGGCTGGTTGCCAATCGCCATGTGCATTACCAATGACGGTGATCTGTTGATAGTGCTCAGATAGGGAAGATGATGGGGGGATCTCGTCAGTACGTGTATGCATAAAAGTGCTGTTCGCTATGGTTTATTACTAGAGTTTAATATTCGTGTTTAATTCTGTGGCTTAATACTTGGGTTTGGACCTATTGGGTCGTAACATAAAGTTCAAAAAGACCAAAGATCTCAATCAAATAAGCTGCTAACTCAAGGATCGTACGGCTAATTGTAACTCATTGGAACCCTATTGGGCTGAGAAACGTAAACTATCGAGATAAAGGCTCGCTCTAGCCGACATTCGTCAAATTATGGTTAGATAATTGCTAAAAAGCTTTTCTTTTTGTAGCGCTTTAGTATAAATTAAAACAACTGTTTTAATTATTTGTTTAAGAGACTCTTATGAACCCATACCAAGCCCCGTTAAAGGACATGCAATTCTTGTTGGAACAGGTATTTGATGCCCAAGCTACATGGGAACAACTTCCAGCTATGGCAGATGTTGTCGACATGGATACTGCATTAGCCATTCTAGATGAAGCGAATAAGATCAGCCGTGATCTGCTTCACCCTTTAAATCGCAGTGGTGATGAGCAAGGTGTGGTTCATAAAGGTAATGACATTATTACTCCTGATGGCTTTAAAGAAGTGTATCAGCAGTTTTCAGAAGGCGGCTGGGTAGGGCTTTGTGGTGAGTCAGATTTTGGTGGCATGGGCATGCCAAAAATGCTTGGCGTGTTAGTGGATGAAATGAATTACAGCTCGTGTAATTCGTTTACATTATATAACTCACTGACCGCTGGTGCAGCGTTATGTATTAACGCACATGCCAATGAAGAATTAAAACAAACTTATTTACCTAATCTATATTCTGGCCAATGGGCTGGTGCAATGGACATGACTGAGCCACATGCTGGTTCTGATTTAAAAGGTATTCGTACCAAAGCAGAACCGCTTGATGATGGCAGTTATTCTATTACCGGTAACAAGATTTTTATTACCGGCGGCGATCATGACTTAACTGAAAACGTCATTCATTTAGTACTCGCAAAACTTTCAGGCTCGAATGGCATATCATTGTTTGTCGTGCCTAAAATCAGCGTTAATGCCGATGGTAGCTTAGGCGAAGCCAATAGTGTTACGGTGGGTTCTATTGAACACAAAATGGGTCTTAAAGCGTCTGCTACCTGTGTGATGAACTATGATAACGCCAAAGGCTTCTTAGTTGGCGAGCCTGACCGCGGTTTAGTGTGTATGTTCACTATGATGAACTACGAGCGTTTAGCCATTGGTTTACAAGGTCTAGGTAACGCACAAGCGGCTTATCAAATGGCAACAGACTATGCTAAAGATCGCCTACAGGGTGTTGCTGCTGCAGGTTCAGCGACTGGCGCAACGTCCGATCCTATTATTGTGCATGGCGATGTACGCCGCATGTTACTCACTATCCGTGCGATGACGGAAGCGGGCCGAGCATTATCGGTTTATACCGGTAAGCAGTTGGATTTAGCAAAGTATGCCAGTGGCGATGTGCAAGCTAAAGCGGCTAGGTACGTTGGTTTGCTTACACCTGTTTCAAAAGCATTTTTAACCGACCGCGGTTTAGATGCCACGGTTATGGGTCAGCAAGTGTTTGGCGGTCATGGTTATATTCGTGAAACCGGTATCGAGCAATTTGTTCGTGATACCCGTATTGCACAAATATACGAAGGCACTAACGGTATTCAAGCTATCGACTTTTTAGGCCGTAAAATTACTTACGATAATGTCGCCACTTTGACTGAATTTGTTGCTGAAGTGAATGCAAGTATTGCGCAATTAACTCAGGCTAATACTGAGCATAAAGCGGTGGTAAGCCAAGTGTTTGCGGAGTTACTCACAACAGCTAACTACGTCAATGACAACAAGAAAACTCAACCAGCATTAGTTAACGCTTGTGCTGTCGACTTCTTAGATGCCTTTGGTTATGCCTTATACGGTTACTTCTGGCTATTGATGGCTGACAAGGCATCAAGTCATGAAGATGCTAGCTTTGCTGCCCAAAAGCAGTTTGTGGCTGACTTCTATATGGATAAGCTATTATCAAAATCTCAGTATCATTTATCACAAGTTAATCAGGGTGATAAATCGATAATGGCAATGCCTGCAGAAATGTTCTAAGTCTACATTTGCAATGCAACAAGATAATAAGCCTTCCGATGGAAGGCTTATTTGTTTGGCAGCCTTTATATCATCAAGGGTTTAAGCAGCGTTTCAAGCGTTGTGCTAACCAAGGTAAATAACCAACGTTTAATCGCGTTGATCTAGCAAACTATTTTAGCTGTAGCATCGCATAACGTGTTGACTACAGGTTGGGCAATTACTTACTGCGCTTCCAATAGATAAACGCTACAACTGCCACAAGAGCAATGGCGGGTGTTAATTGAATTAAATGGTGAAACAGTCCAACACCACCATGTCCCTCATGCGCCATAGCAATAGATGGAATAGTGGCAAGGATAAAGGCAATTGATAATTTTTTCATGGTGTTGTCCTTGTATTTGTAAGGTTACTCTGGTTATTAGGTTAGGGAATTTCAATATAACGCTTTGATAAATATTGTGTTATGTGTCCATGACAAGCTGCATTAACATCATGTCTTCACCGTCAATCACGGTGGTTTTATTTGACTGGCAAATGGGGCAAACAATGGTTCGTTCATCTACTTGCGATTGTTGTTCGCATTGATTGCACTGCAACACTAATGGTTGAACATTAATAATTAATCTTGCCTCATGACAAACACTGTCTAATTTAAACGTTTCAAAAGCTGTCGACAGTAAGGTTGGCTCAACGCCACTTAACACCCCAATTTTTAGTTCAACTTGCTCAATTCGTGTGGCTTTATGCAGCTGTGCAAGCGCTTCGCATTGTTCCATTAATGACATCACAATCGAGTATTCATGCATTAACAAATCCTTGGCAGTAATTCACCTTGTGGTAAATCTAAATAGCGACTGCTGCCCCAAGGTGTTTGTAGCACCACTTTGCCAGGATGGCGTTCAGTAACATGGCCAATAATTGCTGCGTGTTCACAATGTCCATAGCGCTGCATCACCTCAATAGCCCCTTCGGCGACATCCATTGGCAATGCCATAATAAAGGTGCCCTCATTGGCTAAATCGAAAGGTTCAAAGCCAAATAACTCACATAAGCCTTTTACTTCATCACAAATAGGAATGCAGGCTTCTTCAACATCAATGCCAACGTTCGAGGCTTTGGCCCACTCATTGAGTACCGCAGATAAACCACCGCGGGTCGCATCTCGCATGGCATGAATATCGATATTTGCCACCAGCAGTTGTTCAACAATCGGCCATAGCGTATCGCAGTCACTGCACAAATCAGATTCAAGTGTTAAGCCATCACGGGCCATTAAAATTGCCGCACCATGACAACCAATGTCACGAGAGACAATAATGGCGTCGCCCACTTGTAAATTACGCACTGAAATATTCGGATGTAAAATACGCCCTACACCCGAGGTATTAATAAATAGCCCGTCAGCACAGCCTTTAGGCACCACTTTAGTGTCGCCGCAAACTATCCGCGCGCCTGATTTGTGTAATTCAGCAGCCATGCTATTCACAATAGTGGTTAAGTCATCCAGTGGAAAACCTTCTTCAATAATAAAACTACAGCTTAAATATTCGGGTTGTGCAGCCATCATGGCTAAATCGTTTACCGTGCCGGCAATCGCGAGTTTACCGATATCGCCACCAGCAAAAAATAACGGTGAAACGGTAAAAGAGTCAGTGGTAAAAGCAATATGACCACACATATTCAGTTTGGCGGCGTCTTCTTGCGAAGTTAAAATCGGATTATCAAAGGCTTTAAAAAACAAATCGTGGATCAATTGATCCATTTCTTTACCGCCACCACCGTGGCTAAGTTGAATCGTCTTTTTAGATGGCATGATTTACTTCTCCGTAGCGGTAATAAGCATTACACGCGCCCTCTGAGCTAACCATGCAGCTGCCCAGCGGTGTTTGTGGTGAGCAGCCTCGGCCAAACACTTTGCAGTCTTTAGGGTTGGCTAAGCCTCGCAAAATATCGCCACACATACAGGCTTTATGGTCATCAATTTCGGTTGTCGGCAATACTTTTGCATAAATGCGTTCGGCATCGCGATGATGATATTCAGGACGCAGTGTCAGTGCCGAATTGGCAATAGGCCCTAATCCACGCCAGCGAAAGCTGTCGCGGACCATAAAATATTTGTCGACCAGCTGTTGAGCGGCAATGTTGCCCTCGTAACTCACTGAGCGGCTGTATTGGTTATCAAGCTCCGCTTTGCCAGCCACTTTTTGGCGCACAATACGTAAAATGGATTCCATCACATCTACCGGTTCAAACCCAGACACCACAACAGGGGTTTTGTATTGGTCGACAGTTGATTGGTAGATTTGAGCCCCACTAATCACGCTGACGTGAGCAGGACCGATAAAAGCGTTCACTTTACTGCGGCTATCAGACATCACGGCATCAATGGCGGGTGGAACCAGCACATGATTAATATGAAACAAGATATTGTCTATTTTCAGTGCTTCAGCCTGTGCCAGTAAGGCGGCAGTCATGGGCGTCGAGGTTTCAAAACCAATAGCGAAAAAAATCACGGTTTTGTCAGGATTATCTTGGGCAATTTTTAAGGTATCCAATGGATCGTATATAGGCCTAATATCGCAGCCTTTAGCGCGAAACTGCGCCAAGCTGCCCATTGAACCTGGCACTCTGATCATGTCGCCCAAGGTGACTAAAATGGTATCGGCTTGAGAGGCAAGGGTAGCGGCATGGTCAATTCGCTCTTTAGGCATAACGCACACTGGGCAACCCGGACCGTGAATAAAGTGAATATTGTCGGGTAAAAGCTGTAATAAACCGTACTTCATAATGGTATGGGTGTGGCCACCACACACTTCCATAATGTTTATTTGCTCAGTCGTTTTAGCCGCTTGTTGAGCAATCAATTGCGCTAAATGACGAATAGTCTGAGGATCTCGAAACCCTTGATAAAAGTCATTGAGGCTAATCATTGCTCAGACTCCAATTCCATCTCAGCGACAATTTGTTGATATAAATCGAGGCTTTCTTGTGCATCATTGTGGTCAATTTTATTCATCACAAAACCGATGTGAATCAATACAAAGTCGCCTAATGCCAACGGATCGCATATTAAATGACAACTCACACGACGTTTAACACCAAGCGTATCAACAGTGACTGTTGCATCATCATGAATTTCAACTACTTTTGACGGAACTGATAAGCACATAGCTAATATTCCTTATGTTCATCAAACCACGTTGCTAATACTTTCATCGAATCAGGATTTTTCACTGATACAACGAGTAATTCCACATCTGGGTTTAATTTACTTAACTGTGCTTTGGCTTCGTCAATACTAAAGTCAAAGTAAGGAAGTAGGTCAGATTTGGTGATAACCACTAAGTCAGCTCGGCGGAACATCACCGGATACTTCTCAATTTTATCGTCACCTTCAGGCACTGATAACAACACAATATTTTTATGGGTGCCAACATCATAACTGGCAGGACACACAAGATTACCGACGTTCTCAACGAAGCAAATATCAACATCATCTAAATTAATGTGATGCAGTGCACCGTGAACCATAAATGCATCGAGGTGACAGGCAGAGCCAGTTTGAATTTGATAGGCGTTGATACCCTTGGCAATTAAACGGTCGGCATCGCGTGAGGTTTCAAGGTCGCCTTCGATCACGGCATAGCGAGCATCAAGGTATTCATGTAAACATTCTAAAAGACTGGTTTTACCGCTGCCAGGACTACTCATTAGATTAAAGGCGCTGACCTGATGAGCCGCAAAATGATCACGATTATGTTGTGCTTCGACATCATTTTTATCCAATATTTTATGGATAACTGCTAAGGTCTTTTTATCGTTAAGCTGAGGATTACTATGAAGAGTATGGTCATGATCATGGGTAATTGAACAGCCGCAATCTTTACACATGTTATGTTCCTTAACCTTGTTGTTATTCTTATTAACTAGTGTCGGTTAAGTGGATTAAGGATTCTTTGATACACATCAGTTTTTGCAATAAACACTGTGAACAACAGTGTTATTGCGTTAATTATGTGACCAAAGCCACAATTATCTGAAGGTCAACATTGATGTAGCATTGCAGCGTTAGCGATACCGGCTGCTAGCCGGATTATGATAAAAATTAATCTATTCAAGTTACTTACAGTGGTTAAATTGTCATTAGTATTTGATACACCTAAGTCTAAGTCTAAGCCTACGCCATGTGATGTATGGCATACCACAATTGACCTAATGCAATACCACCGTCATTAATGGGAATATGGCCACTGGGCAAAACTTGCCGTTGGCCACGTTTACAATCATAAATGCACTGGCTTAGTAAGGTTTTGTTTTGAAATACACCACCACAAAATACCTGCGGTAACTGGGGATATTGTTGCCCAATCTTATCCAATTGCTGGCTAATCGCATTGATAAAATGCCAACATATTTGTTGGTTAATTAAAGGGTTATGTGAGCTTTCCACAGCACAGTTAACTAATTGAGTGATAAAGTCGCTACTGTGCCATTGAATCGGTTGTGAGCCAGTGTCGCTTATGGTGTTGAGTACAGGTAAAGGTTCAATATTTGACTTGCAATTATAGGCATTGGCTGCCGTTTCAATCATCATTCCCGCTTGGCCTTCGTACTGCGAGCTACCAATAAAGCCTAACGCCACCGCAAGAGCATCAAATAAACGTCCAACGGATCGACATTCAATACAATGGCTATTGTTACGCCACAGCTGATACAAATTAGTGACAGTTTTGCTGCCCAAATCGGCTATAGCGGCAATCGGGAGTAAAAGTACTTGTTCAAGTGGCATCTGTTCAAACAATAATGCCAGCAGAATTCTAACCGGGTGTTTAATGGCTTGTTCACCGCCAATGAGCTTAAAGCAACTAAAGTGGGCCACAGTGGTAAAACCGTTAACATCAGCCAGCATCACTTCGCTGCCCCATAATGCACCGTCATCACCTAAGCCTGTGCCATCAAAACTGAATCCTAATACTTGCTCAGTGCGTTGGTGCATCGCCATAACCGACAACACATGGGCGAAATGGTGTTGTATGCCAATACAATGAGATGGCAAAAGGTGATGTTCCGATTGGTAATTTTCCGCCCATTGTGTCGGCGCATATTGCGGGTGATTATCATGCACAATATGACTCGGGTTGAAGTCATACAAACGCTTAAACGTCGCTAAGCTTTGGCTAAAATATTGCTCTGCTTCAAGGCTGAATAAATCACCAATGTGCGGTGATACAATCAAATTATCGGCAAAACCAAATGCGACCGTGTTTTTTTGTTGTGCGCCAACAGCCAACACGCTGTTTTGGCTGTTTGATAGCATTGGTGTATGCAAATTAATGGTTAGCGGCGCATAACCGCGAGCCAATCGAATCACTTGCAGTTGCCCGTCAATCACTTGTACCACACTGTCATCACAAGCATTAATAATCGGCCGATTATGGTCGAGTATCCCATCAACTACATGGCTTAAATACTGTTCAATGTCAGCCTGATTACCAATAATGGGTTCACCGCTGCGATTGGCGCTAGTCGCTACAATGGGTTTCTGTAATCGCTGCATCAATAAATGATGTAATGGTGTGTAGGGTAAAAATACTCCAAGGCGATCAATACCCGGCGCTAGCAATGGACTCAGTATGATCGGCCCATTATTTGATCCATCATCTTTACCATTACCACTGTTATCATTACTAACAACACGTTTGGTCATCAAAGTAATCGGCTTCTCAGGGCTGGTTAACACTTGCCATTCCGTTTCAGTACCGCTGACACATAATTTTGCTTGGGCTAAGTTGGTCACCATTATCGCTAATGGCTTAGCGAGGCGTTGTTTACGTTCGCGCAGGGCTGCAACCGCATCGTTATTGGTGGCATCACACACCAAATGAAACCCGCCTAAACCTTTAATGGCGATGATGCCACCACGGTTTATCATTTCAACGGCTTGCTCTAATGCTATTAACATCGATGAATCATAAAGACATTCAGCATGAGCATTGATGACGCTAAAGGTTAACTGTGGGCCACAATGTGGGCAACTGACAGGTTGGGCATGGTAGCGTCGATTCATTGGGTTGGTATAAGCGGCGTGGCAATCTTCGCACATCTCAAAATCAGCCATGGCGGTGTTGCATCGGTCATAAGGCAGGGCGTTAATAATGGTATAGCGCGGACCGCAATTGGTGCAATTAGTAAACGGATATTGATAGTGGCGGTTTTGAGGGTCATTAATGTCGTTAAGACAATCTCGGCAAATACTCATGTCGGCCGAAATAGCCACATTTGCATGCTCGTCAGATGAGGCATGGCTTTCAATAATACTAAATTTGTCAAACAAACTTAATTGAGTTTGATGAGTAACCTCAATGGCATCAATTCGCGCTAATGGCGGAGGAGATTTAGCTAATGTATCGATAAACTGTTCAATCTGTTCGCTATTACCCTGTAAAACAATCGTCACCCCAAGGTGATTATTCAGCACACTACCGAGTAAAGTTAACTGATGTGCCAAACGAAACACAAAGGGGCGAAAACCAACCCCTTGTACAATACCTTTAACAATAATGGTAACTTGCTGTAATGGTTTCATAAGGACTCAATCTCATACAAGGATAAGCAATAACTGATATACCTTAAGATACCTTTTATCCACGTCTTTGTTTGAGATATAGCCCACCAATTGCGATATTAACGCCATCTAAATCCAGTAATGGATTAACCAGCAGCGGAAAGTTTTTACCAATGCGTAATTGCACCCGATCAGTTAACACCGGATTAGCAAATTCGCTTCCTGCAATCACTAATTGTTTTACGCCAATATTTTGATCTAAATGTTCAACCCAATGGCTTAAGTAGTCGGCAAACGAGTCATGAAATGCAAACGCAAGTTTTGCTAAGTTAGTCTCGCCTGCCAACTTGAAACTCATTAACGAGCCCAATGTTTTACACCAATTAAGGCTACGATGTGCGGCACCTTTGGTGAGTGGAAAGTCAATGCGTGGTGCATTGTTGCCATGATGCGCCATCGCTAAAGCAATAAATTTATCGGCAAGTTCGGTTACCGTCACACGTTGAGCGGTTTCTACTGGATAGGCACCAATAATCAGGGTAGCAACAGCCATTAGCTGAGACAATGCACCATCGTTGGCTTGAATGTGCAGGTCCAATAATTGATTATATTCGGCGGGAAATAATTGTTTAAACTTATCTAACAGGCTTTTTTGAGGAGACTCAGACAAACTATGACAAATCTCATAACCTGTTGTCGGCAACGTCGGTAATTGGAAAAATAACTCAGGCTTACTTTGGCTGTCGAGGGTGACAATTTGGCAAGTATTTTGTTGGCTGAAATACAATACCGCAGCATGCTTAACAAATTGTGCTTTATGATGATTTTTATTGGGGTCACAGCGCAGTACCGCGGCATTTAACGCACATAAGCTGGTAGTAATATCGTTAGTGATCGTGCTCGAATCATCTGCTAAAGAGCTTGCTAAAACAGCTGGTACAGCTAACGGTGAAGCTGACTGTGAATTAGAAGATTTAGCACCGTTGTCACTCACTCGCCAATTAATGTCAGTTGTAGAACTTTGAACCGTAAACGTATGCAGATCATCTTGGTAATGATGCTCATCATGCAAACAGGTTACGTTAGTGGGTAACGGTATGGTGTCATTACCTAGGGTGGTAATGGGTAACCATTGTTGATTAACACTGGCCAAACGCAGCGGCTTATTGAGCAAGGCTTCTTGGCTAGTATGCTGGTCAATATCATGAGTGACATGCAACCAATTAATGCCTTTTTGGCGTAACACTTCCGTGAGTATCACTAACAAACGATTTTCAGCAAATTGAATTTCATACAGTGGCGCTAATAAACTGGGGTGATCACTACTTGGTCGTACTCTTAGTAACGGTTTTTCGATGCTAGATAATGCCAACACTTGGCTGTCATTAACAATAAAATGGCTATTTAAAGAATTGGG
Source organism: Shewanella sp. AC34-MNA-CIBAN-0136 (assembly GCF_040309945.1). Taxonomy (NCBI): domain Bacteria; kingdom Pseudomonadati; phylum Pseudomonadota; class Gammaproteobacteria; order Alteromonadales; family Shewanellaceae; genus Shewanella; species Shewanella sp. AC34-MNA-CIBAN-0136. The sequence goes on along the minus strand of NZ_JBEOPJ010000007.1, from coordinate 143,961 downwards.
ATTACAGACTAATATTCGCGGCCGTTGATATTTTATTGTTGTGGTTATTGCGGTTATAGGCGCATTGGTCTGTGATGAGTTTATGCGTTGATCATCTGCATTTTGCGATATTGTTGAGGGGAGTATGGTTGAGGATTGTATGGTTGAGGAGAATATGGCCGCGGGTGGGGTTAACCACAACGTGATCCCAAGAATAGGTAAGGGTAGAGACTTATGGCTTAGTAGGCGGTTTGCCATCGCTGTGATGTCGGCCTGAGTTAACGATTTTTCATCGCGACTGAGTTTTTCATGTCCCATACAATGATGACATTGCAGATTAATATCACCAAAAGAGGAATGTTGATTATCGCCAAATTGTGGTTGGCAATGCTGACAAAAATACAGCGGTAAACCAGAATAAAGCGGTTTAATCTTAAATGGTTTTCGCTGTCCGCTGTGTTGCTCAATCCGCTGAATGTGAGTGTCAAGTAACCAAACGGATAACAAAAAATCACTGGCAATCTCATCGGCTAACGCTTCAAGTTGCGCTTGGGTAGCAAAGGCCTCAATAAAGTAACGTATTTTACTGGTTTGAGGCTCGGATTCAGCACCAATACTGATATTAAATTCGTTGCGCTCCAGGTATTGATTACACAAGTGCTCATATAAGGGCACATGGCGTTGGCATACAAAATCAAATCGAATGTTATGCATCGACATAGCAACCTCGCTTATAGGCGTCAGGAATCACCTCATCAATAGTAATATCAGCCACAATCTGCTGGCTAAACCCTAAGTCGGTCAAATGGGTTAACAGAGCATGTTCCATTAGCGGAATGGCGGCATGTAAATGTGGTGTAAGCCCCAAAGTCATTGGCTCAATCACGGTCGGGGTAACGCCTAATACAAACGTGTGAGGTCTATCACCCACAATGTCCATCATGTTGAGTGTTTGCAGCATTTCCACTTCATGAGCACTGCCTTGCCAATCAATTTCAGCAGGGGCGTGAGCAAAATCAAAAAAGTACACTTCACCGGGCTCCACACCAACACTATTAACCGTATCGACCACAATCAAATGGTCGTACTGGCTTATCATCGGAATAAGGCCTTGAGCTAGGGTGCCACCGTCGACAATATCTATGCTGTCAGTTTGGTGGCTGAATTGGTATTTGTCTTTGATATAATTGACAAAATGTACGCCGACTCCTTCATCGGCGTACAATACATTGCCTATACCTAACAGCAATATTTTTTTCACAATTATTCATTCATCCTATTTATGTACTTTGTGATAGTCATAACCAGACACAATAGAATCGACTGAATTATGTTTAAAGCGAATACCAGACCACACCGCCATATACATATGGATCACCACAAAGATGATGAAGGCCCATGTTAAGTAATGATGATAAATCCGCAGTGGCGCTAAACCACCACAGAGGCCGGTTATCCATGCCGATACATCACCGAGCATTCCGCCAATACCTAAATGATACACATTGGCGTACAGCACTAAACCGGTGATACACATAATCAAGGCGACAAACGAAATGGCCACATAGGTCATAAACTGTAATGGTCCGTAAACGCCGGCTTTGTCTAAACTGCCCATCCAAAAATAGGATTTTATTTGCGATATCCAGCTTCGAGGCGATAGCACATCTTTAAATGATCGTCTTTCATTGTTAATCCGACTAAAGAAAAACAAGTAAAAACGCACTAAGGTAATACTGGTTAACAAAAATCCAAAAATGATGTGGGCAAAGCGGATCCAACCTTGTACCAATACATCAGTGCTGGCAGGTGCCACTAAAAATGGCCACGAGATATAAAATCCGGTGATCACTAATACCAAAATGGCCAGAGCGCGTAACCAGTGAAATATTCGAATCGCTGGAGTAAATATCAGCTGCCGATTATGGGTTGCAATATGTTCCATACTTTTATCCCTCCTACTCCATTACCTCTGATTAAAACCCATTTGGATCAATTTTAAATTGACCTAGGGTGTGTTTCTTGTAATCCATCACGTGAACGGAACACGCCATACAAGGATCAAAGGAATGAATAATGCGAATGACTTCTAACGGCTTAGTTGGGTCTTCAAGTTTCAAACCAATCAACGAAGCTTCGTATGGGCCCATTTTACCGTTAGCATCCACAGGGCCTGCGTTCCAGGTAGTAGGAACCACAGCTTGGTAGTTTTCGACTTTGGCATCTTTAATGCGGATCCAATGACTTAACATGCCGCGAGGGGCTTCAATCATCGAATAACCTTCGTAAACACGGTCTGGGTCTATTTCAGGTTTAACGTAAGTAGACTGATCCGACTGTATATTCACCAGTAAAGCATCAAAGGTTTGCAAACTGGCCTGGCCAACCAACACCGTTTGCAACATACGTGCAGCAGTACGGCCTAAAGTGGTAAACAATGCTTCAAGAGGCAAACCAGTGCGAGCTAACAAACCATCAACCGCATTGACCACAACTTGATTGCCACGGGCATAGTTAACCAACAAACACGCTAGTGGGCCTACTTCAATCGCTTCATCTTGGTAACGCGGAGACTTAACCCACGAGTATTTACCATCGCCATTAATGGTGGGTAATTTGCCATACACAGTGTCGCGCTCAATAAACCCGGTGTAATCAGGAATGGTGGTTCCTTGATATGGATGTTGCGGACCATCAGCTTTATACCAGGCGTGAGTCACATCTTCTTTAATCAAGCTCGGGTCGATATCCAATACATTGGCTAAATCACCGTTTAAAATGACCCCTTGGTTAAATAAGTACTCGCCATCGGTTGTAATAAAATCTTCACCGCACAAGAAACTGTTAACATTTACGCCGCCAAGTACACTGGCTTCTGTACCAAATGCTTCTGCTGCCATCACAATATCGGCTTGGTAAGCTCGCTCAATAAAGTCTTGCACGATAGCGTGCTTTTGTTTCCATTCTTGTAAACGGGCAGGGCTTAACATGTCTCGTACTGAGGTTATGCCGCCCACAACAATAGACTGTGGATGTGGCGATTTGCCGCCAAAAATAGCTAACATTTCAGCTGCCACACGTTGTACTTCAAGTGCTTTTAAATAATGCGATAACGCAATGAGGTTTTGCTCAGGGGTAAAACGATAAGTACCATTACCCCAATAGGCATTGGCAAATGGACCCAGTTTTCCGGTTTCGACCAAGCCTTTTACGCGTGCCTGTACCGCTTTTAATTCACCTTCACCGGCAGCAATCGGTGCATCAGAGTAATTCATTGCCACTTTAGCCGCTAAGGCTGGGTCGGCACTTAATGCTGATACCACATCCACCCAATCCAAACCATGTAGATGATAAAAATGCACAATATGATCATGCATGTAGAGTGATGACTGCATTATGCTGCGCAGGTATTTAGCATTAAGTGGGATCTTAACCCCAAGGGCATTTTCAACGGCCTCAGTGCCGCAACGATAATGCGAATAGGTACATACGCCACAAATACGCTGCACAATTAAGCCCACATCCATTGGAGTCCGGCCTTTTAAAATAACCTCAATACCTCGCCATAAGGTCGACGAAGACCAAGCCTTGGTAATGACATTATTGTCATCCACTTCAACTTCGACACGTAAATGGCCTTCGATACGGGTGATAGGGTCGATAACGACACGTTTACTCATGATTATTCCTCCAAAGGCTTAGCAAATACGCTAGCAACTGCATGGGCGCCAATACCAACAACGGTAGCGCCTAAAATGACCGCACCAATGGTGTCTGCGGTGGCATCTATTCCATGTAAAAGTTGGCGTCCTAGCGGTTTTTCAAAGTCCGCCATGTCATCCCAAAAATTCGGCTCAGAGCAACCCATACAGCCATGACCCGCTAACACCGGCCAGCTGGTGTGATGGTTAAAACGCTCAGTAGGGCAGTTGTTGTAGGTATATGGGCCTTTACAGCCGACTTTATAAAGGCAGTAACCTTCTTTAGCACCTTCATCACCAAATTCTTCAACAAACTCACCAGCATCAAAGCGCCCACGACGTTCACAGTTATCATGTACCCGTGCGCCGTAAGCCCATTTAGGACGATTAAACATATCCAGTGCAGGTAACTTACCGAACATAATGAAATACATTAGCGTGCCAACAATGTTCTTTTCGCTCGGAGGGCAACCGCCTAAGTTAATCACAGGTTTATCGACCACTTCGTAAACACCTTTTGCCCCAGTCGGGTTAGGTGCAGCTGCTTGTACACCACCAAAAGCAGCGCAAGTACCAACGGAGATAATCGCGGCAGCATTTTCCGCTGCTTCCTTAACAATGTGTAAACCCGTATGACCTTTACAACCCACGGTTAAAAAGGTGCCGTTATTGGCGGTAGGGACCGCACCTTCAACGGCCAGCAAATACCGACCTTTGTAGGTTTCAAGAGCGTTTTCTAGGTTCTCTTCTGCTTGCCAGCCAGAGGCTGCCATTAAGGTTTCGTGATATTCAAGCGAGATATGATCGAAAATCAATGTGTCGAGGTTGGGCGTGTCGGTACGAATTAATGACTCAGAACAGCCAGTACATTCGGCTAAATGTAACCAAATTAGCGGTACTCGGTCGGCTAATTCAGCCGCTTCGGCAACCAGATTACTAAAGGGTAGGGGCAAGGCAAACATTGCAGTGACCGACGCGGTCCACTTAATGAAGTCTCGACGAGATATCCCAATGTTGGCCATTTTTTGTTGTAGTGACACGGGCTGACGTTGGGCAAATTGGCGTAAATAATCAAGGCGGTCTTGACCCTGTTTATAAAGGGCTGCATGTGTGTCCATGTTGATACCTTCTGCTTAAGTTAGCTCAGTGGCTAATAATTAGTTGCAATCCATCGGTATCAATATTAAAACTCAGCCAAAAATGGTCTTTGATGTAAATCAACTTGTAAGATATTTCCTTAGCATATGTAGGGCTATATCGTCGAATACATGATGTTGATCAAGTTAACAAAAATGAAATCGGACAAATTGTCGCAGATCACCATTTTATTGACGTTATTATTTATAGACTTGCTGATGTTGGCGAGTTAAATCTTGTTCAATCTAGTTGTGTGCGGAGCGAATGCTCGTTGGATACTTATCACTAGCCATCTCCGCCACAGGATAACGTCACGGTTAAACGGCTAATAACTGGTTCTGCTTATTATGAGTGAACTTGTCATCCGTTTGCCGAATACAGAGCAGGTATCATTGATTAAAGAATGCTAATAATGACAACGTACAGCGAAGTAAGCTGGACAAAAAATGCTAATTTATCCATAAGATAAGCTCACAATTTGATTAGACACGGCTTTAACTTTGCGTGTTTTTATAACATTATGACAACAACGATGTGTTTTACTTAAACATCAATGACGTTAACAATGACATTAAAAGGATGTTACTCACCCATGAGAGCCACTTATCTATTTTTGTTATGTCCATTGCTCGTGCCGACAGTTGCCAGCGCAAACAACTTGCCTAACTTCCTCACCGCAGACTCCGATAAAGAGTACCGTGCAACAATTAATCATTTACGGGGTTTATTACCCAAAAATGGCATTGCAGAAATATTGCCTGGGTTAGCCTCACCGTATGGGGTGCTTGATGTGCATCCAACAAAATTTACCTCTGCAGAGGATAAAAATGATTTTGCTAACTTCAATTTAGGTGTAATGAGTCACGCGATATTTAAAGCCGATCCCCAATTTGTCACCAGTTTGCCCAATAGAGTGCTGTGCAATGAAAAATCATGTCGAGACCAAAGGGTTAAGGCCATCAACATATTGCTGATAGAGCAAGACGTAATCAGTCGTTTTTTTAAGGACAACGTCGATATCACTATTGTTCAGCGCTCAGATGATAATGTATTTAGAGTCAATAACGCATTTTTCACCCCCGCAGGTATTATTCAATATCAACCGTCAGCGGTAGCTGGGTTTGTACCTTCAGCCGATGCCACATATTTTAAAAATGTCACCAATATAGAAGCGTGTGATTTGTGCTCATCACGCTCAGCTAAGGTAAGAGACATTATGGCCAAGCACCACATTGCCGCGATGGTTAAAGAAAGTGACGGCGTAATAAATATTATTTTCGATGGTATCAGTAATAATCATTGGGGAGTTAAGCTAAGCGACAACTCAGATGTTAAGCCGGTAAAAGGGCAGCCAAATGCTTTGGGGTATCGATATGATGATGTTATAGCGATAACACCAACCGTTATTTACTACCAAACTAACTAAAATGATCACCAGCTAAAATATTCACTTCAATATTCACTTCAATATTGCGAATCTCGATACGAAAAAACCATTAATGTCAGTTACATTAATGGTTTTTTCGTGTTTATGAAGAGGAAAATTTACCGAAGTTGACTAAGTGTTTACTGCTGCACCAGGTTAGACCTCATACTGTTATGGCCTAATTACCTTGTCTTCTGCTGCTATTGCCAATAGAGTGACGGCCGGAATGTCCGTAATTCAGCACCATGAGTGTGGGAACAAAAACAACGTAGGTAACAAGTTTGATAGATAATATAGCTTTGATCGTCGATTTTTTTCTCGAACACAAATTATTATTAACGGTGTTAATAATAATGCTTATCTCAGTGATAAAACGTTTTATCATTTCAAGTATTCGTGGCGACGTCGCTTTTCTTTCTGATGTGCAACGCAAATGGATGTCACGCACTAAAAATGGCACCTTCATTTTAATACTGGTTATTTTGTTCATGCTTTGGCAATCCGAAGTTAGCAAGTTTGCACTGTCTGTTACCGCCATTGCCATTGCCATAGTGATAGCATCAAAAGAAATCATTCTTTGCTTTACCGGCTCAATACAACGCGCGAGTTCACGTTCATTTGTGATTGGTGATTGGATTGAAGTAGGGAAAATATATGGCGAAGTGATTGAACATAACTTAATGGCCACCGTTATCCAAGAGATCGACCTTGATCAAGGTCAATATCATTACACCGGTAAAACTGCGACATTGCCTAACAGTATGTTTTTTACCTATGCGGTGAAAAACCTCAACTTTATGAAACGTTATGTTTACCACAACATAACCATTACCGTGGTCCAGTTTGTTAATCTCTATACACTGTTTCCGGCGTTAACCCGCCAAATAGAACAGCACTGTGAAGACTTTATCGAAGTGGCTAAGCGTTACAACGGTGTGATAGAAAAACATGCTGGTGTCGATTTACCTGGCAGCGAACCGCATATTCATATCACCAGCGGCATCAACGGCGAGCAAAATGTGCATATCATGATTTTTTGCCCCACCGAACGCGCCATACATTTAGAGCAGTTAATAAGAGAAGACTTTATGATTGCTTACCACGAAAACTTTAGCTAATTCATCTGAAATCGCTCTCTATCGCTCCACATGTTTAGTCCGCACGGCATGATTAATCTCAGTTCAACACTGGGATTAATCATTAACTTCACTGTGTTTTTGCATCAATTACATCAATACAAAGTCTTTGCATGTGTCGATTACTCGTCATCATGACCTTTCAGTAGCGTTTATAGACTCATCTCAGCTTAGTCTCAGCAATTGAGTTACACCTCAGTGTATAAGGCGTTGTGTCCCTCCCACCCTATGCATTTGCGTAGCGAATACAACGCCGTGGTTAACAAACCGAAAAATAGGTTATTACTACATCGATATACTCAGCGTTGTAGATGTTGCAGATGTTGCAGATGTTGCAGATGTTGTAGATGTTATAGATATTGTAAATAAAGCTTTTTACGCACTATTTTTTAGAATATTTGATGTAAATAAACAGTGACAATAAAATAACCCCGCCACCAATAAGCTTTTGCATTTCAACTACCTCATCAAGAAAGCTGATAGACAATATTAATGTCCAAATGGGTTCTAAAATCATGATCAGCGAAGCGGTTTCAATTTTAACGCTAAATTGACCGACAGTTTGAAGTAAATAACGCACACTGGTTGCGATAACCGTTGATACCGCAAACCAAAATAGCACATGACCATTTATCTCAAAATGTTCAGGTGAAACCGCAGCCATAACCACGCAACCCACAATGCCCACCATGAATAATTGTACACAGATGGATGTTAACGGTTTTATATTGGTCAAGACCCGCTTATTCAATACGAAATGCAATGACAGCAGTGCCGATGATAATAAGAAAAACCACTGGCTGTTATCAACTTCCCAGCCAGTTGTGATGGTCAATAACATAATGCCTATACAAGTAATAGGCAGTGATATCCAAAACATGCGGTTGGGTTTAACTTTGAATAATAGCCAAGAAATAAACGGGGCTATAATCATCGCCAGGCTCATGATAAAAGCACCTTCAGACAAAGTACTAGAGATGGTAATCGCGTGAACCCATACTTCAATCGAAGCGGCTAATACCATGCCAACGCCACCAAGCGCGGCAATTTGTTTCAGGCGTAGAACAAAAATCTGCTGATAACAAAATGGCAATAAAATCAGACTCGCGATTAAGAAGCGAGCAGCAATAAACACCTCTCCAGGCATCTCTAAAATAACAAGTTTGGAGGATATCCATCCCACAGCCGCAAGCATTGTGGCCAGTAATAAGGATATTTTGCCGCGCAACTCATCGGTTTTCATTAAACGTTTTTCCAGCTGAGGGATGGGAAAAGGGGCAAGGCTCTTGGCAAGTCGCAATGATACGAGAAAACCAAAAGATATGTCGTGATAAATAGATGATGTATACGTATAAAGCGATCCTACCTTACGTCAGAATCGCTCACATATTAACTCAACTCGACAGTGTGATTACTATTAGCTTGGGCTGTATTCGGGGTAATCAGTATATCCGCGTTCACCACCACCAAATAATGTCTCTGGGTTGTGAGAGGCTAATGGATAGTTATGCTTAATACGGTTTACCAGATCTGGATTGGAGACAAATGGTCGGCCAAAACCAATCATATCCGCTACACCAGCATCAATGGCCTGAGATCCATTTTCGCCGTTGTAACGTCCCGCATAAATAAGCACACCTTTATAAACGTCGCGAACCGTATCTTTAAATACTGTTGGTGTCTCTGGGGCATCATCCCAATCAACTTCAGCCACATGGATATAGACCACATTGAGGCTATTAAGTAATGCTGCCGCGGCAATGTAGGTGTCTATCGGCGTTGCATCAACAGTACCATTTAGCGATGTGAATGGCGCAAGACGAACACCAACACGATCAGCGCCAATGGCTTGCGTCATTGCACCAACCACTTCACCCAGGAAGCGCAGGCGGTTTTCGATACTACCACCATATTCGTCGATACGATTATTCGCTTCAGAATCGATAAACTGGTTAATTAAATAACCGTTAGCAGCATGCAGTTCTATGCCATCAAAACCGGCTTCTATCGCATTTAACGCTGCTTGACGATATTCGCCAATCACATGTTCAATGTCAGCTTTAGACATTTCACGAGCCACTACCACGTCAACAAAACCGGGTTCGTCGGTACCATTATCCACAAACACTTTTACATTTTGGGCTTTTAGTGCAGAAGACGAAATAGGCTGTTGACCACCGATATTATCAGGGTGAGACACTCGACCAACGTGCCAAAGCTGAGCGAAGATAGTGCCATTTTGTGCATGAACCGCTTTGGTGACCTTCTGCCATCCGGCAATTTGTTCTGCAGAATAAATACCTGGCGTCCATGCGTAGCCTTGGCCCATGACCGATATTTGGGTGCCTTCTGTAATAATAAGACCCGCGGATGCTCGCTGAGCATAATATTCAGCCATCATCTCATTAGCCACATTACCCGGTTGGGTTGAGCGCGAGCGCGTCATTGGTGGCATCACAATACGATTGTTTAAAGAGAGTTTACCGAGCTGTATTGGTTGAAATAGTGCATTGTTCATTCTGTATTCCTCTTTACTTGCTAATTTGGATGAGCTCAATTTGGTATCCATCAGGATCGACGATAAAGGCGATGTGGGTTGAGCCACCTTTTACCGGTCCTGGTTCACGGGTGACGTTGCCACCGCGTGCTTTAATGTCATTACAGGCACTATAAATATCCTCTACACCCAGCGCAATATGACCAAAAGCATTACCATGGTCATACTCATTGGTGTCCCAGTTATAGGTTAATTCAATCGTGGTGCTGTCTGCTTGAGTGCCATAACCCACAAAAACTAAGCTGTAGCGATAGTCTTTGTTTTCGGTTCTTTCTAGCACTTTCATGCCTAGCACATGGGTATAAAACTCAATTGATTTTTCTAGGTCAATGACTCTCAACATAGTGTGTAAAAATTTCATAACTCTCTCTTTAGGCGACATATTTTAAACGCATAAGTGAACGTGCCCATTCCCGAATAAACAAACGAATAAACAAACGAATAAACAACCGAATAAACAACCGAATAAACAATCGGATAAATTACACTATAAGGCGTGCGTATGAATGATGTTCGATAGACGTAATATACAGTGAACAAGGCTAAACAATAAATTATTAAAATTTATCATTTTGATAATAAAACGTTATCAATAGAGGGTTTAACAATTAATTTCCAAAATTTTTTCAACATAATTAACAAATTATTTGCTGGTTATCATGGTGACAATAAACATTATCATGCAAAGCAAACTGAAAGTTGACAATGTGCCCCTCAAATACAAATGAAAACGGTCTGTGATCTCTCTGATTTTTGCAAAAAAGAGGCACGCTTTATCGTCTAAATTTTAGCTTAGGCACAGATGTACGAACTGCTTTTTAACCATTAAACCATGGTGATAGTGCGTTTTTGTTGTTGCAAAGAGTATTACGCCTATAGCATAGGCGCATTAATGACGCAGTGTAGAAATATTTAGGCTCAATAAATATTGGGCAGCAGCATGAAAATAAGATTAACCATAGTTGCGATAATCTTTACCGCTATTTCGATGCCGGTCATGTCACAGACTGTTAACTAAGAAATACCACAAGCCATTCAACCTATGCACGAAACATCTAACCCTATTGCCTTTGAACACTTGCGCCATACTCGTGTGGAATACACTCAATGGCATAAATAATAATGTGCATTGAGGTAATGATGAGTCTCGACCTTAAGCTTATATACCCGCACCGTCATTTAAGCTCAGAGTAGGTTGAGTCTTAATCTGACTTTCGCTGCGGTATATCTCGTCAAAATCAACTAGCGGTAGGGATTCAAAACCAGGTTTAGCAAATAAATAACCCTGCATCAGCTCAATGCCACAATCGCGTAACCATTGCATTTCTTCTATTGTCTCTACGCCTTCAGCCAAAGAGGTAATGTTAAGTTCAGCAAACAAGTTTAAGCAGTTTTTTATAATAGCTTGTCGGGTTTTATCTTGGTCGATATTACGAACAAGCTTCATATCAAATTTGATAATGTTGGTTTGAAAATCAGCCAACAGTCCCAAACCGGCATAGCCAGAACCAAAATCGTCTAGTGCGGTGATAAATCCTGATTGCTTATAATACTCAACGATACTCTTAACAAATGCAGTATCACTAATGTTCTCATTTTCTGTAAATTCAAACATGATTCTGTTGGTTGGGAAGTTATACTCTTTAGCGGCTTCTAAGGTTGTGCGAATACAGCGCTCAGGTTTATAAATGGCATTTGGGAGAAAGTTAATGCTAAGCATTGAATCTAGCTTTAGTTTCGCCGCCAGTGCGATGGCTTTAACGCGGCAAAGTTGATCAAAGAGGTAACGATTATCATCATTAACTTGAGAAATGATCGAAAAGGCCGATTCATTCTGTAAACCACGTACCAATGCTTCATAGCCAAATATGCTATTGGTCTTACAGTTAATAATTGGCTGAAAAGCCATGGTGAAATCAAAATCAAGGCTGCTTTTATCAAAACATTTATTACAAGTAAATCTGTCATAAATTATTGGCTTTGTTTCCATTGTAGCAACCTCAATTAATATAACGCTCGCTTAAGCTATGCCGTAACGAACTTAGGATTCTACCTTGCATGGTAATGACTAAAAACATTACCAATGCAGCGCGTTGCAAATCAACATTAAGTGTTTGTTGAGCTTAGCCGCTATGCGGCAGGAAAAGATAAAACTCATCTTAATTGTATCAATTTTAATTTGATTAACTGTCGACTTAATCGATGTTGCCACACTGTGTGGGTTAACACTCAGACATCATAATAATATCAACGATAAAGACATTAAAACAACATCTTACCTATTTCAATCTTTAAGGCAAGCCACGCACAAACATCATTCCACATTATCTAGTATTTAATAGTATATCGGTCAATTTGTTGGCTAATTGCTTAATAAAAAAACATCATATTCACCATCTTCACGCACTAACAGTAGCCCAAATCTGACCAATGAATTACCAATAAAGCGGTCGGTAGTTTGTTGTACGGATTGATACGCTGATTAGAACGGCAGTTGCTCACCGTTAACATCATAAAACTGACCGGTATTGTGAATCGATAAATTGTTGATCACTTTTATAATCCCAAGGGCGGAATCATTAACCTTTACCTTTGCAGAGCTGCCGCCCATATCCGTTTGCACCCAACCAGGATGAACCGATACCACCGCGACGTTATCATTAACCAGTTCAGTCGATAAATTCACAGTTAACATATTGGCTGCGGCTTTAGACATTCGGTAACCATACCAGTCGACACCTTGTACTTGTGATAGTGATCCCTTAGAAGAAGAGATAATCGCTATTTTGCATAAACGATTTTTATTCAATAGTTCTAATAAGCAGTGTGTTAAAAATAATGGCCCGAGCGCGTTCACTTTAAAACACATTTCAGCGTCAGCATAATCAATAGCATGAATACTGTGATTATCTCCATCTAAAAAGCCCGCATTATTAACGATTAAATCGAGACTAATATTTTGCTGACTGAGATTATTCGCTAAGCGCTGGATTGATTCAGAGCTCGTGATATCCAGTGACTCAATCAATAATTTGTCAGCAAACTTAGCCTTCAACAACAAAAGCTCAGTCGCTGTTGCGCCATCTCTACAGCTTGCTATGACGCTGCAACCGTTGACAAGATATTGCTCTGTTAACGCTAAACCAATACCTCTATTCGCACCGGTGATTAATACCACTTCACTATTCATTAAAAACCTCTAAATCGATTGTTTTATATAACTTTTCTGGTAAGTTTTATTGAAAAATTCTTGTGTAAATTCTTGTGAAAAAGATAGATATAAAATATTGATAAATATCATCTTGTAGTTGTGCCACTGCTGATGTGATTCGATTTGTTTACTCTGTGTTGCGATAAGAATCGTCATTCGATAACACACAATGGCTGAGTGATCATCGTCATGCTTTGCTTATTCCTCGTATACTCGCTCCGAATTAATAAGCTGGTGGCTATAAATGATCACTCAATTTACTCGTTCAATTTACTCGTTCAAAATGTTCGCGCCAATAGCCTTGCTCAAACGACTAGGCCAAACGACTATCTCAAACGACTAGCTGCGAAATAACTACTTAGACGTTGCAGCAAGGCTTAATGTATTGAGGACACCAGAGATTTTATTAATAACCTTATCGCAGCCTGCAATACTATGACGCTGTTTAATGTACTGCGGATTGTTATACGACAGCCAAACCTTGTTATCAGCATCCTCGCTAATCAATACCTTTTGTGGCAAGTCAATCGCGACAAGTTGGTTACACTGCATTAATTGAGTACCGATGTTAGGGTTACCGAAAATAATCACTTCAGTTGGTCTCAGAGTTAAGTTCACACCGGCGGCATTTTTTTGATGATCAATCCTGGAAAAAACCGTAAAACCTTTGTCTTTTATGATCGACTCAAACCTATCTGCCGTTTCTTTGGCCGAGTAATGGCTTTCAACAGTGATAAGGCTTTCTACCGCATAAGCATGAGTAGAAGCCAACAAGACGGCAACGGCTAAAGAAATATTTTTAATCATAAAATCACCTATTCGTTATGTTTGGTCATACTAGTTGTGTTTGGTCATACTAGTTATGTTTGATCAATAGAAGAATTTCGGCGATAAACTCGCCTAACATCAAGGATATAAAAATCGACTTAAGCATTTGTTGTACGCAAATACTATTAATACCCGTTTAGTTTCAGGCGTATTTATCTGCTTGGCCCTAATTTAACCGCAGTACCAAAAGCCATAATTTCAGACGAGCCATCCATAATGGCACTTGTCGTAAAGCGGATCCCCACAATCGCATCAGCCCCTTTTTGTGCCGCACTGGCAACTAAACGCTCAACTGCGACATCTCTGGCATCAGATAACATTTCGGTGTAACCGCGGATTTCGCCACCCACAATGCTTTTTAAGCCGGCCATAATGTCTCGACCAATATGTTTAGATTGAACCACATTACCGGTTACAACACCGACAATCTCGATAATGTCCCGACCAGGAATGGTTTCAGTCGTGGTATAAATCATAAATCCTCCATGAAAAATCAATCGTAAACCATCGTACTGCTAACAAGCTTAAATAGGAATTCAATTAGTGATACTTAACTGACCCCCAATACTGTTGTTTACGCTTTAGGCGCATCCTGTAATAAAGGGAAGTAATGATGAGTCGTATTGAAGAGAAGCAATAAAGGGTCGTGATGAAGAGCCGTAATCAATAGCCGTAATGTAGATTCATAATACAGAATCGTAATCTAGACGATCCATAAAATGCTGGTGGACGTAATAGGTCACTTAGTGAGTATTGTAATAGACAACTTAATGGCAGAGTAAAATACGCTCGGTGTTTTATAGGTCGCTTTTATGTAACCTGCGCAGACTTATTTTGAGTAAATATGCATTAAAGTGAGTGAAGGTTAAAAATTTACCGAGGGTAATACTTTTATTTTTGCATAATCACGAATAGTTATTCTAGTGGTGTGCTGGTGGCATTAGCCTACGTTAGCGGTGTTTTTTACTATCACTTTATTTTTATAGGACAGTGTATGGCGTTAAACATGGCATAATTAACCACTAGGTTCAGCATTGGTTTTTGTGTAAACATTTTTGGCAATCGCTTTAGTGACAATAGAGGTATGTTTGGCTTCACATCATTCATTATTAAATCATCAACGTCATTTTGAACGTATCGGGCCCGACTATCGAAATGGCGATTCGGTCAGTTTTCTCGACATTAAACACACTTTTGGTTTGCAGCATATCCGTGTTGGAAAATGGGTTAACCGTGAGGAGTCGGCACTTGCGGCTAATTTGATATTTGACTCACTAGCCGACTTAGCCAACATATTAGCGGTACCGCCAGAGTTGATTGGTTTACGCGGTAGCTTACGCTTTGCCTTTGGCCATGGCGGCCAAAAAGGTGTGCAAGCTCATTATGCGCCAGCATACCGGGAACTGGCACTAGCCAAAAATGCCGGAGCAGGGTCGTTAGCTCATGAATTTTGGCATGCATTCGATCACTATATCGCCGATAAAATGTTTATCGACGACAGTATATTAGACCCGTATTTGTCGTCGCTTGTAATATCAGAGCAAACTACCACTACAACTCGGGCTAACTTAAGTCGCGCCAATTTATTTGCTTGTGCCAGCGACAATTGGCTGGCCGATAAATCCATAATCGCTCATCCGTTGAATAAGAAACTCTCTAGCTTATTTAAAGTGACCTTGCTGAGCGCCAACGGTCAAGAGCCACACGACTATGTGCGTCGCTCCATCGCACTCGATAAACAGCAACGCTGCCATTACTTTGCTAAACCGACCGAAATGATGGCGCGCGCCTTTGAATCTTGCATTGAAATGTATTCACAGGATTATGCCAATATATCCAATCCGTACCTAGTTAACAGTACTATCGACTCGCCACTTGCTAAACATGGCGCTTATCCCGATGCACAACACTGCCGTGAAATATATCAAGCCATGATGGAATATTTTGAACCTTTAGGGCTAGCGTTTGATAAGCAACAAGGTGAACAGTAGGCACCTATCTCTATGGGGTAACGATGTAAGTTAGTAGCTTGTATGAGTTAGTTTGAGAATGGTGTCATTTCCAATGTTACAAACAAAGGGCGATTAATGTGGCCTTTGCTTTAATGTTTATCTATAGAAAATCAGTCTCGGCCAAGACTTGTTTTCACCTAGCTAACGTCATTTGCTAGCATTGTTGAGTATTCTGGGACAGATATTGCCATTTGTGTCCCTTATTTTATCTCTTTTGCTTTGGTGGATAATGCCCGCTTTGCAATTTGATTTGCATAATGCAATTCAAATTGCGTCTCAACATGCAAACTAAATACCCATAGACTCTCCAATGTTGGTTGATGTTGGAAATTATTGCCTAATAACAATGTGTTAGATTGTCTCTGTATGAGTGGCGTACAAATTGCTGCTTCTTCGTTGTCGGTAGAGAGCAAAGAGGCAGTTCGTTATGAGTATTAAAATTGAATTACTTGAATTCATTCAATGTGTGCTCGCTAAAGAATTAGCCGAGCATGGGAAAACTATTCAACCTTGTTTAATCAATAAAACAGGCTATTACAGTGCGGTATATCAGTCCGATCCGACGTTAATGCATCAGCAATTGAGTGAACTGATAAAACAAGTGCTACAAGTCGCGGATGAAAAAATTGTGCTGATCGTTGCAGCTAAAAGTAAGCATTTAGAGCTTGCCATTTATGCTGATACAAACACCGACATTGCCGCTATCTGCACCACACCAGAGAAAGCCTTTTTTTCTCAGCCAGTGTCGATTCCTCATCAATTCATCGAATTACGGAGTGGATCGAACAAGATTAATGCTGTCTTAGCGCCGTATATTAAATTTTCGTTGGTTAATTTTACTCATTTGAAAATGAAGTCTGCGTTGAGTGTAGATTTAATTGACGAGGAGTCTAAAACCACCAATGATATTGATAATAACAATGACGTTATCAAGCTGACATTATGTAACATTGTCAATGCTCCAGATACCGATGTTAGCCCAACCTCAACTTTGTTTTGGCCATTTTATGATACGGATATTATTAACATGATTAACAAGCAAGCTTCACCAGAACCATTATCTATACTCGTTGCCGACGACAGTATTCCTAGTCAAGTTGCTACCCAAGCCATGCTTGAAAAGCTCGGCTGTAAAGTGGTGTCGGCTAATGACGGCAATTCAGCCCTAGCACTAGCACAACAACAACCTTTTGATTTAATTCTGCTCGATGAGCGTATGCCAGGGTTGTACGGCAGTGATGTAGCTCAAAGACTGGTTAGCGATGACGCCATTAATCGATTAACCCCTAAAGTGGCGTTAACCGGACTCACAGAACCCGATGAAATCCAGCATCTGTTTAGCAAAGGCATTACCCACTATTTAGAGAAACCAGTCACTAAGTTGGCATTAGAGAAATTTTTAGTTCAATGGCAGCCACAATAAAAGCTTTGTTCTACTTTATATACAATTGAGGGGATGACGGCATTTTAAAATATAGTGTTGGTATTGATTGGAACCTATATGACGACTTTTTATGGACGGCATTTTACATAGCGTTATTGAACAATTGTCACCGATTACCAACCTACTAAAAAATACTTTAACGCTAATACGACACCGTAGGAATTGATTATCCAATGTCGTTAATAAGCCGTCTGTTTCGTCAGTTTATAGCGAAGATGTGTTGCCACAATATACCCAATAGTGTCATTCGAACGACTTAAGCTAACCAATAAAGGCGGCTAAAAATGGCTGATGAATGTCAAGATGAGCTACAGGTTCAAATTCAACATGCACTTGTTGAAAAACTCTCTCATGCACAAAAACGTCAAACTAAATTACTCGAACTCTTAGATGAATGCATTTTTGAATGTAATGACAAACTTGAGTTAACGTATACCAATCCCGCTTGGAAAAAGCGATTAGGTTATGAGCGTGAGTCGTTAGAGAAAATGAATTTGTGTACGTTAATCAGTTCGTCAACGCAACTGGCATTACTTGAAGTGTGTCTGCATAAATTAGCCGATATCCGTAACACTGCCCCAACCATTATTGAAGTTCAGCTTAAGTTAATCAACGGTCAGCATCACTGGTTTGAATTAAAGTTAGTGCAAGATGGTAGCGGTGGTTACATCGGTTCGCTGTTTGAAATTCAGCAGCATAAAGACATACAAGCACAACTACTTCATCAACAAAATTATGTTAAGCGTTTATCGTTAGTGGCCAGCCATACCAAAAATTTAGTGGTGATAACCAATCGCGAGGGATGTATTGAGTGGGTGAATAAAAGTTTCGAAGAAAGAACCGGTTATATCTTAAAAAATATTCTGGGTAAAAAACCGGGTTATCTATTGCAAGGTAAAGACAGCGATCCTCAAACTATCACCTTAATGTCAGAGGCATTGCGTCATGGTAGAAGCTTTCAAACCGACATTATTAATTATAATTGTCATGGAGAATCTTATTGGGTCAACATTAATACCAGTCCGGTTATTGATAGCACTGGCAACATTAGTCACTTTATTGCGGTACAAACCGACATTAGCGAAAACCGAGCAGCTTTAAAGGTTTTACAAGAAGCTAAATATCAAGCAGAGCAATTATCCGAAGCTAAAAGTCGTTTTATGGCCAATATAAGCCATGAAATTCGTACACCACTGAATGCGGTGATTGGTTCTGCTGATATCCTGCTCGAAAGCGGCTTAACCCGCGAGCAAACACGCTTTACGGACATGATCAGAACCAGTAGTGATGCATTGTTGAGTATCTTAGATGATGTCCTGACCTATTCTCGTTTTGAAGCCGGTAAAATAAATATTGTTAATGAACCTTTTAAACTTGATCGTTGCCTTGAAGAAGCGATTGATATCGTATCTGGCCCAGCTTTAGAAAAAGGCTTATCAGTTATCTTAAATATTATGCCAACCGTGCCGCTAGCTATCATTGGTGATAAGGCACGTATCAGGCAGATATTAATTAATTTATTGGCCAATGCCATTAAATTTACCCTCCAAGGGGAGGTCGTGGTATCGGTTAATTACATGAATAATGATGACCAACTCACCTTGCAAATAATTGTTCAAGATACGGGGATCGGTATTGAAGCAGATAAAATTGAACAAATGTTTGAAGCGTTTATGCAATCAGACACTTCATCAACTCGTGTTTATGGTGGTAGTGGCTTAGGGCTAGCCATTTGTCGACAAATTTGTGAAGCGATGAGCGGCGATATACGTGTTGAGTCTAGCATTGATGTCGGCAGTCGTTTTATTGTTGAAATACCGCTAATTGTTGAGCCTAAAATTTGTGATTCAACCGCCAAGATTATTAATAATAATAAATATTCCCATTGTTGGGTTGTCGGTCAAAATAACAGCTTAAATCCAGCCGTTTACAATATGTTGCAGCATTACAGTCTCACTTATAGTGCGTTTAATAACCCGACTGATTTACCACAACAGCTGGCAGATAATGTCGATATTATTGTGTTAACAGACCCAAATCAATTGCAGTCTTGTCGTGATTATTTGCAAGCCATCAATAACATTAAATCAACCAAAGTGTGTTTTCTTTCTATAGACTTACTCGGCCAAGAGAGTAGTTTTGTGTATAACAATCAAAACGAAATTCAGCTTAATGGTCCATTTAAATTATCACATTTGAGTTGGGCATTAGAGTTATTAGACGATCCTTTAGTTAATCTAGAATTAACTCATTCATGTGAGAGTGGATTTCCACCATCGCTGGCACTGCAATTTACTGATAAGCATGTATTAATCGTTGAAGATAACATCAACAATCAGGCAGTGTTAAGTCAATTACTGGTTCAAGTGGGTTGTGAGGTTCATTGTGCTGAAAATGGACAAGCAGCATTGAACTACTTAGCTGAACACAAAACCGACTTAATCCTTATGGATATTCAAATGCCTGTTATGGATGGCATTACCGCGACAGAAAAAATTCGTTCTGGTCGAGAGATATTCAGTCAAACACCGATTATAGCCGTGACGGCTAATGCTATTCATGGTGATAAAAAGCGTTTTATTCAAGCAGGAATGAATGATTATCTAGCAAAACCCATCAATCGAGACAGCTTGTATGAGTTACTCCAACGCTATTTGAATTCAACCAATAGTGTTAAGCGGAGTAAGTTAGATAAACTCCAATATACCTTAGATCAATTAAATGGCTTATAACGGTTGCCTCAATGATTTGTGCATACAAATCAACTCTATATAGCGATAGCACTGATAGTAATATAGAGTGTTATTGATGTTTGATAATTCTAGGGACCTAATATGGATCAACCACAGCCGACAATTGATGAAGCAAACAGACTTAAGGCATTACTTGAGTTGAATTTGCTGGATACGTTTCCAGAAGAGCAATTTGATCACATGACTCGTTTTGTCCAAGCCTACTTCAATGTATCAATTTGTTTGGTCAGTTTGGTTGATAAAAATAGACAATGGTTCAAATCCAAACAAGGCTTAGAAGCTTGCGAAACAGGTAGAGCAGAGTCCTTTTGTGGCCATGCTATTCATTCCAGTGATGTATTTGTTGTAGAAGATACCTTAGAAGACCAACGCTTTGCTGATAACCCCTTAGTTTTAGATGGCCCTAAAATTCGTTTTTATGCAGGATTTCCTTTGCAAACTGCTGGTGGTCATCGTATTGGCACCTTGTGCATTATCGACACTAAACCAAGACAATTT
This sequence comes from Shewanella sp. AC34-MNA-CIBAN-0136, assembly GCF_040309945.1. Taxonomy (NCBI): domain Bacteria; kingdom Pseudomonadati; phylum Pseudomonadota; class Gammaproteobacteria; order Alteromonadales; family Shewanellaceae; genus Shewanella; species Shewanella sp. AC34-MNA-CIBAN-0136. The sequence continues at coordinate 123,279 of NZ_JBEOPJ010000007.1, read as the reverse complement.
AGTTATAGCGACAAACAGCATCTGCAAGATTTTGGTAAAGTAATTGAAAGCCTGATCCGTCAACGCAGTGCCGAAATAGCAACCGACAAGCAAAGCTCATTTACTCAAAGGTTAATCAGCTTACTCACGAAACCATCGCCACTATGGACCCGCAGAGCCGTGGCTTTTTCAATCAGTTTGATTGTACTGGCATCGAGCCTATTCCTTGCCGTACAAACAGACAATCAACATGTAATTTTTCAAGCTGATATTATTGAACATTTAACTCCGGATGAGTCAACTAACGACTCTTGGTGGCATTATACGCTATACATTTTTGCTGGTGGCTGCCTGGCCATGCTGATGTATTTCTTGCTTCGATTACCGGCTAACTTACGTAAAATGTTACATCTTTTATCAGTTAATCAAGTTAGGAATGAAAGACGTTTTCGTGATGCGATTGAAGCATTAGCTGATGGATTTATCATTTTTGATAATCAGCAAAAAGTGGCGGTGTATAATCAAAATTTTATTTCGCTTTATCCTGAACTGGCTGATATTGTTCACGAAGGCATTAGTTATCAAGAATTACGAAAAAACTCCACAGTACGCAGTTTAGTTAAACAACCTGATTTTCTAGATGTAGATGACCTACGTAAGCAGCAACCTGAGCGGATTATTGAGTTCAATGACGGCCGTTGGATTAAAATGGTTGAACGACCAATGCGAGATGGCGGTATTGTTGGGTTCCATACCGATATAACTGAGTTGAAACGCAAAGAACTGCAACTCATCGAAGCGCGCCAAAAAGCAGAAACGGCTAACGTAGTTAAATCAAAATTTTTAGCCAATGTCAGTCACGAAGTCAGAACCCCATTAAATGGTATTATTGGCCTTTTGGATGTGTTGGTTGACGATGAAGAGCTTAATTCGCAGCAACAATTTTATTTAACCACAATGCAAGATTCATCTAATAGCCTACTGCAAATATTGAACGACATTTTAGATGTCAGCAAAATGGAAGCAGGTAAGTTAACCTTAGTCTCTGAACCCTTTAATTTAACGACGACACTGCAATCTGCCTGCAGCTTAATGAATACCAATGCTGAGGCGAGTGGTTTATCGCTTAGTTTATCATTACCTGAACAAGAGTTAAGTTTGCTCGGTGATCCAGGCCGCATACGCCAACTCGTGCTGAATTTATTATCAAATGCGATCAAATTCACCAAAGTGGGAAGTATAAACTTAACCGCGACATACGATGTGGTCTCAGATACTCAAGTGAACGTGACGATTACCATTACCGACACAGGGATTGGTATTCCTGAAACAATGTTGAATCACATCTTAGAACCCTTTACTCAAGTCGATAATAGTGCAATAAAACACAGCTCAGGTACTGGGCTTGGCTTAGCAATCAGTAATAATTTAGTTAAGTTAGTGCAAGGGACATTAACCATAAACAGCCAAGAACAAAGCGGTACCGAAATCATTATTGGTATACCGTTTACCCTAGCTAAACCGGTTGAATATAACTCAGCAACATTAATTAGTAATCTCAATCTTCGCGATAGAAATGTCAAAATATTGCTCGCCGATGATGACAAGACTAATCAACTAGTGATGCAAGCGATGTGCGACAAACTGCAATGTAATATTGATATTGTTAATGATGGAATAGAGGCCGTTGAAGCGGCCAAAAAACTAAAGTACGACGTTATTTTAATGGATATATATATGCCAAGAATGGATGGCATTACCGCGTCTACACTCATTCGTGCAGACTCTTTATGCAAAAAAACGCCCATCATTGCTTTTACCGCCAATGCTATGGAAGGGGATAAAAAACGCTTTATGGATGCCGGTATGGACGATTATGTTTCAAAACCGATTAACAAAGTTCACTTCTTACAAACCCTGTCTAAATTCCTACAGTAGTCATCTGTTTGCTTTGTAATTTGAATTGCATTTTGCAAACAGAATGGCAAGTTACTACCTAAAAAAACTTAATTAATTTTATTGTGATTATTGCATTATTTATCAGTGACTTACCGGATGGTTATTAATTATTTTATTGGCTCGACTCTTGCTGTCTATTAATTACCACATAGGAATTAATCGTTTTGGAGTCAGATATGTATCCCCAAAAACAAACCGTGATAAATGAAGATGCAAGTAACTCAAATTGGAATGACCTTACCGACGTTATCGATGAGGCATTAAAGCAACATTGTTTCAGCATGGTGTATCAACCGCTTATTTCAGTGCAAACAGGTAGAATCGTCGGCTTTGAATCCTTGGTTCGATGTGACTCGCCAACATTTGGGGTTATTTCACCATGTGACTTTATTCCATGTGCTGAGCAAAGTGGACAAATCTTAGAGTTAGGAAGTTGGATATTTCAACAAGCATTGCTGGATTTAAAGCGCATGCGTAACCAGGGCATGCAAAACATTTGTTTATCATTGAATGTATCCCCAGTTCAGTTACTGCATACTAATGTTTATGAACAGCTCATGTCTCTTATTGTTGAACTCCAAATCCCACCATCTGCAATTAAATTAGAATTAACCGAAACCGCGCTAATTCACGACCCGCAAACCATTTGTAAAGTGTTTAATGCCTTTAAACAAGAAGATGTACAAGTGTGGCTAGACGATTTTGGTACTGGGTTCGCCTCATTGAGCTTATTGCGCAAATTCAATATTGATGGATTAAAAATAGACCGAAGTTTTGTCAGTGGCATTGCAGACAATAATGAAGATTTTACTTTATGCAGCGCCGTTATCGCCATGGCGCAACGACTTGGATTACATATTGTCGCTGAAGGAGTCGAGACAGAAAGCCAGCTGCAAATTTTAAGTCAGCTTGGGTGCGATGTCGTCCAAGGCTACTTATTGGGTAAACCACAAACATTAGAAAAAACCCTCAGCCTATGGAGTTAACATATTTTGTTTATCGTTTATGACCAAACTATTTTTGTAGATACTGAAGCTGCATATTGATTTGCAAAATGCGAATCAATATGCGACTGTAAATTAAGTAACCTTTGTTTATAATATGAGGTTAATTAATTCACTGAATAATAACGGTAAAATTGTTTCCTTTATCTTGGCGTAACTCTTGCGTTTACCCTATAAGACAAGCCAAAACGCGACTTTAATGCTTTTTGCTCATTATGCTTATAACGCAGTGGTTATATAAACCACCATGAGGTGAACAATGTTAGAACTCACAGCAATAACAGCATGCCCAATCATGCAGCGAAGTACCTTAGACAATTTATTGTCCGATTTAGGTTTTGAAACTTATCAACATTTGCTTAATTTATTTGAACAAGAATTAATTCAATTGCATTTAAATCTGCAAACGGCAGTAGAGCAACAACAATACCAAGAGATTAATAACGTGACGCACATCCTGAAGAACACTGCTGCATTATATGGAGCAGAACGTTTATCGAAAAGTGCCTGTCTGGTATATCAAATAGAAATTGGCCAAGCGTTTATCCCACAAACTCAGCAGTTAATAGCTATTTTAGTTGAAACACTCAATGTATTTAACGTGCATATTCACTCGTTAGTCGAGTAGGGAAGGTCGGTAATGAATGAACACAATAAACCGCTCGTATACGTAGTTGAAGACAGCCTCTCTAGTGGAGCGTTATATTGCAGCCAATTGAAAAAGGCCGGTTTTGATACGCAACATTTTGTCGATGGTTATTCTGCACTCGTGGCGATTAAAGAAAAAATGCCTGCTGTATTAGTGCAAGATGTTTGTTTACCCGACATTAGTGGTTTAGAAGTATTGAAATACGTCAATAATCAAGACACCTCAGCCAAAGTGATTATCATCACTTCAAACAGTTCTATCGATGTTGCCGTTGATGCAATGCGCTTAGGTGGCTATGACTTTATTGAAAAACCGTTTACTTCAGAACGCCTAACCACATCAGTAGGTAATGCTGTTAAGCAACAAAATCAAGACATAAAAACCATTACTGTAGAGCCAGAAGCAACCTCGCTCGAGCGAATGAACTTTATTGGTGAATCGTTATCAATGCATACCGTATTTCGCTTATTAGAAAGTGCTGCACGCAGTAAAGCCAGTGTGTTTGTAACCGGTGAAAGCGGTACAGGTAAAGAAGTGTGTGCTCTTGGTTTGCATCAGGCCAGTGCTCGCGAGCAAGGTCCATTTATTGCCATTAACTGTGCGGCTATTCCTGCAGAGCTATTTGAGTCAGAGTTTTTTGGTCATGTTAAAGGTGCATTCAGTGGCGCATTAACGGATCGTAAAGGTGCTGTCGAAGTCGCCAATGGTGGTACGCTATTTTTAGATGAAATTTGTGAAATGCAATTAAATTTGCAAGCAAAATTATTGCGTTTTTTACAAACGGGTACATTTTGTAAAGTGGGCAGTAACGATCTGCAACAAAGTGATGTCCGCATCGTTTGTGCAACGAACCGTAATCCGGCAGAAGAAGTCGGTGAAGGGCGTTTTCGGGAAGACTTGTACTATCGACTCAATGTTATCCCGGTTATGTTGCCGCCATTACGTGAGCGTGGCGATGATATTTTATTGCTAGCAAATCATATTTTGCAGTCTAAAACGGCTGAGAATAACAAACAGTTTACCGACTTTAGTGCTGACGTTAAGCATACCTTTATGCAATACGATTGGCCTGGTAATATTCGTGAATTGCAAAATGTGATCGAAAATATAGTGGTGATCTATGATGGTCAGACTGTACAGCAGGGCATGTTACCAGGTAATTTTGGTCATTCAATCGTCAGCCATACCAACAGCCACCCTACAAATAACCATGGTATTCAGCCGAGTCAAACAACCACTAATATCACGGCCAGAACCTCAACCAATAGCGTTAATACCCAACAACCTTCACCACATAATATTGTTCAGCTTTGGATAGTAGAGAAAAATACCATTGAAGCAGCCATTGACCAATGTGACGGTAATATTCCACTAGCAGCTGCTTATTTAGGCATTAGCGCATCAACTATTTATCGAAAAATGAAAAGCTGGGCTGAGAGTTAATAGTCTTTTCTAAACCGTTAAAAGTTACCTTAATCGGTAACTTTTTTTTGCCATTTGAAAAGCCATTCAAATTGCTAGGCTCATCCCCCTAAGTGCGTCGCAAAATGCGAATCGATTTGAGAGTAATGTAAGTCAGAACATTTAATAACGACAAATAACTGCCTAACCTACTGTTTTAAAATAACTAATATTTTTTAATTTTGTGGCCAGCTTCCTGCATTAATCATTGTACTGTCTTAAATGACGCGTTAAATGTTAAGGGGTGAACCATGAAACAATCTCTCTGTGTAACGTCAATCTGTTTGTTGCTAGTGAGCATGTCAGTATTTGCTGGCACTAAAGGGCTAGATTTTATTGAAACAGCAGATGGCCGCCAGTCCAGTATGATCCGAGAAATGGTCCAGTGGACTCATTCACGTTTGGTGTTTAAAAAAAGCATTTCACGCGTAGCCATTGGCCAAGATGCCATTATGCAAGTTGAAGTACTCGATAAAAATGAAGTATTAGCACTGGCAAAAAAAGTGGGCCGTACCAGCCTTATTGTTTGGTATACCGACGACACCTCTGAAACGTTTCTATTCAGTGTCACAGAAGACTTGAGTGTGTTAAGGCAAGCGCTCAGTGATATTCACCCTAAAATTCGCCTAACATTAGCACCTGATCGCGCAGCTCTGGTACTTAGGGGCCGAGTGCCAACGGTAAAATATAAATTAGCCGCTGAAACTGCCGCTCGTCATTACTTAGATGCAGGTAAAAACCGTATCAACGATAACAATAGTTTAGTCATGAAATCACCTACCGATTTTTTGGCCGACTTAAGCCCTAATATTCGTCTACCGTCGCAGCAACTGCGTAAGTCTAATCGGGGGAGTGTAGGCCACGCCGCTATTATCAACTTAATTCAAGTTGATGTATTACCAATGAGCATGATTGAAAAAGTCAAAAAGGCCATTATTCAATTAGGTGGTGAATCAGTCACGGTAAGTCGTATTCAAAAAGGCGACATGCCTGATGATCAAGCCGACACCTTGTTACTAGGCGGTCAGGTTGAAACCCAAGTTGACCTCGTTAGAGTATTAAATTTAGCATCGCGCCTTTTCACTGGAGATCGTATTAATTCAATCACTGGAAAAATAGAAGCAGGCAGTAATGACATTACCGTTATCGCCAATGAGTCGGGTGGGTTAATCAGCTCAAGCCAACAGGTAAGCAGTAATTCGTCATCAAATAGAGGCGGTAATGCAAAATCTAGCAGTAACAATGTGAAGTCAAATATTGCCAGAGCCAAGTTGTTGTCTATGGCGAATGGTAGATTATTGTCGACCATCGAAGTCCGCGATTTACCCCAGGTTCGTGTAGCGATTCAAATGTACGAAGTGAATCGTCGCAGTTTAACCCAATGGCGTCCTGACTTTTCATTGATCACTCAAGGCTACAACAAAACAGACGGTAATTTCGGTTTAGATGGGGCAACTAATCAAGCACTGGGTTCAGGCCAAGTCGAAAATGCATTGCAGGTATTAGGTGGCGCACTGGTGAACAACTTCCAAGTGGGCGGCAGTGAGATTGCATTTGATTTACTGTTTTCATTGTTAGAAAAAGACGGTATCTCACGCACATTATCTCGTCCGACGTTAACCGTCTTAGCAGGAGAAAAAGCCGTATTCCGAGCCGGTGGTGAAGTGCCAGTGCCAACGTCATTTTCACCCAATGGAATTAGTAGTGCCAATGGGGGTAATAGCCAAGGGGTATTTAGTGGCACCGAGTTTAAATCGTTTGGTATCCAGCTTGAAGTACGAGCAATGGTGGACGAAAACGACTTAATCACTTTAGATTTAAGTCCTAGTATTTCAACACCAGACACTTTGTTAACCCAACAAATATCGTCGAGCACAGGGTCATCATTAACCACTAGTGCATTCAATGTCAGAAACCTGACCACCAGTACGCGCTTACGTGATGGACAGCCATTAATCATCGGTGGGTTAGTCAGCCGTGACATAAGCGATTCACGTGACTTTGTACCGGGTATTAACGATGTTCCGTTGCTGGGTAAGTTAACCGAGTCATCGTCTGACGCCGATACCGCCCGCGAGTTAATTATTATTGTGACGCCAACACTGGTAAGAGAGCCACGTCATGATGTTGCCTTATGGCAATTCCAAACATCAGCTGAAATGCTACAAAGCATGCAATTTCCATTAGCTGACTCGTCACTATAAAGAGGACATTAATTATGAAGACCTTAACTCATTTCCGCCTCAGTACCGTGATTGTGGTTGCCTTAGTCAGCAGTGCGTGTAGTACCAGCCAAACTAAGCGTGAATATCAGCCAGATGATCAGTTAACGGCGATGTTAAAACAATACAATGTAAATCAAACCGATGGTGTTAATTGCCAAGGTTATCAGTCTGCTATTAGTGACTGTGAACGCTTGTCGAACGACCTAGGTGCATTATCAATGACCTATCCACAACACCAACAAATTGGTTTTACAGCCGCGATTGTTTACCATCAAATCGGTCGTGATGTTGATAGCCAAATGGTGCTAGATAGGTTGTTATCGCAACAACAACCAGTATCCGAAGTAGCCATTTTGCGCAGTAAACTGGCCATGCAAGAGGGTAATATCAACCTGGCAAGAACCGTATTACAACGACAAGTGCAGTTACAACCGGATCACCCAGAACTGCATGCAACATTAGCAGCAAGTTATTATTTAGAAGGTCGTTACGAAAAAGCCGAAGCCGTGATTGCTACCGCCGACCGATTAGGCGCTCCAGAATGGCGAACCAGTTACCACTTAGGACTAATTCACGAAGCACAATCAAATTGGTCGCAAGCATGCCATTTTTACGCCGACACCCTGAGTTACCAGCCGGCACACCGACAAAGTTTGTCGAGACTGCTGTATTTAAGTGACCATCCTGAGTGTCGAGTCCAGTTAAGTAGTCTGTAATGTCATTATTCAGCTTGTAAAAGTCCCCAAATGGGGACTTTTTGCTTTAGGCCAATGCTCTTATCTGTAATACAGAGCTGACTAACGATTCGCTTAAGCCAAAACGTTGTCGTTGGTAACGATAAGCCAGTAAATATCGTATTAATTTGCTCTGTGTAAGAGTATTTATAAAAATTTACTCAACAGCTCAACAGCTCAACAGCTCAACAGCTCAACAGCTCAACAGCTCAACAGCTCAACAGCTCAACATTCATATACTCAGCAACTCAGTATCAGTTAAGTGATTACAGCATGGAATTGATTAACACCTCAGTTGTCGCAATAGGCTGCAAAAAATCACATTAAGAGAATATGCCCAAGCCGTTATTCCTGGCACCAACAGCAACACGGTAATAACGGATGACATTGGCCTTAATCACTTATTACCTTGAGCCAAAAATTTAGAAATGCAGCAACACTAACCGCAAACCAATGGAGCTGCTAAAGCCGTCGACAATAGCCGCCAATAAGGGCCTCAGTTATCTAACAATGTAATTACTAATGACAGGTGAATGTAGATCCGATTGATGATTCAGGCGTTAAGCATGGAATGCAAACGTACTGACAACCGTACTAATAACACTCACAGAACCAGTGTTCATGAGTCACGCTATTGAATTAATGGACTGCGCAAAAATTGGATTAACAGTAGATTTGCAACTTTTCGCATTTTGCCATTCACTCTGCAATTCATATCCATTTTCAATCCGATACTGTTGATAATCTCATTGTATGTAAAATTAACTTAAAATATGTAAGCGCATGACAAATAACAAGTTTAAAATTTATTTTATGAATATCCTATATTGGCATGTTGTTCGCAATTACTTATACAGAGGCAATTTATAGCAGTATCTAGATTCCTCTTAATGTAACAGAGCAAGTTAATTCTCTACCCAATTTCACAATACAACATTTGATGGCTGTGAACATGATAGTTAATAACATGAGGTAAACATTATGAAATCTATTAAATCAATGATTAAAAACAATAAGAAGCAAGGCGGTTTTGTTATGACATCTGAGTTGATTTTATTATCAACTGTCATGGCAGCAGGCTTAGTAGTAGGACTTACTACAATGCGAGATTCGGTTACTGCAGAACTAGAAGATGTTGCAGAAGCGATTGGTTCGCTAGACCAAAGCTACGCATTTGACGGCATCATTAATGCTGAAAATACGGCAGAAATCAGTGGCTCAGGCTTTATCGATGCTGTGGATGTGAATGCTGGTGATGGTGCAACCTTCCAGTTTGTTGCAACCGACTTCGCAGAATCTGCTGTGTTGATTTCAAATTCACCTAGTGCAGGTGCTGCTTCGGCCTCTCAGGCTGACGGTAGTTTAGATAACTAATTTAATCTAAGTCTACGTCGGTTGTCTCACACAGAGGCAATCGGCGCCTAATCTTTAGATTAACAACATAACGCAAAGGTGCATCATGAAACGCAAATTCACAGGTAGTACGACAATAGCCATTGCACTATTCGTCACCTCCGGCGTATTGGCTTCAGCACTGGGTATTCGTCAAGTAGACCGTTTATCTACAACCACTGCGGTAGTGTTAAGCCAAGATTTGAAAGCCGGTGACACTATTACTTTATCAACACTAACAAGGAGCAAAACAGATAAATCGGATACAGAACAAAGTGTACAAAATCCACAGCAGTTACTTGGCAAAGTACTTAATGTAGCCAAACGCAAAGGTGATGTGGTTTTTGCTAACGAACTCATTTTACCCACAGTTAAATCGTTATCGTATGCAGTACCAGAGGGCCGGGTGTTATTCACACTTTCACAATTACCTACAGGCCTGCCGTTTGCCAAGCTTAATCAAGGCGACCGATTCGATATTTTAGTTCGCGGACGTAAAAGTGTCAGAACCGTTGCTCGCAACGTGCAATTAATTGGTTTACTTAAGCCGCCCAAAAAGGCCAATAACAGTAAAGGGGCAATCGACCGTTTAAATGACCAAAGTACCAGTTCATCCAATGGCGCATTAGCGCTAGTTATGGCCGTTAGACCAGGAGATGTTTATCCACTAGCCAGTATTGGTGCCAGCGATATTGTGTCTATTGTATTACACAGCGCCTACGATATTGCCAACGGAACCCAGCCGTTACTGGGAATGGCCCAAACGCACAGAGACATCATTATTCACAGTGGTAATAGCCGCAAAACGGTCAGTATTGAACGTTAATAATCCGCACAAATGGAAGTCACAATGCAGTGAGGTGAGATATGTTTAATTCCGAACATAATATTTTTTCCCCGACAACATTGAACGTCTCATCAATTCCCAACGATGAAATGCGTCGACTTAAGCAACTGCTCCATAACAGCTTAATTGATGATATGGACAACGACGACTCATTGCATTTAAAGCAACCCACTCAGCTTAAGCAGCAGCTTGAGCAACTAATCGATTTATTGCCAGGGCAACAACAACAGCCATTAAATACTTCAGATAAGGCACTCCTTATCCAGCAAGTTATCGAAGAACTACAAGGGCTAGGGCCAATTTCTGAATTAATGTTAGACCCAGCCGTTACCGACATTTTAATTAATGGTCCTTTTTCAATTTGGGTTGAGCGTCACGGAGCATTACGCAAAACAACTCAAGCGTTCGATAACGACTCGCACCTAAGACGATTTCTAGAGCGTATCGTGAGTGCGCAAGGTCGCCAGTTAGATGCTAATAATCCTATGGTGGATGCAAGATTGGCCGACGGCAGTCGTTTACATGCGGTTATACCACCGTTATGTACTATTGGCGCTGTAGTATCAATACGCCGTTTTCATCATGAAACCATTAGCGCAGAGACATTAGTGTCTAGTGGGTTTATCAGCCAAGACATTCTAACCTTTCTAGAAAAAGCCGTTATTGCAGGCATTAATATCGTTATTGCTGGTAGTGCGGGCTCAGGTAAAACCAGCTTACTTAATGTGATTTCCGGCTTTATCCCTAACAGCGAACGCGTTATCACCATTGAAGAAACGGGCGAGCTGCAACTACATCATCCGCATGTTATTCCACTGGAAAGTCGTGGAACAAACGGCGAGGGTAATGGCGAAGTGTCATTACGAGACTTAGTGAAAACGGCATTAAGAATGCGCGCTGACCGCATTATTGTTGGCGAAGTCAGGGGCGGTGAAGTATTTGATATGCTCCAAGCCATGAACTGTGGCCACGATGGAAGCCTAACGACTGTGCATGCCAATAACCCACAAGATGTGATCAACCGTCTACGCTCATTGGCCCAAATGGAAGAAGCGGCAATATGCCGTGACACCATTGATCATATGATCAGCTCATCAATACAAGTCATTGTTCAAGTTAGACGTTTTAGAGACGGTAGCCGTCGAGTAGTGAGTGTATGTGAAGTGATACAAACCGCAGCTATAACGGAGGTAAAACCACTTTTTGAGTTTCAACAACAACCGCAAACAGATCATAACCATATCGTAGGCCAACATGTTTGCAGCGCAACACAATGCCAGTTAAGCGAACAAATTGCAGCCAAAGGCTTTGATGTTACCGAGCTTAACTCGCTATTTTCGGAGGTAGATTATGCCTTGGTATGAAGTGATTGTATTGGTGGTGTTATTGGCTGTGATGCTTGTGTGTGCCAGGGCTTGGTGGTTTGCCGATGTCCAACCTAAGCAGCAAGAGCTAGAACCACAAACTAAATTAACTAGCGGAATACGCCAAAAGTTACGATTATTAGACATTAACTTAGCGCCAATTAGTGTGCTGATTGGTATTTTAACCCTATCCATATGTGCCTATATGGCGATTCATACGGCGTTTCCTCAACATCAAAGCATCGCGGTGATCATGGCATTAGCCATATTAGTCAGTAGTTATTTTGTATTAGATGACTTAGTCACATGGCGTATAAAACGGGTAGAAACTGAATTAGTAGATGCAATGGATACCATGCATTCATCACTACAAGCGGGGTTGTCACCACTACAAGCTATTTCAACCGCAGCCAGTTTAGCCAAAGGGCCATTAAAAGCAGAGCTGACAGAAATTGTCACGCGGTTGTCATCGGGTTATGACGCCAGCCAATCGGTTAATCGATTAGTCAATCGCTACAACACCGAAGGCACCCGATTATTTGCTCAAGCATTGGTAGCAAGGCATCAAACCGGCAGCGACTTTAATGCCATGTTACAAGCAGTAACGAAGCTTATGCGTCAACGTATTCAGCAGTATCACTTTATTAATAGCCAAATGTCGGGCACACGTTATGCGGCGTTCTTTTGTGGGCTTATGCCTTATGCACTTATTCCATTGTTTGTGTCGCAGGAGCAGCATTGGTTTGCACCATTACTAGATCACCCTAATGGCGCTAACTTCTTAAGCACTGCGTTGTTATTACAAATTATTGGCTTCTTTTGGTTACGTAAAGTATTAAAGGCCAACTTATGAATACATCACTTTTTACCGATCTTATTTTAGGCGTGTTATTGGTTCTAACTTGTTGGTTATTTTACTTATTCCACAATACTCGTGTCGACGATAAAGACATTACTTCTTTTGGTGACTTACTACCTTTAGACAACATTTATCCAGCAAACCTGATTAGACAAGCAGGTTTATCGGTATTTCGTAACCGGTTGCTGTATTGGTCTATTAAAATCAGCTTAGCGATTACAGCCGTTATCATGGTGCTTGAATTTATGCCGACAATGCCGGTATGGCTTCACATTCTGGTCAGCGTTATTGCCTTTTTCATGCTAGATGGCTGGTTACTGTTAAAACGCCAAATGAGAAAACAGCGCATCGATGCATCATTAGAATTTTTTATCAGTTTATTAGTGGTCTATTTACAATCCGGAACACCTCTAAGCCAGGCATTTAGACTGTCGGCAAAATATGGCTTAACCAAAGAACACCCATTAGCAGATGAGTTATTACTGCTGTCTTTAGAATTAGAGTCTGGTCGTGATAGACAACGCGCTTTTGCGGATTTAGCCAAACGAACCGGGGTGCAAAATCTGAATAAATTGGCGGCTATTATTAACATTGGTTTGCAAATTGGCTCACCATTAATCAATTGTCTGCAATCACAACTCAGTGCAATACAACAGCAACGCCAGCAATTGGTAAACAGTAAAATTAATCGAAAGTCGCTAGAAGTATTATTGCCGATGTTATTGGTGTGTTTTCCGATGTTTCTGGTGTTGGTTTTTTTCCCCGCCGCAATTCAGTTTATGGATTTGCTGAGCGTTTTAGCCGATTCATTATAAGAGGCCGCCACCATGATAAATAACATATCAACCAGGTTAAGGAAGCAGGCTGGTTTTGTACTGACCATTGAACTTATATTAATCACAACCATTTTAATTATTGGCAGTTTTGTGGGTATATCGGCGGTAAGAAACGCGCTGGTTAAATCTCAAGTGGCACAGCAAAACAGAGACATCACCGTTGCTGACAGTAATGGGGTTAAGTTAGGTAAAATGCTCAGTTTAAATGAGCACGAAACCCCAATTGTACCGTTTATTGATGGCGGCGTTGCACCATTAGCGCCCGATCCTGCACACAAAAACTACCGGGCAATTTTAGGGGTAAGGGATGACCGTTTTACCTCACGTGAACCAGTTTATTACGATTCACCTAACTGTACTGGTAACCCTTGTATTAAAGGAATTAGCGATGAAACCTCAGACAATCGAGGCGTTGATAACATTGATGCTTCCGGTGCCGTGAGTTATTTGCATGCGCTTCAAGGCGGGCCTAATTATGCCATTGGCCGATCAAACAATGCTGTGACTGGGTATTTATTTCGTTCAACACCGCAGCAATGTCCGGTGAATATAAGCCAAATTGAGTCACGCTATTTATCGCAAAAAGTGGTCTCAGGTATGCCATGCGAGTCATTTAGTGTAGAGCAAGCCGAAGCCGATGTGAGTTGCCTGGTGGGGGTAGAGTCGGGGTCATCGATCATTAATATCGGTTCTACAATTGATAACCCAGTGTGCGATCAATGCCCTGCAGGTACCGAGGCGCAAGGGGACACGTTAGACAGAAATCGCTCAACGATAGAACCACTCATCAATACTGTTTTTAGTACGTTATCGTTAACCGGTTTAGTCCCCAATGTCGATGTCACGTTAGGCGAGGTATGTTGTCCTATTGGCACTCGATTGGACGAAAACAACGATCTCATTAGCTCTGTCACCTATATTGCATTAGCCAACGCCTTTGATCTGCTAAACGTTAATTTAATCGATAACCCATTGGTCTCAAACTTACTTGCAAGTTTGGGCATACAACAAGGGACACTCAATTGTGTCGCCGATATTAATTTGCTCAGTGCTGAGCAAGTGGTTGATCTATTTAACGATAATCAAAACGTATTACAGCGTTTTACCGCGCCATTTAAGGTTAATTTACCGAGTATCAATAACGAAGATAGCTGGATTTATGTCGCGCCAGATGGCGAAGGCGATAACAGCAGATTATAGGGGAATAGGTTATGCCGCAATTACATGAGCAAACGTTGCAACAAATGTACTTAGCGTCGTTAACTTTTATAGCGGCGCATAATGAAGATAAATCAAATCAATTACTCACCCAATTAAAGGGGGATACCCAATCATTATTAGCTTGTACATGTCGGCCATTACAGGTGTCGGAGCTGCATATGCTTGAGTTTTGCCGCGATGTATTAACCTGTTTGTCTAAAGAATCAACACCGAGCCATGTGCAACATAAAATTGATCATTTGGATATTGTAGGCTGTTCTAACGATGATAATGCCGCGCCACTGGCTGACGAAGAACTTGCGTTTATTCAGCAGCAATTTAATGAGTAGATGAGTCATGATCACATATTGACAAAGCCAGTCAATGGTATCCGACAAAACCTAACATAATGGTCATCTGTGGAATCATTCCATGCCAGCAACAGATTAAAATGAGTATTGCATGACTTCATGTTAGCCACACTTATTGTTCATCAAGTTCCCCTTAAGCCTTCCTTTAAGTTTTACTTATATCAACCTAACCACTCAACAATTCTATACATCATTACGCAAATGCTATCTAAAAGAACGTCCATTTTCATATGGGCTTAACCCTAGTTCATCCCAAATATCTGAACTCTCACCTCTGATCATATTGCAGTGATGAGTGCAGTGACGAGAGCTGTGATGAATTCGTCGCGGTTTAACAATCAACCCATCGCAAATTGCTCATCATTTGCAAATTGCGAATACAGCGTTGCATTTTGCAAACCTATCAGAGTAGTAAAGCACAGTCAAAAACCATTAATCAATTTAAAGCCTTATAAAACAATGTCTTAATTTTTTGTTGATAGTTGGCATCCTACCTGCAATATCTTAATCGAGTTCCAAATAACTCTTAATTTAAAACAACACCGAGGTGACATATGAAAAAACTACATATCGCAATCGCAGCATTATTATCTTCTTCTGTAGCTATGAGCCCATCATTTGCAAGTGAAATACGTGGTGATGTTGATGTATCACTCGTTATTGGTGAAGGCTGTGCCGTAAACGGTACTACAGATGCCGGTGCTGGTATTAATAAATTTGGGTCAGTCGATTTTGGCGAGCAAAGCAACTTAGAGCTGTTTATTGATGCTGAATCGGCAGGTGCAGCAGGTGCAGGCAGTATTGAGCTGACGTGTAACACCAGCTTAGCGTACAGCGTCGCGCTTGATGATGGTTCAAACCCGCAGGCCGGTCAACGTCGTGTATCTCGCGGTGGTTTAGATTTTGTGAACTATGAACTTTATCAAGATGCAGCCCGTTCGGTTCGTTGGGGTGAAGGTCCACAGTCACAAGCCTTAACCGGAACAGGCGCAATACAACCATTAACTATTTATGGTCGTGTATTAGCAGGACAAACCACACCGGCGGCAGGTAACTATTTAGATACAGTGCGCATGACTATCTCGTGGTAAGCAACCTGCAGGGCGTCATTTTAACTCAGTAAATGACGCCGCATTCTTCATCAAACGAGGATGAACAATGATGACCAAGACATTAATCGCACTACTCAGTATGACCCCGCTGATTGTCATCGCTGAACAAGCTCAAGATATTAGCGAAATTAGCATACAGATTGAACAAGGCTGTGTGTTAGACAACGGCAGCGGTGCAACGGCGTTTGGTGCGATTAATTTTGGTGAACTGAGCAGTTTATCATATGGAGCACAAGCCACATCGACACCCGGAAGTGGTTCTATCGGCTTTAGATGCTCCCCTAATTTAAGTTACAGAATTGAACTAGGCAACGGGTTAAACGGCACCGACAGTAGCAACCGCCTGCTACTCAATAACGTGACCGGAGAAACCGTGCCATATCAATTATTTCAAGACCCTGGACGTGCGCAAATATGGGACAGCACTAATGCCGTCAGCGGTAACGCCAGTGGATTATTTGAATGGCTGCCGATATACGCCGCTATTTCGCCTCAAGCAGTGACTCCCTCAACCGGGAACTACCAAGACAGCGTAGAGGTTGTACTTATTTTTTAAGGAGAAACAAAAATGAAGCATTTAGCATCGATGATATTCGCCGGCGCATTAGTCATGAATCCTCTCAACCTTACTGCCGCTGAGTTATTGATTTCACCCGTGAATATTGATATTGCCCCAGGTGAAAAGGCAGCACTACTCAAATTGCAAAACAACAGCAATACCGCAATGAAAATTCAAGTGCGTGTGCGTCAGTGGGACGCACACAACAGTAAACAAGATAAACCCAAAGTGGTGGTGAGTCCGTCATCACTCAATATTTTACCGGGCAAACAGCAAGTGGTGAGAATTGTTAACACCGGCCCCGCAAGTGATATTAACAACGAACGTTTGTATCGGGTGTTTTTAGATGAAATTCCAGATATGCAAAACACTTCTGATCAAGGGTTATTACTGCAAGTTCGTTATGCTTTACCGTTGTTTATTGGTGGCCCAGACTTATCGGTCGCGCGCACTGAAAATTTTGACCAATTAACCAGTATCTGGAACCGCGCGTTAACCTATTCGTACAACAAGCAATCCAATCAGTTGGCTTTTAAGAACCAGGCAAACGGCCACGCCAGAATATCTAAAGTTCGTTACACCAACGGCAGCGACAAAGAGAGCGTTGTATTCGGTGGCTTACTTGGCTATGTCCAAGCCAACAGTCAGGCAGCGTTTAATGTGTCGCCCGTTGCGCTTACCTCTTCGTCGAAACTATTCGCAGAAATCAATGGTGTCGATGTGGAGATTAACCACGATGGGAGGTAACAATGAAAAAACTAACCAAAGTTATCTTAGTCGCTGCAAGCACCTACACCAGCGCTGTTTCTGCTGAAACCTTATATTTAGACGTGTACCTTAATGGCGTCCAGGTTAACCAACTTATTGAGTTTAATCATATCCAAAATCATTTTTGGAGCACTGAAAACGTTCTAGGCGGTTCATCTTTAGCTGAGTATGCCAGTGGCTTAAGTGGTCGTGTAGACTACTGTAATTTACAAGCCGTATCGTGTGTTTATAGCTACGAAACTCAACGCCTTTATCTTACCGCTGACATCGATTTATTTCCTGCCCAGGTGATTAACAGTAAAAAAAGAACCTCTATTCCTATTACGCGCTCAAGCGGTGCCCTGGTGAATTACGATATGTATTATCGCGATTACCAATCTGGCACAACCACCGTTGATTTACTGCAACAATGGCGTGCGTTTGGCGATTTGGGCGTATTCGAAACCACGGCAAATTACCGTAAAGAGCTCGGTGGAAGTGATAACAGCACCGTTGATGAAGGGATGATCCGCTACGACAGTTTTTGGCAATATAACGACGAAGAAAATATGCGTTACTGGCGTGTCGGTGACATGATCAGTGGCGGTAATCCTTGGGCTCGTCAAGTCAGAATGGGCGGGATTAAACTGTCGCGTCGTTTTGAGCTAGATCCACAATATGTAAGTTACCCATATCCTGAATTTATCGGGAGTGCTGTGTTGCCGTCAGATGTTGAAGTGTTTGTTAATAATTACAAAATGTATTCTGGCAATGTAGAACCCGGAAATTTTATTTTAGACAGCGAACCCACGGTGAATGGTTTCGCCAGTGCTAGCATTGTCACCACTGACATTAATGGCCAGGCGGTTAGCCGAGATTTACAATTTTATGTTGCGCCAGAGCTGCTTAAGCAAGGCGTGTACGACTACGACCTTAACTTAGGGGTACTAAGACAAGGTTTTGGTCTTGACTCATTTAACTATGACTCAGATCTCACCGCTATTGCCGATGTACGTTACGGCTTAACCGACAACATGTCGGTGTCTTCGCATGCCGAACTGAGCAAAGATGTGTACAACGTAGGTGTTGGTGCCGATTTTACCCTGGGTAATCTGGGGGTATTTTCGTTTGCGGCAGCCCATGGGCAAGACAAAAATAACAGCGGTTGGTTAGGCCTCGCTGGTTATCGTTTTCAAGCCAATAACTGGGGGTTTTCTGCCCAAGTTAAGCAACAGCAACAAGGTTATCGTGACACGGGGTCAACCCAATTTGTGTCGCAAATCGAACGTGAAGTGCAAGCTAATGCCGCATACTCATTTGATAATGGCGTTTCTGTTGGTGTGGGTTATTTTGATATCACTAAGTTCGATGACGACAACCGTCGCCTGGTATCTGCTTTTTATAATCAATCAATCGACACAGCCTCTATTTCAGCGAGTGTTAACTGGGATCCAGACCGCGACGATGTTAGTGTTGGGTTAAATTTATCGATCCCATTTGGTACTCGTTCACGTGCTAGCGTCAGCCATGTGCGTGACAATAAAGGTGAAGACCGGACCGTTGCCTCAGCCTCATTTGCCCGCAATGGCAACCGTGGTTTTAGAGGTAACGTAAGTAATGTTGTTGGCACCGGTGATTTTTCAGCTAACGGCAGCTGGAGAGGTGACAAAGTTGAATTAACCGGTGGGTACTATAACCGTGGTGGTTCAAGTGGCCATTGGGGTCAAGCATCGGGGTCATTAATTTGGTCTAAAAGTCGTTTCTTGTTAGGTAATCGCGTAGCAGATACTTTTGCCGTGGTATCAACAGGTGGTATTGCAGATGTGCCGGTATTAATTGAAAACCAGGAAGTAGGTGAGTCAGACGATGACGGTATGTTATTGGTTACTGGCCTTGCATCATATAATCCTGTCAATATCAGCATTAACACCAAATCATTACCGTTAGACACCAATGTGGTGAACGATCAAATACAAGTGATGGCAGCAGAAAGCCATGGTGTAGATGTCAATTTTGAACTGTATCAAACCAAAGCGGCCATTGTGATTGTGAACGACGAGCAAGGTCAGCCTATTCCTGTTGGTGCATTAGCGACCCTTAATGGTGAGCAAAATGGAGGCTTTGTTGGCTGGGATGGTGAGTTATATCTTGAAAAACTACTAGACAACAACACCTTAACCCTTATATGGGACGGTAAGCAGTGTGTACTTGAGTTTGCCTACAGCAAGCAAGAAGATGACATTCCTGTTCTTGGCCCATTGGTATGTGCGCCTGAAGTAGCCAATGCACTGGTAATGATAAACGATCAACAAGGCCAACCGGTACCCGCAGGAACCTTAGCCATTATTAATGATCAACTTGAACCACAAGTTGTCGGTAAAAATGGTCAGTTGTCATTATCATCGCTTACGGCGCAAAACATCGTCACCCTTAACTGGGCTGATCAGCAATGTTCTGCAGAGTTTGAATACCGTAAAACGGATGAGCAAACACCCGTAATCGGCCCAATTACCTGCGAACCTAAACAGTTCATTGCGACTGTGATTGTTAACGACAGCAAAGGTAACCCAATCCCTGCAGGTGCCAGCGCCATAATTAACAGTGATGAGCAACCACAGACTGTAGCGCATCACGGTGAAGTTTATCCGCAAGCACTACAAGCGGAAAATCAAATGGTATTGCAATGGGATAATAAACAATGCTCAGTTGAGTTTAGTTATACCCAAATCAATCATCAAAAAGCCATCATTGGGCCATTGGTATGCCAACATGCAGACAGTATGGCTAATGTCGCATCGCCTGAAACCCAGACAGACTCTAAGCCTGAAACGCTTGACGCCATCAACACGGTTGCTATCGATGTTCGTCCAAGTCATACAAACACGCCAAGCCATGTAGAAAAGCAAACTCATGTCGACGCACAAAGCATGCAAGCCATGGTTAACACTCAGGCATCTGTGAGCTTTTATGCTCCTGTTGATACTCAAGTAGCCGTAGATACTCAAGCTGTATTGGATACACAAGCAGCGCAGAGTGCAGAGGATGCAGTGAATACTCAGGTATCAGTCAGTAATGAGGCATCTGCTAATGAGGTGATAGTGAATACCCAAGCGGATATTAACACTCAAGCTAGCGTTAACGTTCGAACTCATGTTAACACTCAAGCATTGGTTATAGAGCAACATCAGAACAGTATAAACCTGGAGTACATATCAGCTACAGTGCAACAGGTTGCCTCACAGTTAACGTTAACCGCTCAAACACCAGCGATAGCGTCAACCGACTACCCCGCTATTACAGAGATGAGCCAAATCCATAGCGATACCTTAATCGTAATAGCACAACAATTTGTAACAGATACAGCCAAGTGGTTTTATGAAAACAAGCGACTTTATGCAAACAAGTGGATTAAAGAACAACAAGTCGCTGTTTATACCGCCATCGCTGGTACTCAAAGCATCGACGTTACTCATACCACTATCCCGAAAGCCGCTAAACAGGCCGGAAGCATGAAAAGGCTTAATCAAGCAACCATTAATGCTATGGAACTTAATCGGATAAACGAAGCGTTGCTTGCAAAGGGCAACAGGTATGCAGTTAAAAAAATGAGAACAAGCATGGCCTCAATGGTATACATGCCTAATGCGCCGAATCGGTACAAGCAACGGCGACGGTATTACGCCAGTATCCATCATTTAAAACACCATGACTCGAAGCTACAACAAGCACCACCACAACGATATTTAATGTACCAACCACGCACAAGTTTCATTACACAGCAAAGTAAAGGGGAAACAGTATGAACATAATAAGCAAACTGTGTTGTACAGCCGTTATGGTGTTCACATGCCAACATGTTTACGCAGACTGTGTTGTGGGCGGTAACAGTAATCAAAACCTAGGCACGTTTAGTTCAGCGTCAATTTCCACCGGTATTGTAGAAACATCGTTTAGCTCAGACTTTGGCTGTTCAGGTTTTGTTAACTTATTGGATTTTAGTGAAATTGATGCCACGTTAGTGGGAGCTGATTTTCAATTGAGCACTGTTAATGGAGATGCAATACCATATACACTTTATACCGCACCAGAACGTACCGACCCGTTTACCCTTAACGAAACAGTCAGCTTTGGCTCTTTCAATCTATTGGATTTACTGGGCCTATTTGGCGACGATGGTACCATTCCTATTTACCTGTCTACGGGAACTGCGAATGTAGGTGTGGGTACCTATAACGACACCATCTCAGTGCTATGGCAATGGGATTATTGCTCAGGAATTGGCTTATTGGGGATCTGCTTAGGACGTGACAATGGCTCAGCCACCGTGGTGATTAACGTACAACTTACCGTAACCGCAAGTTGCAGCGTGCAAACATCAGACGTGTCGTTAGGCGCTGTGTCGTACCTAGGCGCAGCCCACAGTGCCATATTGCCGCTAGACATTAACTGTACCAAACAGCTGAGCTATCAATACTTTGTCGACGGTGGAGACAACTTCAGTACCGGTACACGTAACATGGTATTTAACAGCGATAATATCGGTTATAAAATCACTACTACCGATGGCAATACACTCATCGGCCCAGACTTAGCAGCAAGCGTTGCCGGTGTTGGTATTGGTAACAACCAAGCCTTCCAGTTTTTGGTTGAAACTCTAGTAGAAGACCGATTTCCCGCCCCTGGCTTATATCGTGATCAAGTCAGGGTAATAGTAGAGTTTTAATCTGAGAGCTAACGTTATTAAAATAAGCAGCCAGAGCTGCTTATTTTTTTATTGTTTATACAAAGTCAGCCTTGTCCAAGACTTGCTTTAATCTGGCAAAGGTCTGCATTGAGTCATTTGCTAGTATTGATGAGTACGCTGGATTATGGGCATTAAGTTGATACTGACCATTAGTGAGTTTATTCACTTTACGCAATAAATATTGGTTATTACCTGTATCATCTTGGATTTCAATCGCGATGATTTTATCAGTAATCGAACCAGCATTGAGTGCTGTTATGCGCTCTAATAACAATAAATCACCGTCTTCAATTGGATTTTTACCACCGTTCATAGAATCACCACTGGCTGGGGCAATAAAGAAAATCGATGGATCGAGTTTACTAAAAGTCGTGTTTAACGTCAGAGTTTCACTATTGTCGTCAGTACCCGTTTTAAAATGACCGCAGGCAATTTTTAGATCTGGGTAATAACTAAGGGATGCCTGTTCATCGCGACTCACTTCAATTGGAAGTGTAACCACATTCGATTGTACAGTTTTGCTTATTGGAGTGAGTGTCGATGCTGATTGGCGTTGGCTATAACGCGCTAACAACAATTCGCTTAATTCGCTCATTGCGGTAGACATTACTTCAATATCATCAACTTTTACATCAACATTTGCATGTAATCTATTTTCTTTTACAGCAAACCAAGACTGTGTGTCTGACTTATCTTGTTTGCATAAAAACGTAATTGGGTTGTCTAACCAATACTTACGCCATTTTGGGGAATCGGCGTCGATTAGCTGTAAATCGGTTTTAACATCTTGAGTCCACAATTTCGGATAACGTTTAAATACCTGCCAACTCTTAATGCATACCGCTTCAATTGTGGGGGGATAGTTTAATCCGTCTAACTCAATAAATGCTTCGAGTAAAATGGCTTTAAAGCATTTCGTCATTGTGGCTTTTTCAACGCCTAGACTCAAAAATGGCAAATAGGGCGTTAACGCCAGTAATGTTTTGTCTTCACGTTCTTGGGTTAATACCAGTTCAAACCAACTACCATTTTGCTTGGTCATTTTACTCCAAACATAACCATTGTGATAAAACTCAGTGGCAGTAGGGCGGTGACCTAAATCATCTTTGAGTAATTGGTATTGTTGATCTGCTTTGGTGTAATCAAGTTTTAGCTGTTGCCAAAAGTCGACCAATTCGGGATCGATATTGATTAAGCACTTAGAATCGATTTCAGGATTGTTAAGACGCTTAATCGCTTCATTGGCATTCGCTGCTTGCAATAACGCCATTGGACGATTTAAAAAGCTGATGTGATTACCGATGAAATCGATAACCGAGACAAAGGTTTTATTGGTTTCGGCAGATGTGCGTAACCCACGGCCTAACTGTTGCAAAAATAGAATTTTAGATTCAGTCGGACGTAAGATTAAGATAGTGTCTATTGAAGGTAAATCAGTACCTTCATTGAACAAATCGACTGAAAATATCACTTCTATTTCACCCGATTTTAATTGGCTAAGTGCTTCGCCGCGTCTAACTTCTGAGCCGCTATGCACCGACACCGCTTTAATACCTCGAGCAGAAAACCATTGGGCCATAAAGTCGGCATGAGCTTTAGAGACGCAAAATGCTAAGGTGCGTTGCTGCTTGTGGGTTTTCCAATGGCCAAACACGTGTTTAGCACGCTTCTGTGTAGCAAATAGATTCATTAATTGTTGCGGATCAAACTTACCATTGCGCCACGGTAGTTCTCGGTAATCGACCGTCTCGTCTTTAATACCTTGGTAATGAAATGGTACCAGAATGCCCGATTCAATTCCGTCGATTATGTTTTTTTCAAACACCAAATTATTATCACATAACGATAGAATATCAGCTTGATCCGTGCGCTCTGGCGTGGCCGTTAAACCGAGTAAAAATTGCGGGGTAAAGTGGTTGAGTAATAACCGATAACTGACGGCGCCAGCATGATGAAACTCATCAACAATGACGTAGTCGAAGTGAGCTTGATCTAGTTTATTAAGATATTCCGGTTTGCCTAATGTTTGAATCGATGCAAATACAATGTCAGCATCAATGACTTTAGTTTTGGCATTAAAGTGGCCAGTTGTACTTTGAGGTAATAAGGTTCTAAAAGTCCGTTCTGCTTGAATTAATATCTCTTCTCTATGAGCAACAAATAGCACTTTTTTAGCGTTGAATTGCAATACATCAAATGCAGCTAACCATGTTTTACCCATGCCTGTGGCTAATACAACCAGTCCCTTGGATTGCTTAGCTAAACGTGTATCCGCTAATGCTATCAAGGCTTCTGCTTGGGCAGAATTAGGTACAGGTTCTTCTGGCTCTGTTTCATGAACAATAGCTAAAGGTGGTTTACACAATTTACGTTTTTGGGCATAGTCGTTGATGAAGGTATCACTTAGATCGATTGCCTGCGAATGATTGAAAATATTCAAGAATTGTTGGCGGATATGGTTAAACTCTTTAGGATCTTGATTCGGCAATAAGTCATGGCGCAAGCACCATTCAAATGCGTGTGTGAATGCAGCTTTACTGATGTTATTTGAGCCAATAAAAGCGCTCCCGATATCTGCTAATCCGGTTTGTTGCTGGACGAAAATATAGCTTTTCATATGAAAGCTTTGATTGCTATTACAGGTAAATATTTTGGTTTTTGCACCACGAGATTGCAAAATCATTAAGTGTCGCAATGCAACTGGGTCGGTAATCAAAAGATAGTCTGAAGTGATAATTGAAATGCTAGCATCGCGCTCTAATGCATCGGATAAAGCATCAAAAATTAAATCTAGCCCAGATCGTTGAATAAACGACACCGACATTTCAATGCTAGTCGCACGGTTAATGGCTTGCGTTAATTTTGGTAAAAAAGGGTCATCCAAACCACCGCTGGTTAATACAGGTCCTTCTGCTAGCTTCATTTTTACATCTCTATTTTAACGTCTTGATGAGGATGGCATTGAGCCATTTTTCGTTTTCACGACCCGAGCGCACATCTGTAGTCACCCAAGTCTGTTTAATCATTAAACCTGTTTGTTGAATCCACTGTTCTACTAGTGACTCATTAGCATCGGTAAAAAACCGACCGTTATGAATTCGCTCTTGATCACCATATTTAAATGAACAATAGAATACGCCACCATTAACCAAACTGTTAGCCAAAATTTCAAAGGTGTTGGGTAGAGCGCTTGCTTCAACATGAAGCAGAGATGCACAAGCCCAAATGCCGTCAAACTGAAGCGATGTGTCTATTTCATCAAAGGTACAAACCGTGACATGTTGGCCAATATAATCAGATGCCGCTTTGGCTAATTCGGCACTGGCATCAATGGCGGTAACATTGAAGCCCAATTGAGTAAAGGCTTTACTGTCACGACCAGAACCACAACCAGCATCCAATACACGTGCGTTAGAAGGGAGTTGTGCGACAAAGGCTTGATACAATTCGCTGACATCAGCATTCACAGTCGACTCGAAAAAATCATGCGAATGTTGATCATAAAACGCAATAGTAGACATGGTTAACCCTATAATTTAAATCGTTTAAATATGAATGATTAAGTCTGAATGCTTCAGTGTGATTTTATAACCTATTACAATCAATAACCCACTTGCTGGATCACCGCGATTGCCGTTTCATCACGGCCTTTTTTAGACGGTACGCGATGGCCGGTCTCGGCATTGGTTTTCATGGTTTGTATAAATTGATTCATTTGCGGGCCAATGCTGATGTGTATCGGTCGATTTTTACCGTAGTAGTACAGGCGATCAAATTTCAGGTTTTCACACATCCATAGTGCAACTTGCTGCATATTAATCGGTTGGCCATTGTTGCTGCTTACTAGGGTAAAGTCACAGGCGGCACCTAGGCGGTCGCAGATGATTTTTTGATTTTGATTGAGTTCGTGCGAGCAATGTTGATCAAGCTTTGGGGCAATATGCGGATTACGATTTTTAGCTATTTTTCTAACAAGCTCGGGTGAACAAAAACCATAAGTTAAACGCAATGGGCCAAATTTGTCGACAATTGGGTCCAGTATTTGAGTGGCCAATAAACTCAGGGCGCGCCAGGTGTCAGGTTGTAATGGCAGGTTTTCAATATTATGTTCGAGCGCGGTTGCACCACAATTAATGAGATCTGCGTAAGTGAAAAAGCGGCTGGCTTTACCGTTGATATTATAGGTAAACAATCAAAATCCATCGTGTACGTTCATTTGGGACAACAATAGCGCTTATTGCTCAAGCTGGCTAGATGGAACTGTGGGATGGTTGTGAGATTGATTAAATATCGTTTAATATCATATTTTTTGAAGTGAAATGGGTGTTAAATTGTCGTTAATTTTTGTTTATCAAAAAATATAATAATTTAATTATTTACTGAGCTTTGTTATAGAGCTCAGTAAACAGCCCATATTGCTGAATTGAATACTTACAGGGTTATTGAGTTTTGGTTGTATAAAAATCGAACATGATTTATTTAGTGATCAATACTTTTTACAGTTGTAAAACAAACAGTAAAAAATGCACGATTAATGAGGTTTATTATGAAAAAGCTTAATACGTTACTTGCCGTCTCGATATCGGCTTTACTGGTAGCTTGTGGGGGGAGTGACGATAAAACAGACTCTCCTCAAATGGGGGTATTTAGTTTAGGTGTATCAGATAACCCAAGTGATGCCAAAGACGTGACGATCGCTTTTAAACAAGTTGTGTTAAAAAATGACTCGGGGAGTATTTCGTTTGATGTGTCAGATGATGGTGCTTTGAAACAAGTTAATTTACTTGAATTTCAAGGGCAAGCAGTTGACACACTTGTGAGTGGGCAAAGTATTCCTGTTGGTGAATACCAAATGTGTATTTATATGCAAAGAAGTGAAACCCCGAATGCGGACAGTTCATATGTCATAACCAAAGACGATAATTTATTTGGTTTAACGACCAACAGTAATGGTTCATGTGGCGGAGTCGGTGCAACGGATACCGATACTGGACGGCTATTTTTTAATAAGGCATTTACGATTGCAGCAGGCACAAATAGCTTTGTTGCTGAGTTTGATCTGTCTAGTGGATTACAAGACCCCCATGGCAATAAAGACTATTGGACTTTAAAACCTACGTCGGTGCAGTTACATAACATTTCTGAAGTTGGTGCGATTGAGGGAAGTATTCCTGCTGACATGATGACTCAATGTGAAGTTGCCGCTGGCGGAAGTGCATTTAGCCATGCGGTTTATTTATATCAAGATACTGCGCTATTAGAAAATATGGCTGATTTTAATATTGATGCCGTCGTTGCTCCAGACGCTGCGCCTATTGCTTCTGCAAGAGTTAACGCTATTTTAGATCAAAACAATCAAGTGATAGGCCAAGGCTATGAGTTTGGTTTTGTGGTAGCGGGTAATTATAGTCTGGGTTACACCTGTGTTGCACAGTACGATGATCCAGATGTAAAAAATACACTTGATGATGTAGAAAGTCCTTTCTTTTTACATGCTGATTTACAAGATATTGAAGTGACAAATGGTACTGTCGCGAATGGTGAGTTTTAAGCTCATCTAACATTTAGTCTTATGCTGGCATTTTCGTGAATACGAAAATGCCTTTATATCAGCATAATCATTGTACGTGTGTCGTTGGCATGCCTTGTTAATGCATTGACTGGTATTCCTATGCCGCCTTACCAGACATAAATATTATCTGTTCTGGCAGGTTCTATCACTGCTGTATTTACTACCGATTAAATGTCAAACCAGTACTTGGCGGGTGTTGGCGATATAGTGATGGATCTGCGCCTCCGTTTTTGTATCAATCATCACTTCCGGTCGACGGTGCTCAGGGCAAGGCATACGTGGTGTTGTACCAAAAACACGACATATCAATGGGCGCTCTTCATAAACCTCGCAACCATTTGGACCTAAGTATACGCAGTTCCACTCTTTTAATGCGGCTTCATGTTGGGCGTTAGTTTTAAAGGGGAGGCGTGCCATTTCTTCTGAAGATGTGGTTACTGGACCACAACAATCGTGACAACCTGGCTTACATTCAAATGACGGAATGCGTTCACGCAGCAGATCGACTATCTCTATGTTATTTTTCATTAATGCCTAACGTTTAAAGAGTTCGCGGACATTATACGTCGATAGTGGGTTCACTAAAAGTTGCCAAGGTATATATTTGGCCGCAACTTATTTAGTAGCCACTTATTTAGTAGCAATGGACCCTTTGTGCAGGATGGTATATTAGTGGAATAACACTTTTTGTTTAATATTTGCCTAGTGGCATCAAAGATAAATCTGCTTTTACACCAAGTAACGGCTAAATGGCTATTACAACTTGTTGGATAATGAAGATAATGCAACAAGTGCATTGTCGAAATCTAATATTTCTACTGCATCATATAGCACTGCTAATTCATGCTTAACCAATAAATTATTTGCCAACATATTTTGCAGGTTTAGGATGATATTCACCGCTTCTAGATTGTTATTTTCGAGGTGTTGTTTCAGTTCTGCGAGCATAGCGGTGAGCTCTGGGATTGAATAATCAACTGTTAGGCGTTGTGTTTCAACTTCTTTTTCTGCTAATAAAGCATGGATTTTTGATAGTTCAGCTTGTGTCACTGAATGTAACTGGGGCGCCAGTTCGACACAAAGTATCTCAAAAGCATTTGAACTATTCGCGTCCTTGAGTTTTATCTCCCAGGCACATAAGGCTTGATAGATTGATGTTAAGCCAGCTGTCCCAGAAGTCCCTTTAAGCGTATGAACAATGACCAATATCTCATTGGTGTTGTTTTGCAAGATCATCTGTTCTAGATTATTCAGTTGCTGATCCAGATTTGCTTCAAAAACCTTAAGTAAACGCCGATAAAACTTTTCATTACCACCAAAAGGCTTAAGTAAACTTTCTAGCTCCTTATTATCAGATTCTGATCTAAAATTATTAACGTCATGTTTATTCATTTCATCAAGTGGCTGCTGATGAGCAGTAATTTTAGTAGATTTCATATGTATGACTCTCGGAACATGATGACTTTCTAAGTACACTATAGAAAAGATAACAGCAGTTTACTGTATTATTGAGTTTCAATGGATGTCCTATCATCATAAAAAGTTAGGATTTATTGTTAATCAATAGCTTAGTTTGCTTCAACAAAAATTATAATGCAATATTAGTCGATATAATTCGACATATTTGGGGTTTACGCCAATCAAACTGGAGTCGGCATGCAATTAGATAAAATTTTACACGTAGAGGATGATGAGTCGATTCGAATCATTGTTGAAATGGCTCTCGTTGATATATCTGGATTTACCCTGTTGGCTTGTGATGGCGGACATGAGGCCATTAGCCAAGTGGAGGCTTTCGCACCAGATTTAATATTGTTAGACGCCATGATGCCGGGTATGGATGGTATACAAACGCTGATTGAAATTCGTAAAAAACCAAATTGTTTAAACATTCCAGCTGTTTTTATGACCGCGAGGATTCAGGAGTCTGAAAAACAAGAATATTTGGATGTTGGTGCCGTTGCTGTGATTGAAAAACCCTTCGATGCTATGAGTCTAGGTGATAGGTTAGAATCTATTTATCAAGCTAGCTTAATCTCTCAAGAAATCCACAATCAAGAGTAACTTATGCAAACTCCTGTATTTCCTATTTCCGAGACAGAAAGACTTACCGCGCTAAATAATACTGGGCTGTTAGATACGGGCCCAGAAGAACGTTTTGATCGTTTAACGCATTTAGCTCAACTTTGTTTAGGCACGGAAATTGTGCTTATTTCATTGGTAGACTCCAATCGCCAATGGTTTAAGTCGAAACAAGGTTTAGATGCATGCGCGACAAGCAGAGATATTTCATTTTGTGGCCATACCATTTTAGGCGATGGTATTTTTGAAGTTGCTGATGCTCTGCTTGATAGTCGGTTTGCTGACAATCCATTAGTTGTCTCAGCGCCGTTTATTCGATTTTATGCCGGTGTGCCTTTAGTGTGTAATGGTGAAAAAATTGGCACACTTTGCTTTATTGATAGCAAACCTCGCCAGTTCACTGACAAAGAACGAGATATTGCATACGGTTTTGCTAAAAGTATTGAACAAGAAATTATTGATAGATTACAAGATCAAGCACATGAGCAATTAGTGGCAAGCGAGCAAATGTACAGGTCGGTGCTTGACGGAACGAGGATCGGTACTTGGCAGTGGAATATTCAAACGGGTGAAACCCATTGCAACGAACGTTGGGCTGAGATTATCGGTTATACGCTTGCCGAGCTAGAACCCATTACCATTGATACTTGGTTATCCATGATACATCCCGATGATCTCGACTATTCAGATGCAGCTTTAGATGATCACCTCAATGGCTTAATTCCATTTTATGACGTTAAATGCAGAATGAAGCACAAAGATGGTCATTTTGTATGGGCGCATGATCGAGGCAAAGTCGTTTCTTATACCGCAGATGGTAAGCCACTGATGATGTATGGCACACATGCTGATATCACCAAAGAAAATAATAGTAACTTAGCATTATTACAAAGCCGAGATCAGTTTAAGACCTTGGTTGCCAATATACCGGGAATGACTTACCGATGTCTGCATGATGAACATTGGACCATGCTGTATATGAGTGAACATATTTATGCACTTACAGGCTATCCTGCCAGCGATTTTATCAATAACGGTCAGCGCAGTATTGTTAGTATGGTTCATCCTGATGACAGGGCATTGGTATTTGAAGTCATCGAAAAAGCTGTGCTTAGTCATTCTAGTTGGGTATTAAATTGCCGTCTTTTGCATAAAAATGGATCTGTTATATGGGTAGAAGAACGCGGCGCTGCTGAATATGACAGCAATGGTGTCGTTCAACACCTTGACGGTTTTGTTATGGATGTTAGCAAAGAAAAAAAACTGCAAGACCAATTGTACAAACTGACACAGCAGCTTCCGGGTGTGGTTTATCAGTATCAGGTGTGGCCAGACGGACGCAGCGCATTCCCATATGCTAGCTCTGGAATCGAAGATATTTATGGTGTTAAACCGGAAGATGTTCTTACAGATGCTTCCAATGCATTTTCTACAATTTACCCTGAAGATGTACCTGCAGTTGTTCAGAGTATTGAAGTCTCTAGCCAACAACTGACTATATGGGAACAGGAATATCGTGTTTACCGGGATGACAAATCGATAATATGGTTATTAGGCAGAGCAACACCGGAAAGGATGCCAGATGGTAGTACGTTATGGCATGGCTATATTCATGATATTACCCAAACTAAAGAATACTATCTCAAACTTGAGGATCTCAATCTTCAGCTGAATGTTACTCAGCAAAGCCTTGATTTAGCGAGTGAGCAAGCCAAAATTGGTTATTGGCATGCATCGCTTGAGCATGGAACATTTTGGTGGTCACCTATTATTTATCAAATTTTTGGGTTTAACGCTGAAGATGTGGTGCCGAGTTCTACATTGTTTAAAAATGCTGTTCATCCTGACGATATCGATAAAGTGCTTAAAAATGAGCAGCAGACTCGTTCGACAGGTATTGTTAACGAAGTTTACCGAATCATCCGCCCTAATGGGGATGTTCGCTGGGTACATGAATTAGGACAGCTGGTCGCCGAAGATCAGAATCCGGATAAGATAATGATAGGTTCTGTGCAAGATATTACCGAGCGGATGACATTACAGAAAATTAAAGATGAATTCATTTCAACCGTGAGTCATGAGCTTCGCACTCCGTTAACATCAATTTATGGCGCATTAAGTTTATTGCAGTCTGGTAAGTTGGTCACACTACCTACAAAAGCGGAGAAATTGGTTGAGATTGCGAGCAGTAACTGCAAGCAGCTTAGTCGTTTGATTAATGACTTATTAGATATTGAAAAACTGGCTGCTGGTAAAATGTTGTTTGAAATGAAACGATTAAATGTAGTTCCACTTTTACAAAGAGCTATCAATGATCATCAACCATACGCCGACCTGCATAAAATTACTTTAGCGTTACATGTAGATAAGCAAATAGATGAATTGTTTGTATATGTTGATGAGCATCGTCTGTTACAAATTCTGACTAACTTTCTATCCAATGCGGTTAAATTTTCTCCCGAATCGGGGAGTGTAATATTGTCTGCGACTGTCACTTCTGATGAAATTGAAATTGCTGTACAAGACCAAGGAGCCGGAATCCCTGAAGATTTTAAGAGCAAAATATTTGCAAAGTTTTCGCAAGCAGATGCAAGCAGCTCTAAAGTGAAAGGAGGCACGGGTTTAGGCTTAGCCCTTTGTAAGGAGCTTGTTGAAGCAATGAACGGAAGCATTGACTATCGCTCCGAACCCGGCTGTGGCGCTCGGTTTTTTGTTAGATTACCCTTATCTGTTTAACGAAAAAACAATATCGTGAGTTTGATCTACCGCTACATAAGTGTGGATTTGGCAACATATTTAGACAACATTATATTTAGAGCAACCGACTAGTATTGACCATTAGTGATAATAATAAAATGGTGACTTAATCTTAGTGTGACTTAATCTGAGTGAGATTTGAAACAACCGTTGTCGACATACATGACTCGAGAGAGCCAATGGTCCTGATCCATTGTTAAATAATATCAATACAGAAGAAGTGATGGCTGTAATCGTCTGGCAAATCAGTTGGTGTTTTCATGCACTCATGGATATTGAAGTCTGCGATTATATTATGTTTAACCAGCATGCATTGGTGTTACGCGGAACATAAAGTCGAAGCGTTGATGAGTATTGAAATCGATACTGTAGACGTTAGCGGTATTGGCAGCAGTATTGGCAGCGGTAATAACACTTATACCGAATGACTTTATACAGAGTGACTTTTTTAATCAACAGAAGTGTAGTGAAGAATGGTGTAGTTAAAAGTAGTGAAGTTAAAAGTGCTGCAGTGAAAGGTTGTGTAGCGAAGGGCAATGTAGAGTCTTAATGATAGTTTAAGTTTAAGTTTAAGTTTTAGTTTTGGCTTTAGTTTTGATATAGACCTTTTCATCTGCAATCGTCACAGATGAAAAGGTTTTATTCACTCAGCTTTATGAATTACTTGGCTAGTTTTACAAAGTAGTCAAATATCTCAGGTACATTGCCGTTACCTAAACCCGCGTCAAATGCAGCTTGTAGATTAGCAGATGAACCTTCAGCAATTTTAGATTCTGTGCCTAAGTCTTCTACCATTTTTAAGAAGTAGCCAAGATCTTTGTTAGCGTTAGCAATAGAGAAGCCTAAATCGCTTACACCGTCTACTGCATAGTTTTTACAGAATTTCATGAACGGTGAGTTAGATGGACCCGCTGACATGATGTCGAACAGTTGCGCACGGTCAACACCAGCAAGATCTGCAACAGCAAAGGCTTGAGACATAGCACAAACGGTAGTCATACCCATAAAGTTGTTGATTAGCTTAGTCGTGTGACCTGCGCCTAATGCACCTAAATGGAATACGTTTTCGCCTTGCTCGTCTAATACTGGCTTAACCTTATTAAAGGTCTCAAGATCGCCAGCTGCCATGATGTTTAGTAAACCGTCTTTAGCGTGAGCAGGAGTACGGCCGAGTGGGGCATCAATCATACCTGCGCCTTTTGCTGCAAGGTCTGCACCAATTTTACGCGTAGATGACGGAATTGATGTACCAAAATCAACTAGTACAGAACCTTCTTTAATGCCCGCGAGAATACCATCGTCACCATAAACCAGTTTTTCAACTACGGCAGATGTGGTTAAGCACAGCATAACGATGTCGCTAGATGCAGCAAGTTCTTTTGCTGTCGTTACGGTTTTTGCACCGCGAGCAACACATGTAGCAACCGCTTCTTTGTTAAGGTCCATTACATTTAGCTGGTAACCTCTGTTTTGTAAGTTCTCAACCATGTTGCCGCCCATAAGGCCAAGGCCGATAAAACCGATGACTGGCTTTGTCATGTCTAACTCCTAAATATATTGGTAAATGCGTATTTCAATTTTATTCAGCTCACCGAATGTGCCAGTGCGCTATGTAATTTGTATAAAGAGCCATCTTGAGTTCAGGATTGCTATAAGCCAATTGAGTGGGTTAATGTCCTTTCAAATGGTGTATTCCTGTTTACTCTTCAAAAACGACTCATTATTTATCATTTAATATTGCCGGACTGAAAATATCGGTAACAATGATGCTTACTCTTGCTTGAATTGGTTATCAAGTGGTATTACAAAATTGTAAGTAATACTAAGATTATTGTCAACCAATTATCTTACCAAGGTTATACCAAAAATGTGATTGGTAAGGGTGGCGTTGTTGGTTGTTAACTAAAACTAGAATTAATGATGGTGTGGTAGCAAGGTATCGCTATTTGTAATTCGACATTTTTATCAACTAATAAATCGTTTATATGACCCTGCACATACGTACCGCGTTAAGCCGCTGCTAGTGTCAGATCCATTTAACGCTCTAATATCGTTTGTAGTGACGGTCAATAATATTGTTGTCGTTAATGGTAGAGCCTATCAATTTGATAGGCTCTACTTTAAGACATCAGTTGATTAAAACTTAGCTCGAACACCAAGAGTGTAGCGACGGTCTGCTTCACTGTAAGCCCAGATAGAATCTAGCTCAGTAGTATAAACAATTGGTTCACCCGTTAGGTTTACCGCATTGGCTACAACAGTGAAGTTTTCGTTGATATCCCAGCTAACTGAAAAATCAAGTTGGCCTCTATCTTCTCGGTAGCTGTTACCCACGGTAGGGTCGTAGTTATCAGCAGAAGGGTCATTCTGGTTGAAAACGTTATAACCTAAAGCGCCAACAGTTTGTACACGCTTGGTGCTTTGGTCGTCTAAATAACGGTCACGCCAGTTGTAGGCTAAACGTAACTGAACTTCTTCACCTTCCCAGTAAACTTGAGTGTTAGCGGTGTGCTTAGAAATATTCAGTAATGGATTGCCATCGGGTTGCTCACTATCTGCATAGGTATAGTTTGCGTTAACACCTAAACCTGCCCAAATGCCGGGTAAAAAGCTGAACTGTTGCTGGTAACCTAATTCCAAACCTCTGACTTCACCGCTACCACCATTCACATCAGTGTCGATGACGATACCCGTTTGACCTGCGGCTTTTTGAGCATCAACATATGCTAAACCTTGGTCTTGAGTCGCATTAACAATGTCACCTTGGCTTTGACCCGCGGTGTTAAGTAAACAAATATTATTCCACTGCGTGGTATTTTGTCCGCTTATCGTGCTTGAGTCAGCTAAACAGCTGCTGTCGGTTTGGGTGAACGAGTTAACGTCTTTATAGAAAATTGCTGCAGAAAGTAAACCACCATCGCCGAAGTAATGCTCTACAGAAAGGTCATATTGAGTAACACGATACGGTTCTAACTGGTACGAACCTTGAGTACCGGTAACTAAAGAGTTATCGATTGATAATGCAGGACTTAATTCATCAAAATCAGCACGGCGCATCACTTTAGCAGCCGCAAAACGCATTAAGGTTTCTTCTGATAAAGTATAAGTGACATTCAAGCTAGGTAAAAAGTCTGAATAATCGTTACTACCAGTATTGAGGATTTTGTTACCGTTACTGTCTACAGAATCGACAATGCTTGATTCTAATTCTGTTTGAATATAACGCCCACCAACCACTGCAGTAATGTCATCAAAATCTAAATGAAACTGTGCATAGATAGCACGAGTCTTTTCGTTGATGAACTTATAGGCGCCAGTGTCTTCAACCATGTTGTCAGCTAAAGTACCGTTCATTGCATAAGTGGTACCTGCTAGCATTTGCTGAGCTAACAAATAGGTTGCTTGAGCATCTTGCAGCTTTTCAGCGTCATACACGTTGTATGTTAATAAGTCGTTTTGACCCGCAATACCGGTTTGGTCGAATGAGTTACTGGCGTTTATTGTTTTAAAGCTATCGCTGATAATGGGGTTATCAATCCAGGTTGGGCTGTATAAACCGTCTGCGTTTTTAGCTTTTTTATAAGCATCTTTAAGCGTGGTTCCGTTAGGTGCTAAGTCAAAGCGATTTGAACTGTAATCTCTATCGGTAAAACGAACGCCCGTTTTTATTGCAGAGATAAAATCTACACCTACATCATGGATTTTAAAGTCAAAGCGTAATGCTTGTTCTTCGTTATCTGTGTCTAATGTTTTGTGGTAAAACTCACGGAATACCAAGTTGTCTGGATTAGTTAACATACCGGTGTCTTCAAAGACATAAGATGGAATGCCACTACCATTAGTCATGCTTGCTGTGCTGGTATGTGTGACTAAATCAAGGGTAGGGTCTGTGCGTTCAATTGGACGTAAGTTAAATTCAGAAGCTGTTTGACGTTCTTCTGATTTCGAAATTGAATATTCACCCGAGATTTCGATGTTATCAGTAATATTCCACTCACCACCAATAGCATGAGAAGTTGTTTCTGATGTTGTAAAGTCACTCCAGGTTTTAGGAATAACCAATACGCCACTTAGGTCGTAATTTTGCAGTTGTCCATTACCATCGTAGTAGGAATCACTTCTTGGCACCACGGTACCACCAACATCGAGAATTGAATAAGCCGCTTGGCCGCCATCCAGTTTTGTCGAGTTCATGTCAACGTAGAAATTAAGCTCTTCGCTGGTTGGCGCCCACTGTAGTGATAAACCAAATGCTGTACGTTCACGTTGTTCTGTTTTTTGTTCTACTGTACTTTCTGTTCTACGAAGGTATTTGCCGTTAGGGCCACCAGATACATCAACAGTGCCATCACCGTCTAAATCGATATCGTCTTGTAAATCAACCTTGTTAAAATACTCGTCACGACGTAATTCACGGTCTTGGTACGATACGTTAGCTGCAGCACCGAAGGTACCGGCATCACCTAAATCCCAGCTATTACCGATTGCGGCGGTAAAGTTAGGTGCAACATTTTCAGTTTTGTCTGCGTATTCACCGTCGAGGGTAATCGCAATTAGCGGCTCACTAAGTTCTAATGGGCGTACTGTCTGCATGTTAACTGTGCCACCTAAAGCACCTTCAATCATTTCAGGCGTTGGAGATTTAATCACTTCAACTGTTTTTAAGAAACTAGCAGGGAAGTCATCTAAACTAATACCGCCACGTCCTGGGCCTGCTGTTGAGCGGCCATTGAGCAGAATAAGGTTTTCTGATACACCACGGATAGTGACAGATTCACCGACACCAAAATCAGATTCAATAGAAACACCTGTTATGCGTTGCAATGCTTCGGCAATGTTGTTGTCAGGTAATTTACCAATATCTTCAGCAACGATAACATCGACAATACGTTCGTCAGTACGTTTAAGTAAGTTAGCGGCTTTTAAACTGCCAAATATACCTCGAACGGCTATAACTTCAATTTCACTTGTATTAACTTTTTCCGCTTCAGTTTGTGCTACAGGTTCTGCTGCAAATGCTGGCATCGTTAACATGGCTGTTAAAGTCGCGCCAAAAATGGTTATATTGTTGGCTTTGTTTTTTGCGCCACTGAACATGGCGCTTATTTTATTCAACTTCATAATTCCCCCCAAAGAAATTTTTTGATTTGGTATTACCAATGTTGTTGTTTTAATCAACAGGTACATTTATATAACACGTTACCAACAATTGCAATTGATCATTACCAAATAATTTTATTTGTCTTACCAAAATTAATCGCGCTAATCTTTATGTTGATGAGAGTTACTTGTCAGCCATTATTCTACAATGCAGTCATACTCTGGCTTGTGACTATCGCGTTTAAAACAGAGATTCTTCACTTGATGCGGTCGATATAAGGCTTATATGTGATGAATACTGGTTTTACAGAGTCAGATTTAGAGATGAATATTGGTAAGGTAGGTTTGTGTATTGGTATTACAAGTGGTCGGCGGTTGTTGTCGTCGCTGTGGTTAACACATCAAAGTAGCCACTTTTAGAAGGTTGCTAGAGGTTTTCGCGAGATAGCTTGCCAATATGTTAGCTTGAAATTAATGTCGATAAAAAGTGTTACAGTCGGAATTAACCGTGGATCACTTCAGAAACAACAAGGGTCGCACTAATGCGACCCTTGTTGTTTCTATGATGGACAATCAATACAGAGTAGCTATATTCTCATCTCTATCCCGAGTTGAGGTTATTGAGTTAACCATTTACATGCTCTATTGATTGAGTCATTAACAAATTTTATTACAAACCTTGCTGATACTGGGCGTTAGTAGAAATGGTCACAAGTTGATTTAGCTCTACTTTAGATTCGGTGACGCCTTTAAGGACGTTTTCGAAGTGAGCGACCAGCTGAGTTTTATCGATTTCCGCTTTTGAGCCAGATCCTATGTTGGTGAGATCGATAAAGAACTCATCAAATAAGTGTGATAGATCTTCAACGGCTTCGATGTTTAAAAACTGCTCGTGGTTATAGATGCTCGGGTAACCGCCTTTTTGTTTGTCTACTGCAAACGAAATACCTTTCACATTAGTGATGGTAGTGGCTTTTTCACACTTGAGCATGCAACCGTCTTCAATGCTGGGCTTATTACAGCCTACCGTTTGTTGGAAAAAGCATTGTCTGCTGGTCATCATCAAAATAGGGTGATAGATGCTGTAAAGCAGTTTGAAGTTTTCTGGTCTGGCGATGTTTTTAATTTGGTTACGATTTATCTCGTTCGAAATAAACGCACCAGCACAATTCAATTGCTCTTGTAATGTTAGCAAGGCATACGAGTTAGTGGTGTTTAAAAACGGCCCCGCAATCCACTCGATGTCCATTTCATAGGCTTTAAACGCAACGCCAGTATTATTTGTGACAATACGCTTAGGCTTTACTACTTCTAACACTCTTACCGCTTCGATGTAATCTTTGCCTATAAGTACAGCCGGAAACCACGGGATTAACCTTGGATTACGTAAAAAGATATCAATATACTTGTTGTCGTTTTTCTTAAAGCTTTCTGGCAGCTTAAAGTAAATATCGGCATCGGTAACATCACACAAGTTGACGTCTTTTTCATCACTAATAAGCAAAGACAATGTCGGTGTGTCGGTCACTTTAGGATGTTTAGGTAACTTGGGTAAGGTTACTGCGCCTATGTATTCTCTTTGTGTTAGCTGTAATAACAGTTGGTTTTTAAGCTGAGTTAACTGACTAAACGGCAGGCTTAAATCAGTCTGCAAACCGTCATAATTAAACGCTTGTAACAAGTAACCACTGCCTTTTAAGCTTTTAAAGCGTTTTTCAATTGCGGCTTCATCAACCCGTGATTCTGTTGCTTGGGTTAGAGAGATAGATGATTCAATCACAAAGTGTTGATCTGGCGTGGTCACAGTGATCGACAATGGTTGATTGACTTGACCAGAAAATGCCAGTGCTAGCGTAGGCTTGGCAATGCTCAGGTGATTAATTTTTTCGGCAACCAATTGCACAATGGCGTCTTTTTCTGACGACAGTGTTTGTTGGGCTTCTTGAATTTGAACCACTGATATCGCGTTACTTTTGTCGTTAGCATGTTTAAAGCTGTTATCGCGTGGATTATCGATAAACATGTCTTTGGTGAGGTTACCCTTTAAAAACGAGTTGGTAAAATCACGGTTGAACACTTTATGTAAGTTTGAGTCATCGGCTAATAGCTTGCCTGTTTCGATAAATTTGTCGATCTGTTTGCGCCAGCTGTCCACCACGGTATGGACATATTGTGCACCTTTAATGCGGCCTTCAATTTTGAGCGAGTCGACACCGGCATCAACCAATTCTGGTAAATCAAAGTAAGCTGAGTTGTCTTTTAGATTCAGCGGAAACTTGTTACCGGCTGCTGTGACTTCGTATTCATCACGACATGCCTGGCTGCAGCGGCCACGGTTGCCAGAATTACCAACACTGACTGAACTTGAATAACATTGACCCGAGAAGGCAATACATAATGCGCCGTGAACAAAAACTTCGGTAAGCACCTCGTGGTCGTGGGCGAGGGTGGTAAGGCTTTTAATTTCGCCAAGGTTTAGCTCGCGAGATAAATTGACACGAGTGGCACCGATTTTGGCTAAGAAGCCAATTTGACCTTCGTTATGAGTTGTCAGCTGGGTAGAAGCGTGAATTGCTAGGCTTGGAAAATGCTTAGTGACTAGATTAAACAAGCCTAAATCCTGGACAATAATGCCGTCGATACCCGTATTCACTAACTGATTGAGCAATTTAACCAATGTCGGAACTTCGTTTTCTAAAATAACGATGTTCATGGTGAGAAACACTTCACACTGATATTGGTGAGCAAGCGCGATAACACCAATTAAGTCATCGAATGACAGGTTGGCCGCTCGGTTACGGGCGTTGAAGGTATCTAGGCCACAATAAACGGCATTTGCACCGGCTATAATCGCAGCTTTGATCGCATCGACATCTCCACCGGGTGCCAATAATTCGATTTTTCTATTCATGATATTTTCGCTATTTTATGTCGTTGGTTATTAATTTTACAGGCCGATTTTACGTGTATCTGCAACGGATTACTATTGATTAGGCTTTTCGAATATAAATAACCTGAACTCGGGATAACAAACGTCGCTCAAACAGCCCTTTGTATTGCTTTGCTAACTGCTTAGCTTTCATCTCTATGATGAATTAAACAAAAAAGGTCTTCGTCATTGCAACATTATGCAACATGAAGACCTTACTTTAACGATGTTATCCGTTAATGGACATTGAGTAATGCATGCCCAAAAAAGATGTTAGCCTCTGGCTTCTGCTTCAGCTTGGCTTGCAAGGTATTCATCAAATGTACCTTGGAAGTTTATCAATCTTTTGCCTTTTACATCAATAATGCGTGTTGCCAAAGATGACACAAACTCACGGTCATGGCTGACAAATATCAATGTGCCTTCAAATAATTTCAAGGCTTGGTTTAGCGCTTCAATCGCTTCCATGTCCATGTGGTTGGTTGGCTCGTCCATTACCAGTACGTTAATATCCATCATCATTAACTTACCGAATAACAAGCGGTTTTTCTCACCACCTGAACAGTTGCGGACTTTTTTGTTGGCGTCGTCATCAGAAAATAATAGACGACCTAACATGCCGCGAACCATTAAATCATTGTGCTTTGGTGTGCGCCATAATGACATCCAATCAAATAAAGTCATGTCATTATCAAAATCTGCGGTGCTGTCTTGCGGGCAGTAACCAATTGCAGCATTTTCAGACCATTTAATTCGGCCATGATTGTGTTGTAATTGATTCACTAAGCAGCGTAATAGGGTCGTTTTACCCACACCGTTTTCGCCAATAATCGCCAGTTTAGAACCCGCTTCAAGAATAAGGTCGCCGTGTTCGAATAACACTTCGTCGAATCCGTGTGACAACTCTTCAAGCACGAGTGCTTGGCGATGCAGCTTTTTGCTTTCTGCAAAACGAATTGATGGGGTAATACGGCTAGATGACTTAACATCATCTAACTTAATTTTGTCCATCTTTTTAGCGCGTGAGCTAGCTTGTTTTGCTTTAGATGCGTTAGCACCAAAACGGTTAACGAAGTCTTGCAGCTCGTCAATTTCAGCACTTTTCTTGGCATTGCCCGCTAACAGTTGCTCGCGAATTAAGCCTGATTGAGCTAAGAAATATTCGTAATTACCTGGGTAAACACGTAATTCGCCGTAATCGATATCAGCCATGTGGGTACAAACAGAGTTTAAGAAGTGTCTGTCGTGCGAAATGATGATCATGGTGCATTTACGTTTGTTTAGCTCTGTTGCCAACCAACTAATGGTATGAATATCCAAGTTGTTGGTAGGTTCGTCGAGTAACAAAATGTCTGGGTTAGCGAACAAAGCTTGTGCTAATAGCACGCGCAGTTTCCAACCTGGAGCAACCTGTTGCATTAAACCAAAGTGAAATGACTCTTCAATACCGGCTTCTAGCAGAATTTCACCCGCACGACTTTCAGCTGTGTAGCCGTCCATTTCAGCGAACTGACTTTCTAGGTCGCCTACTCGCATACCGTCTTCGTCGGTCATTTCTGCTTTGGCGTAAATGCTGTCGCGTTCTTGTTTGACTTTCCACAGTCCGACATCACCCATGATCACTGCGTCGACAACACTATATTGTTCAAACGCGAATTGATCTTGACTAAGCGTACCGACTTTAAAGCCTGGTGTAATCGACACGTTTCCTGATGTTGGAGCCAAAGCACCACTCAAAATTTTCATGAACGTGGATTTACCACAGCCATTTGCGCCGATTAAACCGTAACGGTTACCGTGACCAAATTGAGCCGAGATGTTTTCAAATAATGGCTCAGGGCCAAACTGCATGGTGATATTAGCGGTAGAAATCAAAGCAATGTTCCAACTGTGTACTACTGAATATTTATCAACAATAGGCAAGACAACAGCCACGTGTGAATAAGACAGACATGAGTATATGTAAGTAAATAGGCCGCGGATTATACAGGTTAGTGCTAAGTTGTCGATTTATAATCTGCTTATATAGCAGACAATGGCGTTAACGCGGGGCTAGGAAAGCATTGAACTGAGTAAATTGGCTGATATCTGCGCGGTTGAATCGTTTGCAATAGAAACTGATGCCATATTAGTTTCAATATCAGCTACATTATTGATTTGGTTGTTTTAGGAGTCGACATGACCGCTGCATTAACCATCCC
Organism: Shewanella sp. AC34-MNA-CIBAN-0136; assembly: GCF_040309945.1. Lineage (NCBI taxonomy): Bacteria > Pseudomonadati > Pseudomonadota > Gammaproteobacteria > Alteromonadales > Shewanellaceae > Shewanella > Shewanella sp. AC34-MNA-CIBAN-0136. The sequence goes on along the minus strand of NZ_JBEOPJ010000007.1, from coordinate 80,596 downwards.
TATGCGTGATTTGGGTTTTGATTATGATGTTGAATTACATAGCTGGCATGATGGCTTAGCTGGTTTTAGAACGTTTAATCATCAATCTAATGAGCAACTTGAAGGCGGGTTAGGGCTGGGACTTGATTTAGTGACTCAAACCGAAGCAGGTCAAGCCTGGTTGACGTCTATTCCGGCACATTTATTGAAGATCACCGCGCCCTTTGCTGAGCATCAATACCAAATGCTGTGGTTGGCTGCTAATTGTGAACCCGCATTACAAATATTACTCAGCAGACCTGTGTTGTTATTGCTTATTTGCGAGCAATGCTGTGTCGATAATCAACAAGCGTTGGCATTTTGCTTACTTGGACAGCGCCAAATTCTATCGGCATTAGGCTATCACAGCAGTAAAGCGGCACTTAAGTTTATTGATAAGTTAACCTTAACCTATCAACGAGAAGCTGATCTACTGCATGTTAAACGTCAGTTAGATGTCCGTTTTTGTCACTTTAGTCGGTTTAAGCATTATCAACAGATTAACTTAAATGCTTTGAGTGTTGATCACATGTACCCATTTTTTACTGGCACTCCGCTCGGGCTCGATTTGGCGTTTAATCAGCAACAAGGTCGCAGCCAATTAATGGCGTACCTTAATGACACGTTACACATGGGAATAACATTAGGGATTTTCGATCCGCTGCAACGGGTTAGTCAATTGTCGTCGATTAGTGATTTACGCCAGTTACATGATCGCTGGGTGGTTGAACGCAATGAAATGGAGCTTGTTAAAACTCGTCCGCAAAATGCTGATTTCGCCTATCCTCAATTGCTTACAGCCAATGGCCAAATTAAGCCTATTAGCCGTTATGATGAGCTCGTCGCAGAAGGTCGCGAACAAGGTCACTGTATTGCTATTTATCATCAAAGCATTGCCAACGGACATTATTGTGCGTTTAAAATGGCTAAGCCTGAGCGAATGACTATTGGCATCAAAATCACTAAAACCGAGCCGCTGATGTGCGAAATCGACCAGATTAGAGGCGCATCTAATTCAATGCCATCGGAGCAAACACGCGAGATTGTTTATCAGTGGTTTGAGCAAACTAAAGCACAATTAAAGCAACGCAAAGCTGGATAACGTGAGCGTTACTTTATGCTAGCTTTGATACTGCGGTTGTTTGTGCGGTGTCATCAGCTGAAACGCAACTAGCATTAACGCAACTAACACTAATGCCACTAACTTTAACGCGACTAGCATTAACGCCACTAACATCGATACAGCTGTGAATAATGTGTGGCGTTAATACTAACCGCAGATGTATTTATAATAATCACTTACTCGCGACTAAAACTTCGCTTGTTAAAGAACTTCACTATCGCAATAGGAAACCGTAATGGTTCAACAAACGAATATAAACGACATTGCCAAACATCTTTTTTCACAGAGGCATTGTGTTAATCCTGAGTCAAATTTACTACTTGAACAGCATATAGACAGTATTGAAACGGCACTTGAAATCCAAGTTGCGATGATTGCCCTGAATCAACATAATGTTACTGGCTGGAAATGTTTAACGCCGCGAGACAATGGCGATTTGATTGTTGCACCTATTTTGGCGGATGCCATTGTTAATCAACATGATTGCGCCATTTTATCATCGGCGCAGCTAGCCCTGATTGAGACTGAAATCGCTTTTGTTGTTGGTCAAACTTTTGAGGCTCATCGTCATTACTCTGAAGCCGAAATTAATCAGCAAATTAGCGCTACTCATATGGCATTGGAGTTAATTCAACAACGATTTAGCCGAGATTATCCAGCCACATTTGTTGAAAAATTGGCTGACGGACTCAGTAACCAGGGGTTGTATTTAGGCCCTGAAATTGACAAAGCTAAGGCATTAATGGCTAGCAAAATTCAAATATTGGTCACTCAACAACACACTACCAATACCTATGACGGATGTCATCCGTGCCATTTACCTGCATCACCTTTGTACTGGTTAGTGAACTTTTTAACCGCTCGCGGCATTGAGATTACTGCCGGCCAGGCCATTATTACTGGTTCATATTGCGGTGTGCTTAAAGTCGACATGGATAAACCACTGCAGATTGAATATCAAGGATTAGGCAAGATGTCGTTGTCGTTTAGTGAGTTAAGCTTGAGTCAATAATCGACTGTGCTGTTATTACTTAGCGATAACGGGTAAACCTCAAGGCAAAACACTAATAGCAGTCCTAAACGACGACTGCATGGATGCAGGAGATAGAGTAACGCAGGAGCAGTTACCGACGACGCAGTTTGTCTATCGCAAGTATCACACCGATAACAGTACAACGAATGGTTGGCTGACCGTTTACACTCCCTAGCGGGGCTTACAAAGCCTGCTTTAGTACCTGATCGCAAACATGCAGTTTACTAAAGATTATTGAATAAAATACTCATTAAAGTTTGTATATTGATAATCTTTTTTGTATAAATAGATTCATTAAACTGATTAGAAATGTTGATTAAAAACTCGCGTTATTTATAGCTAAGTGATTGAAAAAATTTATTTAATGCTTAAGTCTGCTAGTTATTATTTTAAATATGGTACGATCCTCTAAGCAGTTCATTAATTCATTACATTTTACCGGTGTTAGTTTTAGCATTGGCTATATAAGCACCAGGAATAAAATAATAATGCCAAATAAACCCTATGTGTATGCAAACGTCTTTTTTTGTATATTGTTATTGCTGTCATTCGCTAACTTTACACGTGCTGATGTTGTCGAGATGACCGCTGTTAGGCCAATAACCCTTAATGAACATGAGCAACAATGGCTGAGCGAACATCAACCAATCCGTGTGGGTGTGGATGGTTATTTCCCTCCTTATACTTATATCAATGAAAACGATCAAATTGTTGGAATGGCAGTTGATACTTTGTTGTTGATTGGGCAAAAGTTAGGCATAGAGTTTGTCATAAATGATGAACATCGCTGGCCGGATGTCATCAAAAATCTGCAGCAAAAAGAGATTGATATGGTGTTAACCATGGTCAACACTCCTGAGCGCGAAAACCAATTTTTGTTCACTAGTCCAATTGTTTATAAATCGCTGGTGATTATTGGTAAAAAAAATAACCATCAAATTCATAACCGCAGTGATATTGCTAATAAAACCATTGCGATAGTGAAGGATTATCAATATTCCGATAAACTTATTAAAGAGTTCCCCAGCGTAACGCCATTTGTGGTTGATAACATGCGTGAAGCAATGGAAGCTGTGCAGGCTAATCAAGCCGATGCTGCAATCACCTTTTTAGCTGCAGCAAATTATTACCAGTTAAAGTACTCATTTTCTGATTTGAAATTCTTCGCCTTTTACGAAAAAAACAATGCTAATGAATCCATTGCAGTCAGACAAGACTTTCCCATTTTAGCCAGTATTATGCAGAAAGGGTTGAGCTCGTTGAGCTCTGCTGAAAAAATTGCCATTAATGAAGCTTGGGGGGCAAATATTACGCTGCCGAAAGATAACCAAGATTTGATTGAGTTTGCGGCGGTGGCAGGTGTATTAATTTTGTTGCTTAGTGTGTGGATTTTGCAAGCTAGACGGAATAATCAAGCCTTAACCATTGCGAATATTAATACTGCAAATGCCAATATGGCATTAAACGAATTAAAAAATAATCTTGAAAAAAACGTCTTGGAACGGACGCTTCAGCTTACCATTAGCGAAAATAGATACCGTGGTTTGGTTGAGTCGTTAGAAGATGAATACATTTTTTATCAGCACGATACTGATGGTTTTATACAATATGTCAGCCCTTCTGTGACTCATATTTTAGGGCTCACTATTACTGGATTTGGCGAATATTATTATAAATTGTTAACTGACAATCCGAAAAACCAACTGATCTCAGGATATATCCAACGCATTATTAACGGAGAGAAATTAGCGCCATTTGAGATAGAAATATTTGATGCGAATGGCGTTATTCATACCTTTGAGGTGCTTGAACGACCTATGTATGATGAAGGTAAATGCATTGGTTGCGAAGGTATTGCCCACGATGTGACATCGCGTAAACAGCAACAAGATATGTTGTATCAGCTGTCGCACTATGACGACTTAACGGGCTTAATTAACCGTTACTTTTTTAAGATTTTACTCGACGAAAATATTCAAACATGTCTGCAAAATCAACAGCCACTGGCATTACTATTTTTAGATCTTACTCGTTTTAAAATTATTAATGATAATTTTGGACATAGTGCTGGCGACTATATTCTACAGCAGGCGGCTACACGCATTAGTACTACGCTAGATGGAACCTTCACAGTGTCACGTTTTGGCGGTGATAAATTTTGTATTGCATTACCCAATAAAGCTGCCGATGAAGCAAATGCCATTGCGACAGAATTAGTTGAAGTGTTTCAACAACATTTTGAGTTTTTAGAACAAACCATTATTTTAGGTTGCCGTGTGGGTATTAGTCTTTTTCCTGAAGATGGCCAAGATGCTGAAGCGATATTAAGCCAAGCTGATTCAGCCTTGTATGAAGCGAAAAAAAGACCGTTTGGGGTGGCATTTTGTAACAAACAACAAGCGATACATAATAAACGCCGTCTCATTATTGAGCAGGGGTTACGTAAAGCGTTAGCTGAACCTGTTATTGAACATTATCAATTGTTTGCGGTATATCAGCCTTTAATCCTTTTACCAAGCCAAGGCCTAGGTGGATTTGAAGCGTTGATGCGTTGGGACCATCCAGACTTTGGGCTTATCTCTCCGGCTGAATTTATCCCTATTGCCGAAAATACTGGTTTAATCTTTGAATTAAGTCGTTGGATGCTCAAAACGGTATGCCAACAGTTAGTGAAATGGCATGAGCAAGGTTTTGACTTTAAGAGGGTCTCAGTTAACTTGTCAGCACTGGAACTGATAAATATAAATATAGCTGACGATTTACTGGCTGTTATTACAGATACTGGCGCCGAACCTAAGTGGCTTAAGTTTGAAATCACTGAAACCGCATTGATGGCCATTCCTGAGCAATCAATCGAGATTTTACATAAACTGATCGAAGCAGATATTCATGTCGCTATCGACGACTTTGGTACCGGCTATTCATCACTTGCTTATCTTAAATCACTACCTGCCAACATGTTAAAAATTGATCAGTCATTTATCTCCAATCTGATTCATTCAGCCGAAGATCAAGCCGTGGTAAAAGCGGTGATAAGCATGGCTCACTCATTAGGTAAATGCGTCACGGCTGAGGGGGTAGAATTACAAGAACAATTAGATTTTTTGATTGAATATCAATGTGATGTGGCGCAAGGGTATTATTTTTCAAAACCGATGAACGTTGATGATGTTTATCATAAATACGCTTTAACAATCGAATAGACCGCTACTGTCAGCATAAATATGTATTTCGCTCAGTCGTGCTAATCGACATTAGACTATTGGGCTTTACTAATTTAAATAACGACAAAAATGTCCAAATAAAGACTCATCTTACTGCTAACAACTTCATCATGACAGTTCCAACAACCTATGTGAGTAATGCTATCTGGTTGTACTTCACACTTTATTTGATAGTTTTTATACCTATTTAAATTATCCAATTCTATTCAAGCATCATTCATCTAAGCTGCTGCGGTCATTGATTTGTTATCCTGAGCTCAGGTTAATCAATATTGGACACGATTTAATGGTGTTGGTTAAGCTAAGCCGTATTTAATATCGATTTAATACCTCGTTTAGGTTTTTAGAATGAGTGGATATCAATAACAAAGTTATTTAATATTTTCGGTATGGTTGATTGCAGTATCCCATTTATACCTTTACACTTTAGCCATCTAGACGTCTTATTTTTTTTGGTCGATTTATTCGTGTACTCGACTGTGTCATTGAGATCTATTTCAGCATCACTCGGGATAAAGATTTGTAGAGACATCTTAATATTATGGAGTCATTAATAATGGATAAGCAGGAATTGTGGGTGCTTGATGGTGGTATGGGACGCGAATTGGCAAGCCGAGGTGCTCCATTTCGTCAACCTGAATGGTCCGCTCTGGCTTTAATAGAAGCACCACAAACAGTGGCTCAAGTGCACCGTGCTTATGTCGATAGTGGCGCTCGAGTTATTACAACCAATAGTTATGCCTTGGTGCCGTTTCATATTGGAGCCGAGCGTTTTGCAGCAGAAGGGGAAACATTGGCCGCGCTTGCGAGTAAGTTGGCACGCGATGTGGCCGACGAGCTGGGGAGTTCTGTGTTAGTTGCGGGCTCATTGCCGCCATTGTTTGGCTCATATCGGGCCGATTTGTTCGATGCTGATAAAGTCAGTGAGCTCGCTACTCCGCTGATACGAGCAATGTCACCCAATGTGGATCTGTGGCTGGTCGAAACAGTGAGTCTTATCGCTGAACCGCTTGCGATTAAAAGGTTACTGCCAAATGACGGTAAACCGTTTTGGGTCGCTTTTACGCTTGAGGATGAAATAGTCACAAATGAACCTAGATTACGATCTGGTGAATCCGTCGTGTATGCCATAGAGAGACTGATAGAAGTAGGTGTAGATGCCATTTTGTTTAATTGTTGTCAGCCTGAAGTCATTGAGGCTGCACTAAAGGTAGCCTCAGACTGTCTGGATAAGCTTGGCCGAAATGACATCCGATTGGGGGCTTATGCGAATGCTTTCCCTCCGCAAGCAAAAGATGCTACGGCCAATGATGGTTTAGATGAGATCCGTAACGATCTTGGGCCACTTGATTATCTAACATGGGCAGAACGCTGGCGTGCCGTGGGGGCATCACTCATTGGCGGTTGTTGTGGGATTGGTCCAGAACATATTGAAGCACTGACCCATCGTCTGCGCTAAGCGTTTGGACGAAAGATAACAATAATCGGTTTCTGAGCAAGCAAGGAAATGGGTTGATGACAATAGTGGCATTAATGGCTAATGGCTAATGGCTAATGACTAATGACCAGTGGACTGTGATTACTGATTACTGATTATGGCTACTTTATGCTGCTGGAGGCGAGTAGTTGTTATTGTTATTGCTGCTTTATGGAACAGGTTTATGTTGTTTATCTACAGTAGGCGATAGCTTGGGAAGGACGTACGCCTCAGCTGTGCAGTGAGATTTCTTGCTGGCGATACTCTTCTGAGTTTGATTCCAGCGTTGTGGCCGTTCAGTTAACCATAGTGCTAATCTTACAAAATGCTTGTAAATGCACCCTGCATTAATGTGTCTGAACTGACAGCATGGCTAGTGCAACATTTAACTCGGGATCGTTAGAGTTGAGCATTAAATCAATTAATTATATTGGTTAGATGAGGAATACGTTTTTGATATTATGCGATCTGTTATCACAACCAGATCGCATTAAGCGTTGTTTGATTAGTTTTCCATGACTAGTTCTGATTCAGCCGCAGCCAACATCGCAAACTCTTCATCAGCATTTTTTGCTACCAACCTAGTTGAGCTGTAGCCAAAGTAGTATGCAGCGCCAATGACAAATAACCCTATTGTGAATAAGAATGCCCGTGGGTCAAACGCATACACTCCGGTTAATGCTATTAAAGACAGGACTAATGCAATACCTGATGTTACGACACCACCCGGTGTTTTGTATGGACGGACTAATTCAGGCTGTTTTATGCGTAATAATATATGGCTTAATGCCATTAATGCATAAGATACTGTTGCGCCCACAACGGCCATAGCAAGCAATAAATCACCTTCGCCGCTGAGTGATGCAATAAAACCGAATATTGCCGGGACTATTAATGCGCGGGCAGGGACTTTGCGCGAGGTTGTAATTGACAGTGAACGCGGAATATAGCCTGCACGTGACAACGCAAATACCAAACGGCTATAACCATAAATAATTGAGAAAAATGAGGCTACTAGACCTGCTAAACCTAAAATATTTACCATAGTCGCTAAGGTATGATTACCGGTCACATTTAATGCATCAACGAGTGGTACAGCACTTGCTCCCATAGCCGCGGCACCGCCAGCGCCAGGGACTAATACTACAACCAGCAGCGCAGTAAACAATAAAAATATCATTGCACCAATAATACCTTTAGGCACATCTTTGGCCGGATCTTTGGCTTCTTCTGCTGCTAATGGAACACCTTCTACAGCTAAAAATAACCACATGGCAAAGGGCAGAGCAGCCCAAACACCGTACCATCCTAATGGTAAAAACTCACTAGCACCTGCTGCATCAGTAACAGCAACATCATAAAGTCGGGTAGCATCAAAGTTGCCAATCAACACCACTGCAGTGGCAATAATGGCTACAACAGCTAAACCACTGATCACCATCATGACTTTTAGTGCTTCTCCAACACCCGCGAGATGAATACCGACAAAGACGATATAAAACAGTGCATACACCCAAGGGCCGTTAAATCCCAGTAACTCCTGTACCGCAGAGCCAATAAAAATAACAATAGCAGCAGGGGCCAGAGCATACTCGATTAACACCGCCAGTCCGGTTAAATATCCTCCAGCCGGTCCCATTGCTTGGCGAGCAAAGCTATAGCCGCCACCTGCAGCGGGTATTGCTGCTGACATTTCCGCTAAGGACAAGACTAACGCTAAATACATGATTGCCATCAGTACAGCTGCAATGGCAAATCCTCCCCAGCCAGCTTCGGCTATGCCGAAGTTCCAACCTGCGAAATCACCAGAAATAACGTACGACACGCCTAAACCTGCCAATAAAACCCATCCAGCGGTACCGCTTTTAAGTTGCCTTTTGGCAAGATACTCTTTGTTGTTTTCAGACATGATTGTTTCTCCGGTGGTATTTACATTTTTATGTAGAATTTATTTAGGGTTATTCAGCAATTAAAAAGTTTTGAGTTTGTTGTTGGTGTTCAATCACATCGTCTTGAGTGCGATCTTTTAAATTCACTCCTGTTAGTTTGAGTTTTTTAGCTTGTGTTAATAGGTAAACAGCCCGTTTGGCTGCTTCGGTATAAGGCAAGCCAGCAGGGCGAATGTTTGAAATACAATTTCTGCAGGCATCATTAAGCCCCGTTTTAGGCGCCCAAGTGAGATATAAGCCAAGACTGTCTGGTGAGCTGAGTCCCGGGCGTTCGCCGATAAGCACCATCACCACTTGGGCATTTAACAGCTGGCCAATATCATCACCTATGGCAACTCGACCTTGTTCTACTATGGTGATGGGGGCGATATTCCATCCAGAGTGTTGCTGATGCAGTTGACTTAATAACTCGTTGATAAATGGCTTGGCGTTGTTTTGTACCGCTAATGATGACAAACCATCGACCACTACTATGGCAAGGTCGTATTGAGTGTCGGCAGCTTGACCTTGACTGTTCATGTGATGTAGTAAGGTTTTGCGGCCGCTTTCAGCAAGTTTTCTGCCAAGGTCAGGTCTTTGTAAATAGGTGATACGATCATCAACCTGACTGTTAACTGTCATAGGATAAGTCACATTATCCAGTAATAAGATATTGCTTAGATCAATTGCCAGAGCATCGATATTTAGCGGTAAATTCACCGCGTCGCGAGCTTGCGCGTGTGATAATTGGAACGCTAATAACTCTGATGTGGGCAAGCTAATTCCGGCTCTACCAAGGCCAATTCGTGCATCAGTAAAACGGCGAAGGTCGCGCCATGGATTGGAGACTACATTGCCATGTTGATGATGTGATTGAATTGAATCGACAAGGTTGTTCTGTTTATCTACACAATTGGAGTCCATTAATAGTCTCCTTGTAGTGCATACAGTGGTTTAGCAAATGCATTGGGTACCGTGTTGGACAACTCAAAATCTGCCGAATTTTTCATAATGTTCATTTTGCTTAACCAGTGTTCAAATTCTGGCGCTGGGCGAGAGCCCAATACACGACGAACATATAAAGCATCATGAAAAGAAGTGGTTTGATAATTCAGCATGATGTCGTCTGAACCTGGTATCCCCATCACAAACGAGCAACCGGCAACCCCCAATAAGGTGAGAAGATTATCCATATCGTTTTGATCGGCTTCGGCATGGTTGGTGTAACACACATCACACCCCATAGGTACACCAAGTAGTTTTGCGCAAAAATGATCTTCTAATCCGGCCCGAGTAATTTCTTTACCATCAAATAAATATTCAGGACCAATAAAGCCAACCACTGTATTCACCAGTAGCGGATTAAACTTGCGCGCGACAGCATAGGCTCTAGCTTCGCAGGTTTGTTGGTCTAACCCATGGTGAGCATTAGCAGACAACGAGCTGCCTTGGCCGGTTTCAAAATACATTACGTTATTGCCAACGGTGCCACGCTTTAGACTTAATGCTGCATCTTGTGCTTCTGCTAAGGTATTTAAATTAAACCCAAAACTGCTGTTTGTGGCTTCGGTGCCACCAATTGATTGAAACACCAAATCAACCGGTGCGCCGGCTTCTATACATTCAATGGTGTTAGTGACGTGGGTTAAGACGCAGCTCTGTGTTGGAATATCATATTTTTGGATCACGTCATCCATCAATTTCATTAGTTTTATGGCTTGCGCTACGTTGTCTGTTGCTGGATTAATGCCAATCACAGCATCGCCATTGCCATACAACAAACCGTCAAGTATTGAAGCTGCAATCCCATTGACATCATCGGTAGGGTGGTTAGGTTGCAAGCGGGTCGATAAATGACCGGGCAAGCCAATGGTATTTCTAAATGCGCTAGTGACATGACATTTTTTAGCCACAAGAATAAGATCTTGATTACGCATAATTTTGCTCACAGCCGCTGCCATTTCAGGTGTGATGCCCATTTTTACTGCGGCTAAAACCTGTGGTGTTACGTAGTCGCTAAGTAGCCAGTTACGAAAATCGCCAACCGTTAAATGGCTAATATAAGCAAATGCACGAGTGTCATGTTCGTCTAAAATTAATCGTGTAACTTCGTCTGTTTCATATGGAATAAGCGCTTCGTTAAGGAAGGTTTTTAATGGCACATCTGCAAGTGTCATTTGCGCAACAGCTCGTTCTTTCGCTGATTGAGCCATCACTCCGGCTAAGCGATCACCGGATCGCTGTGGCGTTGCTTTAGCCATTAGGTCTGCAAGATGTCGAAATTGATATGTTTGGCTACCTAAGGTGTAGCGATACGATTGACTCATTAATGACCTCGAGGTTAACGATTGAACTTTGGTACAGGTTTTGCTCCTGTAATCGTTAATCAATTAATTTATAAGTTTACACGAGCTTAAATCGTACCAAGTGGCTATCAAGTTTTGGCAAAGTCATTTTTTGTGATTAATTTCAGCTAGATAAAGTGCTTTTTCTTCAGGGTTAGAGTTTGGGTTAACAGTGTTATATCAAGAGGACGTGACAGATGGAGCACCATATTAATCAGTGCGCACCACAAAAGAGCGTGGTCACAACCAACGATATTGATGAGCAGGCGCATAATTTAACTCAATGGCAGCAAGTTTATGATCAAGTCAGTAACGGCAGTTTTTATGGTTGTATAGAAGGGCTTGACTATCCTGAGGCGCATTTATTTAAAGAATTTACTCAGCGTGCACTAAGACAGCAATGCAATATCGCGCCTGAATCAATCTGGTTAGGCATTCCACGTTTTTCAGACCAAAGTAAAATCAATGGTTTACCAGTTGATACTCATCAGTTTATGTGTCGTAGCAGTGATTGTGATTTTGAGTTAATGACCCCAGAACAGTTTACTATTTATGGTTTGGTTATTAATAAACAGATCTTATTTACTATGGCTGAGATACAAGGTTTGTCACTTAAGAGTTTAACGTCGCAAGGGGCGGAGCGATTAAGTACTAATCCAATGCAACTTAACCAAACCCGTTTTATGATTGAATCACTGATTAACCAAGGTGAATTAGGCTTACATACTGCGTTACAGCAAGATATGTTAAGCACTTTAGCGCTGAATTTATTAACCCAGGAATCATCAAAACAAGTGGTGGCGCCTAGCTATCAACATCGTTTAGCCGTGGTAGAGAAAGTAAAAGAATTCTTGCATGATTATCCTCAACAAGCGGTGACGATAACCCAGCTTTGTGAGCTTACTTTTGTGAGCCGAAGAACCTTGCAGTATAGTTTTGAGAGTATTTTAGGCATTAATCCATTGCGCTTTTTGCGTCTTACACGCTTAAATAATGTCAGGCGTCAACTGAAACAACCCGACCAAGATACGCCTATTTCGGTGATTGCGGCCAATTGGGGCTTTTGGCATGCTGGCCAATTTACCAAATATTACACACAACTCTTTGGAGAAAATCCATCACATACGCTTAAGCGATATCAGCCAGCTCAACCATGACTCATCACAATTGATAGAGTCTTAAATTGTGATAAGTAGGCGCACCAAATCAGTTGACCTTAAGCGGCTAATTAAGCGTATAAAATCGGCTGACGATGGTGAATACATTATCTTCAGGTAACATTAACGGTTATCAACTAATATTAATAACCATCAATTAGCGTAATTACATTTGATCAGAAGAGGGAACTTATGCAGCACAAATCCGTCGATAATATTCCGCAACAAGCCTTTGATTGGTATGACTCCTATGCTCATGGTGGCATGGACCGTCGGACATTTATGACTAAATTAGGCTCGTTAGTGGCATTAGGTTATTCAATGAGTGTGCTGACTTCGGCATTATTGCCTAATTATGCGCTAGCTGAGCAAGTTTCATTTAATGATGCCGACATTAAAGCCACTTACACTCAATTTGATTCGCCTTTAGGTTATGGCAAAGGCGAGGGCTATTTAGTCGAGCCCACAAGTAAAACAGGGTTATTGCCCGTTGTATTAGTCGTTCATGAAAATCGTGGTTTAAATCCATATATTGAAGATGTTGCTCGCCGTTTAGCGAAAGCGGGGTTTATTGCTTTTGCTCCTGATGCACTTTTTTCACTAGGCGGTTATCCCGGTAATGATGATGAAGGCCGGGCAATGCAGCAATCATTAGACCGCAGCAAAATTGAACAAGACTTTGTTGCGGCCGCCCAGTTTTTAAAATCGCATCAACGCAGTAATGGTAACTTAGGTGCGGTGGGATTTTGTTTTGGCGGCTATATTGTTAATTATCTCGCGGCAGTTGATTCAAATTTGATTCAAGCCGGTGTTCCATTTTATGGCACTCCAGCAGCAAAAGAATTAAGACAAAATATTAAAGCGCCATTATTAATTCAATTAGGCGAGTTAGATGAAAGGGTTAACAATACTTGGCCCGAGTACGAGCAAGATTTAAAAGCATTTAAGGTACCCTATACCATGCACATGTATAAAAAAGCCCATCACGGATTTCATAATGATTCGACCAGCAGATATGATGAAATTAATGCAGAATTAGCATGGCAGCGGACTGTTGATTTTTTTAATAAAAATATTGGCTAAGTACTTATTTATAATTTATTTTCTATATAGGTGCAGATAAATTAAAGCCAATTTTTATGATGGTACCTTTGTCTAATTCAGACTGTACATCAATCGTCGCATTGTGTTGTTTTAATATCTGCAACACAATCGACATTCCTATACCTGTGCCAGTGCCTACAGGCTTGTTAGTATAAAAAGCATCAAACATTCTTTGTTGCACTTCAGGAGACATACCACAACCATTATCGATAATATTGAGTTGAATCATACCGTCATGCTGCGCCAGTTTGATGGTGATGATCGCGCTATTATTTGCTGGCTGTTCACAGGCTTGAATGGCATTAACCAAGATATTGACCAGCACTTGGTTAAGCTCTCCTGAATTAAACCGAATTTTAGGTACCTTGCAAAGTTCTTGTTTAACTTGAATATTTTTTAGTTTTGGGCCTAATAACTTGACTGCCATATCAATGGCACCAGACAAATCAATTTCTGTTAATTCTTCGGAGTCTGTTCTGGCAAAGAACAGCAGGTTTTTAACAATATCTTTAATGCGAAAAAAACCTTGATCGTTATCGGTGATAAGCTCTGGTAAGTCTTCTGTAATAAAATTGATAGTATTTTGGTCGCTTTGACTTAACTGTTCTTTAGGGATTACCTCAATTAAGTCGTTCACATAACTGTTTAACGTGGTGACATTACTGATCACAAACGCTAATGGGTTATTGATTTCATGAGCTACACCAGCAGCGAGAGTCCCCAATAAGGCTAATTTCTCTTGTTGTATCAGTGACTGCTGTTGATTTTTAATTTGTTTAATCTGCTGTTCTAACAACATATTTTTTTCATACACTTGTCTAGTGTAATCTTCTAACAATTGCTCAACTTCAACTCGGGCTTTCTTTTCTCGATGGTAGGCAATGTAATATGGGTTAGATTTATCAATCATTTTTTAACTCTATATTTAAGATGCACTGTTCAGCACCTTGATGCATGCAGGTGTCATGTTTGATGCTAATATTTTGATGATAATAATCAGCTGCACCAAAGATAAGCCCTTCAGCACAAAAACATAATTTACGCGGAGAATAGTATTTGAGTTCAATATTATGGTCATCGATCATTGTCGACATGATGGTAGGTAATGAGGGCTCATCGTAAAGCTTATTCACTTCTACGTGGATGATATTATGAATGCCCATAACGAGTGACGTAAAGTCTGTGAAACGTTCAACAACGGCAGTATGGTTTGCAGCCAAGCCTGAAAATAAAAATTGGCCAAAGGCTTTTATGACATCTTGTAAAGGAAGACCTAAAATCTCGGAGACTTCTGTGGCGATGGCAAATAACTCATTTTCTGGATAGTTGATAGCCGAAACATATACTCTGTCCGCAGGCGCATGTTTTTCCATTAAGTCATTCCATACACCCATACCACATTGTTCAACTATCATGTCTTCAAGTACGTTAAAAATGATACCTTTCATAAAAACCTCAATAGTAATAGATGCTTAATTTGTTAATGGAAAGTTGTGTCTTATTTGTCTTCTGCTGATTATGTCAACTAAAATGAATTAACACCACTGTTTATAAAAAATACTCTATTAAATTTTGACTTTCTGTAAGACTACATCATAATCTAAAGGACAAATGAGACAACCTGGAGATTATAATGCCTATACCTGTAACCATTGCAGATGATTCGATGATGTCAAGAAAAGTAGTTAGGCGTGCACTCCCTGTTGATTGGGATGTTGAAATCACCGAAGCCAAAAATGGCAAAGAGGCAATTGAAGCGGTTGAAGCAGGCAAAGCAGAAGTGCTTTTTTTGGATTTAACTATGCCCGAACTGGACGGATTTGGTGTCCTAAGCTATTTACAGGAACATCATGCTAAAACAGTTGTTATTGTGATTAGCGCGGATATTCAACCCGAAGCTAAAAAATTAGTCGATCGACTTGGGGCATTTCGCTTTTTACATAAACCGCTACAAGCAGAGCAATTATCGCAGGCTTTATCTGACGTGGGGTTAATATGAATGACTATTTAAGTGAAGAACAGCGTGATGCTTTGCAGGAGCTAATGAACATTTCTATGGGGCAAGCAGCCAATTCTCTTGCGAGACTGATTGGCGCTAAGATTACACTTTCTATCCCTCAAATATCGTCAGTTACCCCTACAGAGTTTGTTGAGATGATCAACTTAGACACCATGTGGCATACCAGGCAGTCTTTTCTGGGTACAGTGAAAGGGGAAGTACTTTCCCTGCAATCCAAACAGGGCTGTGAAGCCATTGCTGAATTGATGGATTACGAATTGCCATTGTCTAACATTACCCAAGAAGAGTTATTACTGGAATTATCTAATATTCTTGCAGGGGCCTGCTTAAATGGTTTTGCACAACAATTAACACTGAATACAAAATTAAGTATGCCAACAGTATTTGACCCAACACTTCTTTCTGCGGGTCATTATCGCTGGGGCAACACATTATTAATGGAAGTTGAATTTAAAATAGAATCTAGTCGATTTGATTCTAAAATCATGATTTGTTTAGAAGCTGACTCAATTTCGATTGTTTTAACCAAATTAAATGAGTTATTGGAGTCATGATGGCAACAGAGTCCATGTTACAGAATCTAACCGCAAAACTTCCATTAGGTGTTTGTGTGCTTAATGATCAGTTTGAGATTGAGTATTGGAATGACTTTTTTGCCGATCGCCTCAATATTAGCAGCGATGATGTTAGAGGGCTGAATTTATTAGAGATGTTTCCAGACCAAGCCACGTATTTAAAGAAAAAAATTAACAGTGTCTTTATATTAAATAATGCCAGTTTTTCTTATTGGGAACATAAGCCGCACGTTTTTGTTTTTGGCAGTAGCCGTCCAATTACGGGTGAAGAAACCTTGATGTATCAAAATATTGAGTTTCTACCATTGGATGTGTCTAATAATACGGTTAAAACAGTCTGTATGATTGTGCAAGATGTGACTGAACTTGCCAGTTATTATCAAGGCCAAAAAGGATTAACTCAACAACTGGCGCAAGAACATTCTGTTTTGCTAGAGTTAAACAATAAACTTGAAGCTGCACAGAATCAATTATTGCAATCAGAGAAGATGGCTGCAATTGGACAATTAGCCGCTGGTGTTGCGCATGAAATTAATAATCCGATTGGCTTCATCTTTTCAAATTTACAAATTTTACAAGATTACTCGAGTAAGCTACTAAAACTGGTTAGTTTTTATGAAAAAGTGATAGATAAAACCAAAAATCAAACTTTTATTAATCTTCAACAAGACATGCAACAACGCATGCAATATCCTTTTTTACGCGACGATATGCCAGATTTAGTCAGTGAATCTATCGAAGGTATTGAACGGGTAACCGATATAGTCAGAAGCTTGAAAGCATTTTCTCATGTTGATAGCAGTGAATGGGAAAACTGTAATGTCATTGATGGCATCGAAAGCACCTTAAAAATTGCCAATAGCCAATTTAAACACAAAATCGAAATTCATCGCGATTATCAAGAGTCTGTACCTCTATTGTTATGCCAGCCAATGCAACTGAATCAGGTATTTCTTAATATATTGGTCAATGCGGCACAAGCGATCGAAAATAAAGGCCACATTTATATCTCAGTGCGCGGCGATGATACTGAGGTCACGATTGAGATAAAAGATACCGGCAGTGGTATTAGCGACAGCGCGATACGTAAAATATTTGAGCCTTTTTATACGACCAAACCCGTAGGTCAGGGCACTGGTTTAGGCCTGTCCTTGTCCTACAGTATCATTCAAAAACATAACGGTAAGATATCGGTTAGTTCGTCTGTGAATGTTGGCACGACTTTTACCATCATTTTACCCTTATTACCACCAGGTGAAATTGATAAAACACATCTAAGCATCTGAATCTGTAATTAATTTATTTAAACTAGAATTGAATTTTTTACATACGTCATGTAGGTTTTCTCCAGCCTTTAAGCCTATTTCGGCTTGTTTTGCTGATTCGCTGACATTATCTAACCCTAAGCAAGCACTGGTTCCTTTAATTTTGTGAAATAAATTCTTAACTTGATCGTGATCTGCACTTGATGCAAGTAAGATGAGTTGGTCGGGCATTGCTCGTAAACTATCTAGATACTCTAGGCGTAAGTTTTTAATTTCATTTAACATGTCTAATTCGTCTTGTGTTTTTACATCGTCGTTATCTGGTTTTGATGCGTTGGTTTGATGCTTGTCAAAACATCGAGTGATGGTTTGCAATAATTGCGTTTTATCAATGGGTTTGTTCAATACTGCATTGAAAGGCGAGACGGTATTCGGTGAGTGTTCTTCTTTAAATACGTCCGCACTTAATGAAATAATGGGTTTGGTAAAGTGCCTGTTTCTTAACACTTGGGCAGCCTGGTATCCGTCCATAATGGGCATTTGTTGATCCATGATAATAATATCTGGCTGATCTTTATCGACGATATCAACAGCCTGCTTACCATTTTCAGCAAATAATATTTTCATCTTTAACGGTTTGACATAAACAGCAATGAGTTGGCGTATATCCTCTACATCATCAACAATAAGCAGTGTGCCGCCTAATACTCGTTGAGTAAATGTTGTCGAGTTAACGTGTTCTAGTGGCTTACTCATGGGTCTTGTATTGGTAGTAGGCAACGTTAGTGTGAAAGTGGATCCTTGACCCAATTTACTTTTCACGGTTAATAATAACCCCATGGCATCAGCGAGTTGTTTACTGATATACAATCCTAGGCCAGTGCCACCATAATCCCGGCTTATACTTACGTCTGCTTGCTTAAATGCTGCAAATAGAGTGAGTTGTTGTTCATCACTCATTCCAATACCTTCATCTATGATTTGAACAGTACAAGTATTATCAGGTGATTTATGTGCTTTTAGTATAATAGTGCCATTGGCTGTAAATTTAACGGCATTACTGAGTAAATTAAGTAAAATTTGTTGTAGCCTAAAGGGATCAACCATGACATATAAGTCAGATATGTCCTCTATTGCGCACTGTATTGATAGCCCTTTAGATTTAGCAATTTGTGATGAACTATCAATTGAATTCACTAGAAAGTCTCTAAGGCCGATAGGCTGTAAATCAAACGTCATTTTACCTTCATCAATTTTAGCGGTATCTAAGATGTCGTTAATAACATTTTGTAGATGTAAGGTATTTTGCCGAATACGATTCAACACTTGTTGGGTTTCACCATTTGTGTGGTTAAGTAACTCTTCTGTGAATCCTTTTATGATAGTGATAGGCGTGCGTATCTCATGGCTCATATTCGCTAAAAAACGAGTCTTGATAGCTGCTAATTGATTTGCTCTGTCGCGCTCTTGTTCTAGTTGTAATGTTCTTTCTTTCACTCTGTCTTCTAATTGATTGTTCAACGCTTTGACTTCAGCCATTGAATTCATCATTGCTTCTCTTGAATTAATAACACGTTCATTAAGGTTATTTATACTTTGAGTCAGTATCTCAAATTCTCGCGCTGAATAGTTAAAATGCAGCGGTTGATTGATTCGTTTATCAGTGCCTAATTGATGTGTGAATTCTGTAATTTTTTCGAGTGTTTCCGTATAGTTATGCACTAAACGACCTGATAATGCCGTGATATATTTCAATACTAATAATGAAGATAGCATTGCGATACTAAGATAAATTAAATAGCGAACAACAAAAGGGGTTGTTTCTTGATAATGTATTGTTGACCAATTTAATTTATCTAATTGGCTTTTTACTAGAATGTAATGAGCATCTGTTGTGAAAACAATGGATTTTGCCGTATTAAAAAACAACTGTTGCAGTAATGAGGGATGATATGGTTCAAATATTGCGTGTTCATTCCAAACATTGCCTAATTCCCCTAAGTGATTGCTTCCCCATATCTTTTTTGACTGTCGATCAAGTATAATCGTGTTTGGACTGATGTTATCAGTAAACGATAATGTTTTGGTGAGAGTGTCTAGAACGACCGAAACTTCGACCACGCCATCAAAAATACCGTTTAGATAAATAGGTGCACTCACGGCAAAAAGCAGGTCTTCTCCGAGGGCTCTACCTTTAAAACTCTCACTCACAAAGCTGGTATTAATTGTTTTGGGTTGACTGAAATAACTGCGGTCAGTAACAGACACATTGTTAATCGGTAGTTTCGATACACCAGCTTTGTAAAATTGCGTCACGATGCCATTTTTATCGGTCACCAATGTCGAGATAAATTCAGGTTCCTGGCCGTTAAGTGTTTGTAGAGTATGTGTATCTATATTTTTATGTCCTAAGCTGGCAACGAGCTCAGTATTACTGATATATCGTTCTATATGCCGCTGTATTTTTGACACAAACACATTTTGCTCATCTTGATAAAATTGTAGTTGCGATGATAAATGCAGTCCGATTGCTGCTTGCAAAATAAATGCAATCAATATTGTGCATGGCACTGCACTGTATAGTCCAATTCGGTGACTCAGTTGAAGACGCAAACTTTGCTGTTTTTGATTTAATGGGGTGATGGTGATGGTATTAAGCATCAATGCGGTTTTGGTACACAGGGCAAAAATACAGCAATGTAACATGGTGGCAATGATCCATAACATCGTTGTACTTTTTAAAGAATCATTACCCAATAGGTAATCAAGGGCAAAGATTGATATGGAATATACACAAAATATAGGCCATAAAGACTGCTTAAGATTGAGCCTAAGCCACATAAGAAACATTAATTGTAAAACGCAATTACCAATAACTAATGGGCTTTCTAGTGGTAAGCAAACAATGATTAACGATAATAACGACCAAGTGAAACCTAATCGAAATAGTATAATTGAAAACGCAATATTACCCACAAGAAACGGCACAACAATGGGAATGTCAATTGCCATGGTATTAGCAATCAAGCCAAGTGATGTGGCGTAGATAAAAAACCACATGCGCCTTGTAGAAAATGCCTTTGAGAAAAACAGTTTTATTAACATGTTTTTCATAATAATTCACCGTTAAAACATATGTGGATAAATAGTAACAATGTAGATGCGATTATCGAGTTATACATTCTTTTGTTCTGCCTGATCAGGTCACTTTTCAACTTTCTCTGCTTTTATCAGTAACGTTTCTTTGTGTCTCTTTTCATAACTCTGTAAGTTATTGATTGTTTTAGTACAAAAGACATGTCCCTTTGGTAGTAATAGCATATGCTTACGATTATAGAGATTTTGACTAAGTCGCATACCAATAGATATTTCTCCTATGTGTATGCCATTTGAGAACTCTTCTTCAGAATAATGAATATTTTCTTTATTATTTTCATTACTAAATATTAACTTACCCAATGCTTCAACCACTTTTGGGTCGTATAAAATACCTTGTTGAAGCATTATCAGTTTATATACTTGTTCTTTTGTCGGCTCTTGAATATTTTTTTTAGGCAGAAATTCATGCCAAAAATCTCTAGCAACGGATAAAATTCGCGATCCTATGTGAATATTTTTGCCCGCTCTCTGTAATGGCTCTCCGGTACCATTATATTGTTCATATTGACTAGCAATAATTTCACTCATTACAGATAAATGAACGGCAGGTGTTAAAATTTCTTCTGCTAATTGAGGGTGACGCATAAAATGTTTTTGGTCAGCACTAGTCAGTTCATCATATGGCTTATTTAGGCAATAAGAAGGTAACCCTAATTTGCCTAGCTCGGAATATAATCCTGCTTTAGTAATAATTTCGACTCCAGGTGGAGTGATGCCTAATAGGTTAGCGATGTTATTGCAGGTTTCACTGATTTTAAGTGCAAACTGACCGTTTATTTCCGGATTGATACTAATTAAATTATAAAGCACTTCTAATGTGGCTTTCTGTTCATTACCTCGATTATTGGCCAAGGTTTTATATTGTTGTAAACTTTGTTTTAGTTGTTGGGTTCGTTGCTGTACCGTGTCTTCTAGATTGGTATTCAATTGTTTTAGTTGCTTATTTTGAACTGCAATTTTCTTTGTCAGTTCTTTATTTTTTTTAAGTAGGCGATAAGTCTCTAGCCCCTCATTAACTTGTGCAAGTAGTTCAGTATTATCCCAAGGCTTTTGAATATAACGATGAATTTTACCGATATTAATGGCCGCAACAGTAGATTGAATATCCGAGTATCCAGTCATCAAAATACGATAACTGTCAGGCTGCATTACGGCTGCTTGTGCAAGAAACTCTGCACCTGTCATATTCGGCATTCGCATATCAGAAATGATCAGGTTCACTTTGTGTTGTTGCATTATTTCTAGTGCTTGTTTACCACTAGAAGCTTGTAATAGTTGAACATTTGATGAAAAAAATACACGTTGTAAAGACTTTAAAATACTGGTCTCATCGTCTACACATAAAATTACAGGTAAATCTGCAGTTTCTAATTGTTTCATATGTTCCTAAATTTCCGATGTCTTCAATGTCTCATTTGTCTCATTGATTAAGTTATGCTATAAATGACAACTAATCAAGTTTTATGATGAGTGATAAAATATGAAAACGTTACGACCCAGTGTCATTGCGCAGTATTGTGATGTGCATCATAGGACTGTTAGTCGTTGGATTTCGCAAGGTCGGTTAAAAGGACATAAATTGCCGGGTAGGGGTAATTACCGAGTGCTACTGGACGATTTTATTTTGTTTTTACAACAACAAAAAATGCCAATGCCTGAAGAATTAATGAGTTACTGTGAGGATATAGAGACTGATTCCGACTTAGGTTCTGCATCACCAAAACGTATTTTAATTATTGATGATGAAACTGAAATTAGAAATGCAATACGCCGAGTTTTATCATCAAGCGGTTATTATTTCTCTTTTGCCGCAGATGGATTTCACGCGGGTGTTAAATTACTCAGTGATAAACCTGATTTGATTACACTTGACCTTGCAATGCCTAGTTTAGATGGTTTTGAAGTATTGCAATTTATTCGTCAACAGCCAGAATTAGCGGAATTAAAAATCCTTGTGTTGTCTGGATTATCTGAACATGAATTGCAAAAGGCCTTAGATTTAGGTGCTGATGCGGTATTATCAAAACCGTTTGATAACGACAAGCTGCGATCTTTAGTTAACAGTCTTTTAATTAATGGGTAAAATTATGAAGCAAAAGCTACTCATTGTTGATGATGAACAGTCCATATTACGAGCGTTAAAAAGATTGTTCACGCGTGTAGGTTATCAAGTATTTATTGCTGATAACGGTAAAGAAGCCTTAGATATCATGTCTAAAGAAGCATGTCCTGTCGTTATTTCAGATTATCGTATGCCTATGATGAATGGGTCTGATTTACTGCTAGCAATAAAATCTATGCAACCTAATACGGTGTGTATGGTGCTTAGTGGTTCGTCTGATTTTAATTCTATATTAACGCTGCTTAACTCTCGTACTGTATTTCGTTTTTTACAAAAACCATGGGACGACAATGCACTTGTTATTGAGGTCGAGAAGGCCTTTTGTCAATACCACAGTAAACAACAAAGAAGTATTATTGCTGATCTACTCGCCAGCAGTGATGAAGCTGTAATCGAGCTTTTTCCACATGGTCAAATAGGTAGGTTCAATGGCTTATCTAAAAAGATACTTGCAATAAGAAACGAAAATACATTATTAAATGACCTGTTTCCGTATTGTACTGATCGTTGCATTGACTATTTATTTAGCCCTAACGTTGAAACCCCGACATTACAAACGACTCAAGGCGAAAGTGTCATGTTTAGCCTTAAGCATGTGACCGATAATTCTAGATTTTTTTCCATTTCAATGGCGTCAGACGTTGATAATAATGTCCTTTGTGAGTCAAAAACGCTAATCGATCAAACAAGTTTATTAAGCACTGCGCAAACATTACTTGAGACAGATAAATCATTTGCTTTGGTGGCTATACATCTAAAAAATTATGGCTATTGGGCTGATATGCTAGGCGATATTGATTCTGTTGCATTATTTAATGAGATACACACAACATTAATAATGGAATGTGAAAGGTTTAATCACCGAATATCTGTATTACCGAATGAATATTTTGTGATTCTTGTTGCTAACTATGTATCGGAGATTGAATTACACAGTCAACTAGATAATATTTTTTCATCGTTTACTGACAAAAAATATGCTGAAAAAACCGTACGCATTGAATTTACGATTAGCTATTGCATTGCTCCAAGCGATGGCGCGAGTGCACAGCAGTTATTCAGTAATGCATTGGTCAGTAACAGACTGCATAGTAATGGAAACTCTCATTTTTACATGCGTTTTGACGACTCTATCATCGAGCAGAAACGCAAACAATTATTTACAAGTAAAGCCTTATATCATGCCATTGAAAATCAAGAGTTATTTTTAAACTTTCAACCTAAGTACGATTTAAGATTACGTAAAATTGCTAGTTGTGAAGTACTGTTACGCTGGAATAGTCCAGAGTTAGGAATGGTCTCTCCAGACGTATTTATTCCAATAGCGGAGCAAGAAGGGCAAATTATTGAAATAGGCTACTGGGTAATTGAAAAAACCTGTTTAGCGATTTCAAATTGGCTTAAAAACGGAATCGTTCTCGATCATGTTGCTGTTAATATCTCTGGAAAGCAATTATCTGAACCCGATTTTATACCAAGAGTCGAAGCGTTATTGAAAGGTTTCGATATCGACATGTCAATTCTCGAATTTGAATTAACAGAGTCATGGTTGGTTGATAATATTGAAGAAAGTGCAGAGAAACTGGCTAGACTTAAAAAAGCAGGGATCAGTATTGCGATTGATGATTTCGGTACGGGCTATTCATCTTTGTCTTATTTATCAAAATTGCCAATCGATGTGCTTAAAATAGATCGGTCTTTAATAATCGACATTGCCAGTAATTTAAACACTCAAAGCATGATCGCTAACATTACTCGTATGGCCCATGATTTAGGAATGAAAGTGGTGGTTGAAGGAGTAGAGTATTTTGACCAAATTCCAATTCTTGAACGGCTGAATTGTGACATTATCCAAGGCTATGTTATTGCTCGCCCTCAAATAGAGGAGCAGTTTATTTCTTTAATTTCTGATCCTAATTTTTCAGTTGCCAGATTAATGGGTGATTTATGAAAACATTAACTGTACTGTTTATTGATGACGATATTTTTATGCTTAAAGCGCTAAATAGAGTCGCAAGTCGTCTCAAACCACATTGGCAATTTTATTTATGCAGTGATCCACTTCATTGGCAGCAGGCTTTGCCTGATGGGGCCATTGTCGATACCGTGATTTGTGATTACTTAATGCCAGATATTAATGGTGATGAGCTGCTAAAACAGGTTTCTCAAATAATGCCGTCGGCATTACGGGTGTTATTAACCGGTGACACCGCCGAGGATGTTGTGTCTAAAGTAACAGAAATTGCCCATTTTGTGTTGAAAAAACCTTTTACACAACAAGACATAAATGATGTTTTTTGCTCATTAGAACACTTAAATACCCTAGATATAGAACAACCTCTACGAAATAAACTGGGTCGTATCGGGTACTTTTTTGCATTACCAGATATCGCGAGACAAATTCAGTCTATGTTCGCCAATGAAGACGTTGATATCTCTCATGCCGCGGACATAATTCACCAGGAAAGTGTTATCGCTGCCAAGCTGATACAAATTGCAAACTCAGCTTTCTTAGGCTACAGCCGCAAGACTGTGAGTTTGGAAGAGGCCATAAAACGTTTAGGTCTTAAAATGACTGAAACGATCGTTGTTAGTATGGTCGTTGATCAAGCATTAGCCTTAAGAGTGCCAGAAAAAGCACATAAAAAAATT
Source organism: Shewanella sp. AC34-MNA-CIBAN-0136 (assembly GCF_040309945.1). Taxonomy (NCBI): domain Bacteria; kingdom Pseudomonadati; phylum Pseudomonadota; class Gammaproteobacteria; order Alteromonadales; family Shewanellaceae; genus Shewanella; species Shewanella sp. AC34-MNA-CIBAN-0136. The sequence continues at coordinate 55,394 of NZ_JBEOPJ010000007.1, read as the reverse complement.
AATGAATGGTCATTTAATTATTCTCGATTATGTCGTCAGTTAAGTAAGTCGATGGGATTTAGCATTGAGCAGCAAGATGTTGTTTTTATAGCTGCTTTACTCAGTGGTATTGGTCATTTAGTGCTAATGTCTGAAACAAACGAGCATGTTGATTTTGATTCAGATGACACTCATACCATGCTTGCAGATGCGACTGTCTTGACGGTTTATATCTTGACACTTTGGGGTTACCCACTTGATCTATGTGAACTGATTTTAATGCAAGATAAACCGGATTTTAATGCCACAGGATTAAACGTGAATACTCTGGGATTAATTTTGTATGTTGTCAATTTATCATTAACTCATCAACTCGATGAACCGTCAAAAAATGAGCTGTTAAATTTAGTTGTCGATGTCGATATTAGGCAATGGATCAGCAACTCTTAGTGTATAAAATTGATTGAACAGTATTTAGGTTTATTAGGTGAACATATCAATTTACTGCAAGAACACAGTTTGATGGATAATTACCTGCAGTGTTAATTAAACGGCAATATATAAGGGGGCATGCCCTTATATATTGCGTGAAAAAATATAGTTGGCATTTAAGCTCAATCATTACCTATATGAATGTCAATTTTTCTCTATGCGAGTATTTGTTGCCGCAATAATCATTTTGTTTCTCAGCCATTTGTTAGCCGGTTCTTTGTCGACGTTAACATGCCAATATAAATGCACGCCAATATCAGGTAATTCCACTGGCATAGGGTAAATAGCAATATTAAGCATCTTGCTATACATGGCTGCGGCGGTTTTGGGTAATGTGAGCAACATATCGTTATTTAAGATGACTTGGCACGCTGATAAAGCATGCTGGCAACGTAATGAGATTTTACGATGCAAACCAATGCGAGAAAGTTCAAAATCTTCCAAGCTAGGGCCCGTTGAGCGAGATGAAACTAGCACGTGATCTAACCGAAGGTAAGTATCTAAATCAAGTTCTGGTGTAATAGCTGGGTGGTTTTTACGAGCAACAACAACCAGTTGGTCTACTTCTAATTGGGTGTGCATAATGTTATTGCTGACAGGGATTAGGGTATCAATTGCCAAATCAATATCACCACTGGCGAGTTTGTTTTCAAGTTCCGTTCGTCTGACCCTTTTATTACTGCGTAAATTGATTGCCGGAGACTCTAACGACAAACTTTGCTGCAATATCGGTAAATAGTAAGGTTCTAACGAGCCATGTAATGACAGTGAAAAACTCTTACGTGAGGTTAAGGGTTCAAACTGCCGCGATTGTACTAAACACACCTGCAGTTGATGTAATGCTTCGCGCACGTCATCAATGACATTCTTTGCCACCGGTGTTGGCCGCATTTCATTGCCTTGCCTGATAAACAAAGCATCATCAAAATGAGTGCGCAATTTACCTAATGAATGACTCACTGCTGGTTGCGATAAATTTAGCACTGACGCTGCTTTGGTTATGTTTCCTTCACAATAAATCGCATCGAAAACCACAAACAAATTCAAATCAATTTTCATACTCACTCCGGTGATCTCACGGTGTACGTTGATAACACCTCAACTCATATCTGCTATTTTTGATCTAACATCTACTATTTAAATTATAAATAGTAGGGTATTAGAACTATTCATTTGTTCAATTTAGATGTTGCTATTAGCATAGTCAAGTAGATTCGGTGCAGTACAAAAAATGGCTAAATATCCGCTAAAAGCATTCTTTATTAACATCTACTACAGATATTCGAAAATAATTCAATATTGCTTTCAAGGTTGTTAAACCTAGATTAACGACAATCTAAACAATAAGTTAAACAATAAGTTAAACAATAAGTTAAACAATAAGTTAAACAGTGAGTTAAACAGTGAGTTAATTTTTTACTTTTGTATCGAACCATCATTTTAATCAGTTAGAGACCTAATATGGCAGCAATTTATTTGATTCGACACGGGCAGGCATCTTTTGGAAGCACTGATTACGATCAACTGTCAGATAAAGGTAGCCAGCAAGCGACAATATTAGGTCAGTACTGGCGCGCTAGGGCTATCCCCAGCAAGTTTTATAGTGGTGATTTATTGCGTCATGGCCAAACGTTAACCAGCTTTGTAAAAGGATACCAAGGTGAATCAACACCCATGATTATCCATTCTGGCTTTAATGAATTTGACCATGTAGATATTTTAAAAAAGTACAATGACCAGTGGCAAAACTTTGCAGAAATGAGTCTAGAAATTAGTCAACGTAATGAACCGAATAAAACGCTACAAAAAGAATTTTCTCAAGCACTCAGTCGTTGGATTGCTGGTGATAAAGATCATGAATACAAAGAGAGTTGGCCACAATTTAAAGCGCGTTGTATTCGGGCTCTGCACAATATTATTGAACAAGAATTAGCAAAAAAGCGTGAGATTACCACCGCTGGAAATAACACAAAAAAATCAAAAGACATTTTAGTGTTTACTTCAGGAGGGACTATTTCAGCAATCGTGCAACACATTTTACAATTGAACGATCAGCAAACATTAGCCTTGAATCAGCAGGCTAGAAATACAGGTGTCACTAAACTGTTATTTTCTGAAAACATGTTGAGTGTTGATTATTTTAATAACTACAGTCACTTAGAGCAGGCTGGCGATGACTGGGTAACCTTTAGGTAATCACGAGGCTCTTTAGCGCTTTGAACCATTAATCAAAAATATAAAGGAAAAAACATGAACAATGTCAATTTGTTTGATTTAACAGGGAAGGTTGCCTTAGTGACTGGTGCAAGTCGTGGTATTGGCGAAAGTGTTTCCAAACTATTAGCTCAGTACGGCGCTCATGTGATTGTATCAAGTCGAAAAATTGAAGCTTGCCAGATAGTGGTTGATGAGATTGTTAAATCCGGCGGCAGTGCACAAGCCATCGCGTGTCACATTGGCGACATGGATCAAATAGATGCTATTTTCGCCGCCATTACAGAGCAACATGGCAAATTAGATATTCTGGTGAATAACGCTGCTGCTAACCCATATTTTGGTCACATTATTGATACAGACTTAATCGCCTTTCAAAAAACCGTCGACGTTAACATTCGTGGTTACTTCTTTATGTCGACCAAAGGCGCAAAATTAATGAAAGACAGTGGCGGTGGTTCAATCATTAACGTGGCGTCTGTTAATGGTGTTATCCCAGGAGATTTCCAAGGTATTTACTCTATTACTAAAGCGGCTGTTATTTCAATGACACAAGCATTCGCAAAAGAATGCGCCCAATTCAATATCCGCGTTAACGCATTACTCCCAGGTGGAACTGATACTAAGTTTGCTTCTGCATTAGTCGATAACCCAGCCATTTTGAAGCAAATGATGCACCACGTGCCAATGAAGCGCGTTGCTCAACCAGATGAAATGGCAGGCACAGTGTTGTATCTCGCATCTAACGCATCAAGTTACACCACAGGTACCGCCATCAATGTCGACGGCGGTTATCTGATTGGGTAATAGATTGATTAGTATCAGAAAAAATAACAGATCAATAAAAAACTATAACACGCTAGGACATCCACATGAACAGTGACAAAAACACCAGCATCGATAAGTTATTTGAATCATTCAGCACTAAATCGTTGTCATTGAAAAATAAAACCGTCATGGCGCCGATGACCCGTGCGTTTTCACCTAATTATGTCCCTAATAAAGATGTTGCAGCATATTACCGCAGACGTGCTGAAGGTGATGTGGGATTAATTATCACCGAAGGGACGTTTATTTCTCATAAAGCGGCCAACGGTTATGAAAATGTACCTGCAATTTATGGTGATAAAGCGTTAGCGGGGTGGAAACACGTAGTGGATGAAGTGCATGCGGCAGGTGGAAAAATTGCTCCACAGCTTTGGCATGTGGGTTCAGTAAGAAAACCTGGAATTGGACCAGATAAAGAAGCACCAGCCTATAGCCCATCAGGTTTATATAAACCCGGTGCTAAAAACGGCGTCGCAATGACCCAGGATGATATTAATGAAGTGGTTGCCTCTTTTGCACAAGCCGCATTAGATGCCAAAAACATTGGCTTTGATGCCATTGAAGTACACGGCGCGCACGGTTACTTAGTGGATCAGTTCTTTTGGGAAGGCACTAACCAACGCGATGACCAATACGGTGGTTCGTTAGAAAATCGAACTCGCTTTGGCGTTGAAATTGTTAAAGCCATTCGCGCCGCAGTGGGTGAGGCGTTTACGATTATCTTCCGCTTTTCACAGTGGAAACAACAAGATTACAGTGCAAAACTGTGTCAAACCCCTACAGAGTTAGCCACCTTTTTAGGTTTGCTAAGCGATGCTGGCGTCGATATTTTTCATGCCAGTACCCGCCGATTCTGGGTACCCGAGTTTGAAGGTTCAGATCTTAACTTAGCGGGTTGGACCAAAAAGCTCACTAATAAGCCCGTCATTACCGTTGGCAATGTAGGGTTAGACGCTGACTTTATTGGTGAAGGCAATGCCGATTTATCTGGCACGTCTAATCCAACTGGCATTGATGAGTTATTAGTGCGTTTAAATAATGACGAATTTGATTTAGTCGCAGTTGGCCGAGCCTTGTTAGTCGATCCGCAGTGGGTCAATAAAATTAAACACAAAGCCATCGCGGAGATTAAACCGTTTAACAAAAAATCATTAACGTCACTCAGTTAACGTTTGCTGATCTGCTTGAGTCTTAATTGAAATATTAAGCCTCACACTAGCACTGCTATTACACCGTAATGACCAATAGAAGGGTAGAACATGAATTTTGAATACAGTGAAAAAGTTCAAGCATTAATCAAACGTGTAACCGATTTTATGGATTTGAACGTGTTTCCGGTTGAAGACGAAATGCACCGACAGGTAGAGCTTGATCCTTGGTCAACGCCTCCGTTAATGGAAGAATTAAAAGCCAAAGCGAAAGCAGAAGGATTGTGGAATTTATTTCTGCCCGTTGCTTACGGTAAATACAGTGCTGGATTGACCAATTTAGAATACGCACCGCTGGCTGAAATTATGGGCAAAGTGATGTGGGCGTCAGAAGTGTTTAACTGTGCGGCACCCGATACCGGCAATATGGAAGTATTGGCTAAATACGGTAATGAAGCACAGAAAAAACAATGGCTAGAGCCATTGCTGGAAGGCAAAATTCGATCCGCATTTGCGATGACAGAACCTGAGGTGGCCTCAAGTGATGCGACTAATATTGAGTTAAGCATTGAACGTGATGGTGACGAGTATGTCATTAATGGCCGCAAGTTTTACATCAGTGGCGCGTGTCGTAAGCAATGCGAAATTATGATTGTGATGGGCAAAACAGACCCAACCAACAGCAATCGTTACATTCAACAATCACAAGTGCTTGTGCCAATGAACACGCCTGGCGTGACGTTAGTGCGGCCAATGAAAGTGTTTGGTTATAACGACGCTCCCGAAGGTCACGGCGAAGTGACGTTTACCAATGTCCGCGTACCGGTTGAGAATATTATTGTTGCTGAAGGTAAAGGTTTTGAAATTGCCCAAGGCCGCCTTGGCCCTGGACGTATTCATCACTGCATGCGTTCAGTTGGTATCGCTCAGCGCGCATTAGATTTAATGTGTAAACGCGTTGGTGAACGTATTGTGTTTGGTCAACCGATGATCAAGCAACAGTCGGTTCGTGAAGACATAGCTAAATCTGCCTGCCAGATTGAACAAGCCCGCTTAATGACCTTAAAAGCGGCGCAAAAAATGGATACCGACGGTAATAAAGCCGCCAAAGAACTGATTGCCATGATCAAAATTGTCGCGCCGAATATGTCACTTGATGTGATTGACCGTGCTATTCAGTGCCATGGTGCTGTGGGTGTGAGTCAAGACACCTTCTTAGCACACGCATGGGCAGGCCAACGTACTTTGCGTTTAGCCGATGGTCCAGACCAAGTGCATATGATGCAGTTAGGCCGTGATTTAGTGAAAAAGATTGCAGAGTAAATCGATACGTTGTAGACATTGAGCAACAGATTGAAACGCATTTGCGTTTCAATCTGAATGCCGTGTCACCAATCAGATGGCAATCATTGAGTCATAAAATTGGATCGTAAACACTGATTCAAGCTGACTAATTTTAATGACTGCGATCCAATGACTGCGATCCAATGACTGCAATCTAATGACTAAGAATAACAACAAGAGTATTGCTAAATGCCCCAAGTATTATCAATTAATAATGAACAGCTGACTGCTTACTTACAAGATCAAGTTGAGGGTTTTGAAGGCCCGATTACCTTAGAAAAGTTTGCCGGCGGTCAGTCTAATCCAACATTTAAAGTCACCGCAAAATCGGGTGTGTATGTATTACGCCGTCAACCTTCAGGCAAGTTATTAAAGTCTGCTCATGCGGTTGACCGAGAGTATCGGGTTCTTAATGCATTAAAAGACAGCGAAGTTCCGGTCGCAAAAGTATTCCATCTGTGTGAAGACATCTCTGTTATCGGTTCGATGTTTTACTTAATGGAATATTGCGATGGCACCGTTTATTGGAGCGCATCGTTAGCTGAGATTGGCACCAATGAGCGCCGCTCAGCTATGTATAACGAAATGAACCGAGTATTAGCTGCATTGCACAGTGTTGATGTGAATGCGGTTGGCTTAACTGATTATGGTAAAGCAGGAAATTATTTTGAGCGTCAATTAACTCGCTGGACATCACAGTATCGGTTGACCGAGCTTAAAAAAATACCCGCGATGGACCAGCTAAGTCAGTGGCTTGAAGATAATTTACCCGAAGATGATGGCCGTGTGTGTTTAGTCCATGGCGACTTTAGATTAGACAACATGATGTTTGCCAAAGATAAGCCACAGGTTATTGCATTGCTCGACTGGGAATTATCGACATTAGGTCACCCATATGCCGACCTTGCTTATCAATGCATGCAATTACGTATGCCAGCAGGTATGGGCAGTATTGATGGTTTAAAAGACGTCGACCGTGGCAGCTTAGGCATTCCGACTGAACAAGAATATGTCGATTTATATTGCCACCGCATGGGCATTGAACGGATTGAAAACTGGGTGTTTTATCTTGCGTTTAGTTTTTTTCGTTTAGCGGCGATTGCCCAAGGAGTAGCAAAACGCGCTGCAGAAGGCAATGCATCAAATGAACATGCTAATAAAGTGGGATCGTTCGTTGAACCGCTTGCACAAATGGCGTTGCAGGTTGTCGCACAAGAGAAATAACAGCGTTCTATCAACGACATCTACCGTGATAACGCGACGTTAACACTCATTTTTAATCTTTAATACTTAATACTTAAGATTTCAGCTAAAAACAAATGATAAAAAATTGATAAACAGACACTCAATATAACAATAAGACCATCAATTACAGGAGTTACTCGCATGGATCCATTATTAGACTTTACGGGCAAAGTCGCCGTTATTACGGGCGCAGCACAAGGTTTTGGTAAATTATTGGCCGAAGAGTTAGCCAAACGTGGCGCTAAGTTAGTCATCAGTGACATTAACGAAGCTGGCGTGCATCAAGTGGCAGATGCTATTGCCGCGACCGGTGCTGAAGTGGTCGCAATGAAATGCGATGTGTCCAAAAATGAATCTTGTAAAGCGATGGTCGATACCGCGATTGAATATTTTGGTCGAGTGGATATTGGCGTCAATAATGCCGGTATCGCGCACGAGTTTATGCCGCTGCATCACATTGACGAATCCATTATGGACAGCCAATTTGCTGTCAACGTCAAAGGTGTGCAATTTGGCATGCGTCATCAAATACAACAAATGCTTAAACAAGGCGAAGGCGCTATTCTCAATGTCAGTTCAATGGCCGGTTTAGGTGGCGCTGCTCGAGGCAGTGCTTATTCTATGGCAAAACATGCTGTTATTGGCTTAACTAAAACCGGTGCAGTTGAATACGGCCGCGAGAATATTCGTATTAATGCAATATGCCCATTCTTTACCCTAACGCCGATGGTGACCAACTTTGCTGACGAAGAAAAGCAAAAGAAAATGGCCCGTGGCGCGCCAATGAATCGTTTAGGTGAGCCAAAAGAAATCGTCGCGGTGATGTTAATGATGTTATCACCCGCCAACACCTATATGACAGGACAATGCATTGCGGTTGATGGCGGCGTGTCAGCGTTTTAAGCCTCAGTGGGCAGTCAGCAAATATTTGTCACTATCCATTTAACAATACATTGTGAGCAGATGTCATGACATCTGCTCAGTAACAAGATAAGAAGAGACTATTATGCCTGCAACGTTAATGAATGAACGCGATCTTGAATTTATGCTTTACGAACTGTTTGACAGTGAAGCGTTAACGAGCCGAGCGCGTTATCAAGATCACGATCGCCAGACCTTCAATGAAGTCGTCACCACGGCTAAAGCGATCGCAGAAAAATACTTTCTTCCTATCCGTCAAAAACTTGATACTCATCAACCAACATTTGATGGTAAAAAAGTGCATATCATCCCAGAGCTTAAAACCGCGATAGATGCGGTTAATGAGTCTGGTATTGGTGCTGCAACAGCTGATTATGATTTGGGTGGTATGCAATTACCCCCGATTATCGCCAGTGCAGCAGCCTCATTTTTGAGTGTGGCTGGCGGTGTGGGTATGGGTTACAACATGTTAACCACAGCCAACGCCAACTTGTTGCAAGCACATGGCAGTCAAGCACTGATTAACACTTGGGTTAAACCCATGCGTGAAGGCCGTTTTATGGGCACCATGGCCATGACGGAACCGGGCAGTGGCTCAGCGTTAGGCGACTTAATTACCAAAGCGGTAAAGTCGGACGACGGTACTTATCGCATTACTGGCAATAAAATTTATATTTCAGGCGGAGACCATGATTTAAGCGAGAATATCGTTCATTTGGTGTTAGCACGAATTCAAGGCGCACCAAAAGGTGTTAAAGGTATTTCGTTATTTGTGGTACCTAAGTTTTTGCTTAATCAAGATGGTTCCGTCGGTGAAGACAATGAAGTGGCTCTCGCTGGGCTATTTCATAAAATGGGTGGCCGCGCGCAAACGTCTACTGCACTAAGTTTTGGTGAGAAAAATGGTTCAATTGGTTATTTAGTCGGTGAAGAACATTGCGGTTTAAAGTACATGTTCCACATGATGAATGAAGCTCGCATTATGGTGGGTACTAGTGGTGCGGTATTGGCTGTGGCCGGTTATCAATATTCAGTCGATTACGCTAAAAACCGTCCGCAGGGTCGACTACCCTCGTGTAAAGACCCGCAATCCCCAATGGTCAACATCATTGAACATGCTGACGTAAAGCGCATGTTATTAGCGCAAAAAGCCTATGCAGAAGGCGCTATGGCGTTAGTGTTGTATGGGACTCAATTAAGTGATGATGAGCGTACTGCAGACACCGTTGAACAACGTGAACATGCCCATACCTTATTAGACTTTTTAACCCCAATCATTAAAACCTGGCCATCTGAATATGGCCCTAAAGCTAACTCTTATGCTATTCAAGTTATGGGCGGGCATGGTTACATCAATGAGCATCCAGTTGAGATGTTCTATCGTGATAACCGTTTAAATCCGATTCATGAAGGCACCACGGGAATACAATCGTTAGATTTGATTACCCGTAAAGTGCCGATGAATAAGATGCAGGGTTATAAAGCAACCCTGCATGAAATTGCCCAAACCATTGAGCAAGCCAAACAATACGACAGCTTGAGCGAATATACCCAGAAGCTAAGCGAAGCGGTAGAGACATTAACGCTGACAACTGAAGCGGTACTCAACGGCATGGCGACGAAGAACATCGACTTAGCCTTAGCCAACTCAGTTAAGTATTTAGAGTTGTTTGGCCATGTGATTATTGCGTGGTTATGGCTTAAGCAAAGTATGGTTGCTACCAAAGCCTTAGCACAGCAACCGCATCAAGCAGATGAGTTTTTCTATAAAGGTAAGTTACAGGCATCGCAGTATTTCTATCGCTTTGAATTACCCAAAATTGCGGTGTGGTCATCTCTGTTGATGAGTACTGACAGTACCAGTTTTGACATGCAAGCCGACTGGTTTTAACCTAAATTGAATGATGTACAAGTTGGTCATAGTCATCATAGGTTATCACTGACTGAGCTGAGTTATTTGTAGGTAGGTCGATTCCCTAGATGAGTATTACCAGTCAGACTTTACCTATAGTTGGATTTTGATTCGCGAGGTAATTTCTCAATTCTAGCTAGTATAAATACTTTATTATCAACGCATTACTCATTAATTGGGTAATGTGTTTTTGTTATAATCTCCCTGACGTATTACTTCCTTTCAACACGCTAGACTATTCATATTGCGAATGTCTTGGTATTAAAACTATTCATTTGTTTAATGTGTCCACCCCAACTAGCATGAGATATCGCTTAAATTTCATTCATGGACAGTACCTGAACGTACAAGAGGAAAGGGAACAATGCCGACAGTCATCAATCGTAACGACATCACAAACTATATTGGCTTCCAAGCCGAGCCAACAAGCTGGTATCAAATCACTCAAGATCAGATTAATCAGTTTGCGGATTGCACACTGGATCATCAGTTTATTCACGTAGATGAAGAAAAAGCCAAAGCCACGCCTTTTGGCTCGACCATTGCCCATGGCTTCCTGTCACTTTCCATGCTGTCACATTTTGCTGAAGAATTTAGCGTCATCATTGACGGTTTTTATATGGGCTTGAATGCCGGTTTCGATAAAGTGAGATTTTTACAGCCGGTTACCGTTAACAGTCGCATTAGAGCACACGCTAAAACCCTTTCAATTGAAGAAAAGAAACCAGGGCAGTTCCGTTTATCAACCGAAGTGACCATTGAAATTGAAGGTGTTGATACTCCGGCATTAGTGGCTGAGTGGATTTCTGTGCAAATGGTTAAGTAGATTTCTATCATTTGTCACCTTCACATGAACATAAAACAACAATAAAAAATCAAAAAAAGCGTTAAGGAAACATTATGACGATCAGTTTTGCAGGACAAGTAGCCATAGTCACAGGTGCCGGTAATGGTTTAGGTCGCTCTCATGCGTTGGAACTCGCCAGACGTGGTGCTAAAGTGGTGGTAAATGATTTAGGTGGCGCACGTGATGGAAGCGGCGCATCTTCTTCAGCATCGCAAGATGTGGTTCGTTTAATCGAAGAAATGGGCGGTGAAGCCATTAGTCATGGTGCAAACGTCGCTAATTTTGAGGAAGTGCAAGACATGGTGCAACAAACCATGGACAAGTGGGGCCGCGTTGATATTTTAATCAATAATGCTGGAATTTTGCGCGATAAGTCGTTTTCTAAAATGACCTTAGATGACTTTAAGTTAGTCATGGATGTCCACGTGATGGGCTCGGTTAACTGCACCAAAGCAGTGTGGGAAATCATGAAGCAGCAAAATTATGGTCGTATTGTGATGACCACATCGTCAAGCGGCATGTACGGTAATTTTGGTCAGTCTAATTATGGTGCAGCCAAAATGGCCGTGCTTGGGTTAATGAATACCTTAGTGCTTGAAGGTGCAAAAAATAATATCCACATCAATGCGCTAGCTCCCACTGCGGGGACGCGTATGACTGAAGATTTAATGCCTGAAGAAATCGTTAAAGCCTTCGCGCCAGAAGCGGTAACTGCGGGGATGTTGACCTTGTGTGATGAACACGCGCCAAACCGCTTTATTTTATGTGCCGGAGCGGGTGGTTATTCAAGTGCCAGTATCTTTGAAACAGAAGGTTGTTTTATCCCTAAAGCATCACAAACCCCAGAAACGGTGCGTGACAACTGGGAGAAACTCACTGCGCAAGATAATCAAAAAGCGTTGAAATCTGGTGCTCAACAAGGCGAGAAGTTTGTGATCAAGGCGATGGCATTTATGAAATCGCAGCAACAGTAAATGATTCTAATGTAGGTTGAGCTGTTTCGTTAACTGTTCTTGTGATTATGACTAATACTTAGCTCAACCTCAAAACCTGATTAAATACATGTCTTAGAAGACATATAAACAAGGAATTATTATGAGAGAAGCCGTCATTGTATCTGTAGCGAGAACCCCCATTGGTAAGGCGTACCGCGGTGCGTTTAATGATTTATCTGCTCCAACATTAGCTGCAGTTGCTGTTAATGCAGCCGTTGAGCGTGCGGGTATTGACCCAAATGAAATTGAAGATTGTATTTTTGGTGCTGCACTAACTCAAGGTAACCAAGGGATGAACTTTGGTCGTCAAGTGGCAATGGCGGCAAAACTGCCTGTGTCTGTGCCAGGTATGACTGTCGACCGTCAATGTTCATCAGGGTTAATGTCTATTGCTATCGCTGCCAATTATATTGTTTGTGATGGCGCCAACGTGGTAGTTGCTGGCGGTTGTGACTCAATCAGCTTGGTTCAAAACGATAAAATGAACATGCACCGAGCGGTCGACCCAAGTGTTAAAGCTTATCGTCCAGCGATTTATATGCCGATGCTTGATACCGCCGAAGTGGTTGCTAATCGTTATGGCATCTCGCGTGAAGCACAAGATGCTTATGCATTAATCTCGCAACAACGCACTGCTGATGCACAAGCTGCAGGTAAATTTGATGACGAAATTGTGCCTGTTACGTGTACAAAATTGGTGATGGATAAAGCCAGCAGTGATATCACTAAAGAACAAGTCACCTTAACTCAAGATGAAGGTAATCGTCCTTCAACCAATATTGAAGGCTTAGCGGGTTTAAAAGCGGTAAAAGATAACGGCTCAATTACTGGCGGTAACGCATCGCAACTGTCTGACGGTGCTGCCGCTGTTGTGGTAATGGAACGAGAACTCGCTGAGCAACGCGGTCTTAAGCCGTTAGGTGTTTACCGAGGCATGGTGGTTGTAGGTTGTGAGCCAGATGAAATGGGCATAGGTCCAATTTTTGCTATTCCTAAGTTGCTTGAACGTCATAGTTTGAATATTGATGACATTGGTTTGTGGGAAATCAATGAAGCGTTTGCGGTTCAGGTCATTTACTGTGCCGAAAAATTGGGCATTCCATATGATCGTTTAAACGTCGACGGGGGCGCAATTTCTATTGGTCATCCTTATGGCATGAGCGGTACTCGTATGGTGATGCACGCGTTAATTGAAGGTAAACGTCGTGGTGTTAAATACGTCGTGATCAGCATGTGTATTGGTGGCGGTCAAGGTGCTGCAGGTTTATTTGAAGTGTTGTAAAGCTGGATGTAGGTTAAAAATAACAATAATAATCACAGCAGCCGGTAATGTAGGCTGCTGATAATTTTGTAATAATTGGGGACAGTATTATGGAAAGGATTTGGTTAGAAAAGAGTTATCCGCCTGGGGTTGAGTTTGAAATCGATCCAGATAAATACAACTCATTGGCAGATTTGTTTTTAAAATATACCAAGTTATATGCCACGAATACGGCATTTATCAACATGGATGTTAGCATTACTTATACGCAGCTTGCCCAGCAAGTAACTGACTTTGCAACCTATTTACAGCAAGACTTAGGTTTAGTGAAAGGCGATAAGTTTGCCATCATGATCCCCAATACACTGCAATATCCGATCGCATTATTTGGTGCACTTATCGCAGGCTTAACTGTGGTGAATGTCAATCCACTCTATACCGCCCGTGAGTTAGAACATCAATTAAAAGACTCAGGCACGAAAGGCATATTAATTTTAGAAAACTTTGCTCATGTATTACAGGCTGTCATTGATAAAACCGATGTTAAACATGTTATCACCACTGGGGTGGGTGACCGATTAGGTCTTATTAAAGGTGCATTAGTCAACGGCGCGATTAAGCACGTGAAGAAATTGGTGCCAGCGTTCGATTTACCCAATGCGGTTAAATTTAATGACGCCATGGCAAAAGGCAGTAAAAAAACCTTTATACCGGTTGACGTTATCGGTTCTGACTTAGCCTTTTTGCAATATACTGGCGGCACTACAGGTCCATCAAAAGGTGCCATGCTAACTCATCGTAATATGGTTGCTAACCTTGAACAGTCAAATGCGGTTACCAAAAACGTCTATGAAATTGGTAAAGAGCTGATTATTACCGCATTACCGCTTTATCATATCTACGCGTTAACTTCTAATTGCTTAGCCTTTTTACCTTTTGGCGGCACCAACTTATTAATCACCAATCCAAGAGACATGGCCGGCTTTGTCAAAGAACTAGCTAAATATCGCTTTACTGTGATTACAGGTGTAAACACCTTGTTTAACGGATTATTGAATACTCCAGGATTTGATCAACTCGATTTCAGTGCATTAAAGATGGGCTTTGGTGGCGGAATGTCAGTTCAGCGACCAGTTGCAGAACATTGGGAGCGAGTCACTAAAAGCCGTTTACTTGAAGGCTATGGTTTAACGGAATGTGCGCCTTTAGTGACAATGAGTCCTTATAACCAAAAAAGCTATAATGGCTCGATTGGTTTACCGGCATCATCAACCGATATTCGTTTAGTCGGTGCAGATGGTGAAGATGTGGCATTAGGTGAACCAGGTGAGATGTGGGTTAAAGGCCCACAAGTGATGAAGGGATATTACAATCGCCAAAAAGCCACTGACGAAGTGTTAATCGATGGTTGGCTAGCCACCGGTGACATTGCCACCATGGACGAGAATGGTTTCTTTAAAATTGTGGATCGCAAAAAAGACATGATTAACGTGTCTGGTTTTAACGTGTTCCCTAACGAAATTGAAGAAGTAATTGTGTCGCACGAAGGGGTATTGGAAGCCGCCGCTGTGGGCGTGTCTTGCGACATTACTGGCGAGCGCGTCAAAGTGTACATTGTGCGTAAGGACCCAACATTAACAGAACAAGATATTTTTGATCACTGCAATAAAATGCTCACTAACTATAAACGCCCTAAAATCATTGAGTTTATGAATGAATTGCCTAAAAGCAATGTCGGTAAAGTATTGCGTAAAGATCTTCGTAATCAGTCACAAGCGTAAAATAACAAGAGCTGCTGTCGGCATGTATTGCGACAGTCCAATAATAAGAGTCATATGTTAGAAATATACGCTGGTGAAACGGCTTTAAAATCGATACAACAACAGGGTTTTTCTCCAGATTTATTCAGTTCTTTCCTTGGTGCAAGTGGTGGACCTAAATGGTTCACCTTGCTGGGATTAGACAAATACCTTTTTGGGGAATTCTTTAAAGGCAGACAACAACCTTTAAACCTGATTGGTTCAAGTGCCGGTGCATTTCGCGCCGCGTGCTTTGCCCAAAATGACCCTGTCGCGGCGATAGAACGCTTAGCCAAAAATTACAGTGAAACCGTTTATTCTAATGACACTAAACCGCAACCGGATGAAATTACAGCTAAAGCAGTTGAATTACTCGATGAGTTATTTGGTGACAGCGGTGCAGATGAGATTATCAATAACAAAGTCTTTAAAGCCCATTTTATTGTGGCTAAATGCAAAGGACTGGTTGCGTCAGAAAATAAACTGCTGCAAGGGGCTGGCTTATTCAACAGTTTTGTCAGAAATTCCATCAGCAGGCCACTGCTTAACAGTCAGTACGAACGCTACATCTTTCAACATCGCCAAAGCGATTTGGCGATTTATGATCCTGACAATATCGCCACAACGTCTATGGCATTAAGCCAGCGTAATATCAAAGCAGCGCTATTAGCGTCTGGCTCGATTCCTATGGTGATGCAAGGGATAAAAGACATTGCTGATTGCCCTCAAGGTATGTACCGAGATGGTGGAATTATTGACTATCATTTTGATTTTAATATTCAAAATGAAGGCTTAACTCTGTATCCACATTTCAGCTCGACATTAAAGCCGGGTTGGTTTGATAAAAACCTGTCTCGCAAAGTGCGTTTACAACACTACGACAAAACTGTGCTCCTGTGTCCATCCGCTGAATTTGTCGCATCACTGCCGTTTAGCAAAATCCCCGACCGTAGTGATTTTGTCGAAATGAAACCGACGCAGCGCTTAGAGTATTGGCAGCAGGTGTTTGTGGAAAGTGAAAAGCTAGCCGAGCATTTTAAACATTTTTATCAACAGCAAAATATTCACAGCATTAAAAGTATTGAGCAGTTACTGGCTTAACGGCAATAAGATTTCATTTTTGGATATCAATTAAAAACGCGTCATTACTATGTTGACGTTAACTCATTAAAAAAGGATTTGAACATGACCACATACAAAGCCATTAACTTAATCGCCCGTCCAACCGGTGGCCCAGTCGGTCCTAAATTATTCGAAGTGGTCCAAAAAGACATGCCGAAAGTGGCACAAGGGCAATTTTTGGTAAAACAGAATCATATGTCACTGGATCCTGCCATGTTTGGTTGGATGAGCGCAGACACCGAAAGCTATATTCCACCAGTTGAGTTAGGTGATGTGATGCGCAGTTCTGGCATTGGTGAGATTGTTGAAAGCAATCACCCAGATTTTAACGTGGGCGACCGCGTAATGGGCATGATGGGCTGGCAAGAATACTTTTTAAGTAATGGTGCAGGGTTAAATAAAGTCACCGCGCCATTACCAGACGAAGCTATTTTATCGGTATTCGCCTTACCGGGCTTAACAGCAACACAGGGACTTTTCAACGTAGGTAAACCACAAAAAGGTGAAACTATTGTGGTTTCTGGCGCGGCAGGTTCTGTTGGCTCTATTGTGGGGCAGCTTGCTAAAGCAGACGGACTAAGAGTGATTGGCGTTGTCGGCAGTGACGAAAAAGCAGATTGGATCGTAAATGAGCTTGGTTTTGATGGCGCAGTCAATTACAAAACCGATGATATTGCAGCAAAGCTTGCCGAGTTAACCCCAGATGGCGTTGATGTGTATTTTGAAAATACTGGCGGCCCAATTCAGCATCATGTGTTTGCCAGAATGAATGCCCATGGGCGTATTGTGGTGTGCGGCATGATTGCGGATTACCCAAAAGCGGTACCTGATTTAGGCCCTAATTGGATCCAAGTGATTAAAAAGCGCTTGATTATCCAAGGTTTCACTATGCCAGATCATTTCGGTGATGTGCCCGCATTGCTCGAAAAATTAACCCCTTATGTGATGAAAGGGCAAATTAAGCATCGTGCCCACGTATTAAATGGACTCGAGTCTGCAATGACTGGCTTGAATTTGTTTTTCACTGGTAAAAACAAAGGCAAGTTAATCGTCAAACTGTAAGTGTTATGGCTATCAGCAATCGATAAGCCTTAGTTATTAATGGGGCATAACGGAGCTTAGCAACCACATAACCTCGCCAAATAAAGCCTAATAGCACCGTCAGCATTGTGTTATTAGGTGTGTTATTAGGTGCGTTATTAGGTGCGTTAACGTTGGCAGTTCAGTTACATTCACATTCATTTTCCAAGTCAGGCGATATATATGAGCGACATAAAAACCCATTATAGAAATTGCAATATTTGTGAAGCCATGTGTGGCTTGGAAATAAAATATCAAGACAAACAAATTTTGTCGATCAAAGGCGATCAGCTCGATCCCTTTAGCCAAGGTTACAACTGCCCTAAAGCATTGGCGCTGGAAGATTTTTATACGGATAAAGATCGCTTAAAAACCCCAATCAAACGTACCGATTCAGGTTGGCAAGCCATTAGTTGGGATGACGCATTTAGTGAAATCACCGCTAAGTTTAAAAGTATTCAACAGCAACATGGCAACAATGCTTTAGCAGTTTATTTAGGTAATCCTAACGCCCATAGCCTAGGCAATGCGTTAGTGCTTAAACCTTTTATGAAGTCATTAGGCACTGTCAATCGCTTTAGCTCAGCTTCGGCTGATCAATTACCCCATCATGTAGCGTCTAACTTTATGTTTGGTGCAGGTATGCTAATTCCGGTACCGGATATTGATAGAACTGACTTTATGTTGATCATTGGCGCTAATCCGGTGGTATCAAACGGCAGCATGATGACCGCGCCAAACGTCATTGGGCGAATGAAAGCGATTCAAAAGCGTGGCGGAAAAATTGTTGTAGTCGATCCGCGCAAAACCCGCACCGCTAACATTGCTGACCAGCACTTATTTATTCGACCTGAAAAAGATGCACTGTTGTTACTGGCATTAATTCATTGTGTATTTGCCAATGATAAGGTCAATTTACGCCATTTAGAGAACATGGTTGAAGGATTGGATGATGTAGCTAAGCTTGCCAAAGGTTATTCGCCAGAAGCGCTAGCAGAGTTTGTCGGTATTGATGCCGCTAGTATTCGTACGCTTGCAGATGACATGACGGCGGCCGAATCTGCGGTCTGTTATAGCCGCATGGGCGCCTCGACTCAAACGTTCGGTGGCTTATGTTTATGGCTCACCAATGTACTCAATATTATTACTGGCAACTTTGACCGTGCCGGTGGGGCGATGTTTCCACAACCTGCGTTTGATTTATTACGTCATCATAAACGAGGCCATAAAAGCTCATTTGGTCAGCATCACACTCGTGTTCGTCAATTGCCATTCTTTAATGGCGAATTCCCGGTGGCAACCTTAGCAGAAGAAATACAAACCGAGGGTGAAGGGCAGATTAAAAGCCTCATTACCGTCGCGGGCAATCCTGTATTGTCAGCGCCCAGTGGTCATAAATTGGCACAAGCCTTTGCTGGGCTTGAATACATGGTGTCGGTAGATATCTATTTAAATGAAACTACCAAATACGCAGACATTATTTTACCGGGCACTACAGGAGTCGAGAACTCCCACTTTGATATTTTCTTTAATTCATTTTCGGTGCGAAACACGGTGAAATACTCAGCACCATTATTTGAAAAACTGCCAGAACAACGCAGCGATTGGCAAATTCTAAAAGAGATTTCAGCCAGAATGCTAAACCTGCCTGCCGATGACCCAATGCAAAAAGTCACCCCAGAGATGATACTGGACATGGAACTCAAAAATGGTCCGTATGGTGAACAAGGCATCAGCTTGCAAAAGTTAATAGACAATCCGCATGGTATCGACCTTGGCCCGTTAATGCCCTGTATTGAACAACGCATTAAAACCGCAGACGGTAAGGTCAATTTATTCCCACAAGTGTATGTCGATGACTTACCTCGTTTAGACGCGATGATGACACCAACTGCACGCGACAAGGCTTATCCATTTGATTTAATCGGTCGTCGTTTAGTGAAAAGTCATAACACCTGGACACAAAACTCGCAGCGCTTAACTAAAGGTAAAAACCCTTGCACTTTAGAAGTGCATTCTGAAGATGCAAAAAAATTAGGTATTGAGCAGGGACAAGTGGTAACGGTGACTTCTGCTGTTGGAACAATCAATATCGAAGTGGTTATTACTGACGATATTCAACAAGGTGTTGTGAGTATGCCGCAAGGGTGGGGCCATAATCAGCAAGGCACTAACATGTCAGTGGCATCTGCGCAGCCTGGCGTGAGCATTAATGATTTAACGGATGCCGCTAGAGTTGATATGCTAACAGGAAATGCAGCATTTAATGGCACGCCGGTTGCCATTAACGTGGCTTAAAGCCAGATATATGCCCAAACAAATACATGAAAAAGCTTTGCTACGGCAAAATGACATAAATGAAAAGGTTGACCATGTTTAAAAGTACACAGAACTACATTGCCTCAAACGAGCTTACTTTAGCGGTAAATGCCGCTATTGCTTTAGAGAAACCGTTATTAATTAAGGGCGAACCGGGCACGGGTAAAACCCAGTTAGCAGAAGAACTTGCTCGTTCTCTTAATTGTAAACTGTATCAATGGCACATTAAGTCGACCACCAAGGCGCAACAAGGTTTATACGAATATGATGCTGTGTCCCGTCTACGTGACAGTCAGTTAGGTGATGCGCGTGTACACGACATCGGTAACTACATCGTTAAAGGTAAGCTATGGCATGCGTTTGAAGAAGAACAAAGACCGATATTGCTGATTGATGAAATTGATAAAGCGGACATCGAGTTTCCTAACGACTTGCTACAAGAACTCGATAAAATGGAGTTTTATGTGTACGAAACTCAACAGGTTATCAAAGCTAAACAACGTCCCATTATCATCATTACCTCTAACAACGAAAAAGAGCTACCAGATGCGTTTTTAAGACGGTGTTTTTTCCATTACATTAAATTTCCCACCAAAGATGAAATGGCAAAAATTATCGACGTGCATCATCCTAATGTTAAGCAAGACTTGTTACAGCAAGCATTAGAGGTGTTTTTCGATTTACGAGATGTCAACGGTATTAAGAAAAAACCCTCAACATCTGAATTGATCGATTGGCTTAAGTTATTAATATCGGATGATATTTCTCAAAGCACTTTGCTAAATAAACAATCAGACATCATTCCTTTGTTTGGCGCATTGCTTAAAAATGAACAAGACGTTTCATTGATTGAAAAGCTTGCTTTTATGAGCCGCAGAAACAGGTAGTGCATCGTGTTTATTGATTTTTTTCTGATCCTAAAAAAGCACAAAGTGCCTTGTAGCTTACGTGAGCTATTAGATTTGATTGCGTTACTAAAAGCTGGGGTGGTGTTTGCCGATGTGGAAGAGTTTTATAACCTTGCCAAAATTGTCATGGTTAAAGATGAAATCCACTACGACAAGTACGATAACGCCTTTGCTGAGTATTTTAAAGGCATCGAAAGTATTGATGTATTTGATAAAATTTTGCCCGAAGATTGGCTAAGAAAGGAGTTTGAAAAGCACCTTTCTCAAGAAGAAAAAGACAAGCTTAAATCTTTAGGCGGGCTTGAAGCATTAATGAAGGCGTTAAAAGAACGTCTAGAAGAACAGAAAAAACGTCATGCAGGCGGCAATAAATGGGTTGGCACAGGCGGCACATCTCCGTTTGGCGCTTATGGCTATAACCCTGAAGGGATTAGAGTCGGCCAAGATAAAAACCGTAATAACAGTGCCGTGAAAGTGTGGGATAAGCGCGAGTTTAAAAACTTCGACCAAGACCGTGAACTGGGTACTCGAAATATTAAATTGGCACTTAAAAAACTCAGAAAATTTGCCCGCACTGGGGCCAGTGAAAAACTGGATATTAATACCACTATCAGTTCAACCGCCAAGAACGGTGGAATGTTAGATGTTCACATGGAACCGGAACGTCACAATGCCGTTAAAGTGTTGATGTTTTTCGATATTGGCGGCTCAATGGATGATTATATTCATACATGTGAAGAGCTTTTTTCTGCGGCGCACAGTGAGTTTAAGCATTTAAAATTCTTTTATTTTCATAACTGTGTGTACGAAAATCTCTGGCAAGATAATAACCGCCGCTTTGATAAAGTGATTAATTTAGAAGAGATCATCAGAACATTTGGTGCCGATTATAAAGTCATTTTTGTCGGTGATGCGACCATGGGGCCTTACGAGATTATAGCTAAAGGCGGCAGTGTTGAACATTGGAATGAAAAGCCCGGCATTGAATACATGAATCGATTGCTGGGGCATTTCAATAAAGTGGCATGGCTTAATCCACAACCGGAAAATCGCTGGCCAATACATCATTCTATTTCCATTATTCAACAGTTGCTGAACAATAAAATGTATCCATTAACGGTTGATGGAATAGGACGGGCGATTAAGGATCTGAGTTAATGTCAGTTCGTTGCATGCAATGAACTAACGCCGTGACGTCAACATTCAAGGTTCAGTGACAGTCAGCAATGTGGCTTATTTAGCGCGAGGTTACATTACTCAGACAATATTGATACAAAACACAATAAGGAAGGGAATTAATATGGATTTTTTACGCACCGACGACAGTTGTTTCGCCAATTTACCTGATTACCATTTTACTGCGAATTACTTAACCGTTGATGACACTGAGGGTGGTGAACTGAGAGTCCATTATCTTGATGAAGGCCCTAAGGATGACGCACCAATATTGTTATTACATGGTGAGCCGACCTGGAGCTTTTTGTACCGCAAAATGATCCCCATTCTCGTTAAAGCCGGTCATCGTGTTATTGCACCTGATCTTATTGGTTTTGGTCGCTCAGATAAACCGACAAACCGTAACGATTATACTTATCAACGTCATGTCGATTGGATTAAATCACTGATGCTGCAACTTAATCTCACTAACATTACC
Organism: Shewanella sp. AC34-MNA-CIBAN-0136; assembly: GCF_040309945.1. Lineage (NCBI taxonomy): Bacteria > Pseudomonadati > Pseudomonadota > Gammaproteobacteria > Alteromonadales > Shewanellaceae > Shewanella > Shewanella sp. AC34-MNA-CIBAN-0136. The sequence continues at coordinate 33,326 of NZ_JBEOPJ010000007.1, read as the reverse complement.
TTGGTTTGTCAGGATTGGGGCGGATTAATTGGTTTACGTTTAGCGGCTGAAGAAAGCGAGCGATTTGCACGGGTTGTTTGTGCCAACACCATGTTACCCACTGGTGACCATGAGCCAGGTGAAGCATTTAAAAAATGGCGTCAGTTCTCACAAGACGTTGAGATATTCCCAACGGGCAACTTAATTAACAGCGCTTGTGTATCGACTTTACGTGCTGAGGTTATTGCTGCGTACGATGCGCCGTTTCCAGATGAGCGCTACAAAGAGGGCGCGCGTCAATTCCCGTTATTAGTGCCAATAACGCCTGACGATCCTGCTGCAGATAAAAACCGCGCCGCGTGGAAAGTATTGTGCCAATGGCAAAAGCCATTTTTAACCGCGTTTAGTGATTCAGATCCGATTACTGCGGGTGGTGATGCCTTGATGCAAAAACTCATTCCAGGAACAAAAGGGCAAAAGCACACCACTATCATCGCTGCAGGGCACTTTTTGCAAGAGGACAAAGGCGAAGTATTGGCCGACGTTGTAGTGAACTTTATTGCTGATAATCGTTAAGGGTCTATTCAACATTAATGATTAAGCCGTGCTGAGTGACAATATTAGGATTCGTTTAATAGTGAATAAAGGATAACCATGCTGTATCAAGGAGTGTCACTCATGTTAGCCCCGTTGTTGGTGTTTCAGGGGCTTAAGGTTCGCCGCACTACGCCAAGATTACCGGAACCCGAGGGCGAGCGTGTCGGGCAAACTGGGCCCAATCCTGCGTTGAGTTTGCTTATTTTGGGCGACTCAGCCGCTGCAGGAGTGGGAGTGGCATTTCAACAGCATGCTTTGTTAGGGCAGGTTATTGAGCAATTAAGTCCTCAACTCGAGTTTAGTTATGGCTTATTTGCTAAAACAGGCTCGACTACATATACCACCTTACAAGCCTTACAACAGCAGATTGATAACGCACATCCCATACTCGGGCAAACGCATTATGATGTCATCGTGACATCATTAGGGGTGAATGACATTACCTCATCAATCAGTTGCGAGAAGTGGTTGCTGCAACAAAAAGCGTTATTTGAACTGATTACAAAGCGATACAGGCCCAAATTGATATTGGTCACTGCGTTACCGCCTTTGGGGCTATTTCCTGCATTGCCTCATCCACTTCGTTGGAGTTTAGGCCAGCGAGCAAATCAATTTAATCGCCAATTACAGCAATTACTTATTAAGTTAAATCAACAAGTCGACCAATCCACAAGTTTCAGATTAATCAAATTGCCACTGGAAAACCCACAACCTGACATCACTATGCTGGAGTTTATGCGCCAAGTGATGGCTACCGATGGGTTTCACCCAGGTGCACCGATTTATAATGCATGGGCAAAGTTAGTGGTAGAACAAATAGTTGGTGGTATTTGTGCTTCAACATGTGTTTCACACAAGGCCTGCGGCCACTAACGTCGTGACGGTTCACCCACACCAGACCAAGAGGAAACCAACGGCTGTTCCCTCTTTACTCTTTATAAAAGAATGGGCCCAGCCGCCCCGCAACATTTTCTCTATTTACAAAACAACAGCTGCGAAAAGGTCGCCATGGGATTTATCTAGCTTTGAACTTCGTTTGTAGACTGCTTTGGTCCATCTGTAATAAGGAGTGAAAATACTAACGCTTCCGATGGGAATCTGATGTGAATGGATTCACGAATGTCGTGATGGCAAGGTCAATGATGTTCCCGACATCATAATGACATTCCCCATATCCATTGGGTCAGATGCCAAAGAACGACCTGTACCTCGAAAGCTAAGCTCACATCTGATAGGCAGGATGCCTGAATGCCTTGTAGCACATGGTCAATGATGTTCCCTACATCCTAATGACATTTCCAATATCCTTATCGGTCAGATGTGCGAGAAAGGCCATGTGAGCTTCACGCATTCTTGTATAAAGAGTCTTCAACGCCCTCAAGTTCAGAGTTAAACCCGTCCATGTTAAATTATGGCCGGCTGACTCATTTATGCCCCATTCCTTGCTAGGGATGCCAATTCGCCAATTTCAACTTACTGAATAATTTTCAGTCTATTCGGGTAATAAAGGTTTGCTCGTCATCCACAAAAGCTACAAAGCCGCCGTGATAGATAAATACCCGACTATGCCCCTCAACTAAGCAGGCAAGCTGTGGGTCCAAATCTTCTTCGTTACCCTGTCTTTGATATGTACCGATATCGGTGATTACGCCGCTGAGAGTAGGCAAATATCTATAAGTTCGCTTTGCCTGATCAACCAGGTTCAATTCGCTGGCGGTAGAGAAGCAAGAGGGTATCGTACCGGCTTCTTCGATAAACATAGTTTTCAGTTCTTCAAAAGCTGTGATTACTAGCCAGTCGATGCCGTTAACATGATGGATAAACATTGAGTTTCTCGGTAATTCTGATGCGGAGATTTTAACATGATCAGGGGCAGAACATAGTAGAGATTTAGTAATTCTGTGCAATTTACGGTCATTCACTAGGCCACCTTGAAACACGTCTTTGTCCCAAATTTTGTTTAAGATATGGCCTGCGGCCACTAACGTCGTGGCGCTTCGCCCACACCAGACCAAAAGGAAACCAACGGCTGCTCCCTCTTGGATCACCCAGCCGCCCCGCAACATTTTCTGAAAAGCGAAAAGGTCGCCATGGGGTTAAATTTAACTTTGACCTGCATTTGCAGACTGCTTTGGCCTTATTCGAAAATACTAACGCTTTCGATGGTACATCCTGTACCGCGAAAGCTAAGCTCACATCTGATAGGCAGGATGCCTGAATGCCTTGTAGCACATGGATGTGCGAGAAAGGCCATGTGAGCTTCACGCTATTTTCTTCAACGTCCTCAAGTTCAGAGTTGAATGACGCCAATTGCAAGCAAGGTATGCAAATCATTTATGCCCCAAAGTTACTTAGAACCAAAGCCCTATTTAAAAATGGTTCCCTTCGTTTTACATACAAAATTTAATTGATAATACTCTTTTACAGAAACCATTTTTTATTTGCTAGATTACATAACCTAATGAGCTGGTTTTATATACAGGTATAAATAGATTTAGCTTAATTAAAATCAAACAACTCGTTAGGTAGGCCTAAAGTTGTAATGCAGATTTATTTAGAAAAGTATAATTGATTGATAATGTTGCAAATAAATTTAATCGTTTGTTTTTTAAACGACATTAATGCGCAATCTATCAGTGAGTCAGGTTTACCGTCTTTACCAGGAAAAACATGCCGGGGATGACGATGAGTTTGCCAATAATACCGCAGCGCTAACAATGTGCGTTATGGTAAGGGTACAAGCCTATCCTTGCCGCCTTTGGTGTCATGAATATGCACCTGCATCAACGCAGAATCGATATCGCCAACCTGCAATGAAATTGCTTCACCGAGACGCAATCCCATGCTGCACATGGTTAAATCACACTTGATATCGCAGCTTATGGGTGAGGCTAATGACGATTGAGACTTCGGCAGAGGTTAGAATATCCGGTAGGCGTTTGACCTGCGGTGGCTTAACAAGCCTCAGCCACTCCCAGTGCTGGTTAAGAACATATCGATAGAAAAACGGTAATCCATTACGGTCGAGTTTTACGGTGTTCCAGGAGTGAGAGGCAATTAAATCAGCAAAATAGCGCTTTAAATCATCGATTGAAAGGTTGTCAGGGCAATAGTCAAAATAAGCACTAATGCGCCTGACTGCACGGCTATAAGCATCGATGGTAGCAGGCCGCTTGCCTTGCAGCGTTAAATTGGTAAGATGTTGTTATAAAGAAAATCAAAGCGTTGTTGTTCAGATGCGTTCATGGTGATACTCCTAGATAAATGCCAATATTGGCAGGGTCTAGTAAGTATTTATGATGGGACTAAAGATGTGTTTTTATCTTTTTTTGCCGCAGAGCGGCTTCGTTCAACAAGCTGTTCAAGCGGGACAAATTACCGTTGGCTGTTTCGCTCCTATCACATTATAGCCAACAATTATCAGCCCCTTAAATGGGCGTTAGTTGCTTGCGGTAAAACTATTTTCGGAGTTTGTCGATAGTTAGAGAAAGTTACTTTATTAACAGTTACTTATTGAGTACAATCTCAGGCGATTAGTTGTTAATTCAACAAAATCACAAATGGAAATTAAAGGATTAAAACATGGATGCACTGCCTAGTACACAAAATAAAGCAATACATATAGTTGAAAAACAGATGCCTGTTGATCAACTGATTATGACTATGTACAACTCTCCCTCCGAGAATACTTACAAACACTTTAAAATGGTTAATTCCCATATTAAGAATGGAATTGTTCAAGTAGGACAGGTGGTATTGCTATCTCCAGCAGATGCTCAAGAATGCACAATTGAGGAAGCTGAATTTTTAAATGTCGCTAAAGCAGTTGATTTAACTTTATTAAAATTGAGTAACTCTGAAAAGCAATTGCTAGTAAATAGATATGAGTTTTTCTCAAATATTGCTAGTTATAACGGCTTATTGATAGGCGTAAGTAATACCGCGTGGAATGCTCATACAGCCCAAGTTAAATCTATTTTGAAAGATATAGAGCGAACCTATGTTACTAGTTATAAATCAAATGGTAACCTACATAATAAGAATTTTTTCACCCAACGTAAAATACAATTTGCTAGATTGGATGCAGCATTAAGTCGTTTTGGACAACCAAGTTTAGGTGGAAAACTTGTGGCTGGTGATATCCGTAGTAATTTGGGACTAAGCAGTAAAAGCATCATTCAACAGTGGAATAAGCAGCCTGCAAATGCCATAACTGTACCCAACTTTCATAAGAACTATGCAGCAGTAGCTGAAATGTCACGTAATTTGAAACGTGTAGGCTATTTAGGAATTATGCTAACAGGTGTTGATGCAGTATCTAACATTCAAAAAGCTTGTACCGTTGGTGATGATTCTCAATGTAGTAAATCGAAATATACCCAAACAGGGAAGGCTGCTGGTAGTATTGGTGGTGGGGCTTTGGGTGGGTTAGTTGCTTATGGCGGCTGTAACATTATATTTGGTGCACCAAGTGCAGGAACCAGCCTCTTTTGGTGTTCTTTAGTCGTTGGTGCTGGTACTGGTTTTGTCGGTGGGAAGTATGGGGGCTCTGGAGGAGAGTATTTAGGTGAAGAGATCTATAAATCAAAGAGTATAATTCGTTGATATTCAGCAATTTAAGTTTGACAACTCAAATATCACTCATCTTGTTTTGTGCAGGAATATGCCTACTTATTACTAGTGTATTACTTATTTTTTTTATAAAAAACAAATGGCTACCCATGGTTGAGGACATTATTGATGATAACTACTATTTGTTTTCATTGAATATATTCTCAGCAACTTTAGGTGTTTCACGTTACGGACTGATATTTCAATTTTATTGGCAGGCAAAACGTTGTGATAGATTAAAGCAAAGAGATAAAGTACCTAAAGAAGTCCAAAAGTTATTTATTGCAAGTAATGTTATACAATTACTTAGTTTTATAGTCTTTTTTAGCGGCATTGTTATTATTAATATTTATAAATAATTTAACCTATCATCTCTAACGTTGTTGCAACTAATCGGGTAGCCGGAGGTATTTAGCCTCCAGTCCCCACACTACCCTGCATGCGGCTCCGCACACGTCTAAATGGATTTAGGAGGTGAGAGCGGTTCATTTATAACGTCTAGCTAAGCTTTCTGGTTAGCTTCTTGTTTCAAGAGTGAATTGCGATCCATCTTTTAGTGAACATAAACTCACTTTCTTAAGCTAATCATTAGCAATGATAATGTGAACCGTAAATTTTAGAGCCTAAGATCTAACCGATTTCAGTCCATAAATGAGTCAGAAGACATTATTGGGAATGGATAAATTCAACTCTGAACTTGAGGCCGTTGAAGAAAATAGCGTGAGCCTGACAGGACGTCAGGCTAGCTTTCGCGGTACAGGATGTACCATCGAAAGCGTTAGCATTTTCGAGTAAGGCCGAGGCCGATTACAAACGAGATTCAAAGATGGATCAATTCCCATGGCGACCTTTTCGCAGTTCTTGTTTTGTAAATAGCGAAAATGTTGCGGGGCGGCTGGGAGTTCCAAGAGGGAACAGCCGTTGGTTTCCACTTGGTCTGGTGTGGGCGAAGCGCCACGACGTTAGTGGCCGCAGGCCATATCTTAAATACACTTTTGTCCAAGAGTGAGTTTGATAGTGATCAAACTGTATCCCAGTCGTACAGCTAAAGCTTAACGCTTGGCTTTTTATTACTTGGTATAACTAATCCGATACACAGCATTGGCAAAGTCATCAGATACCAAGATAGAGCCATCTACCAGGGTCATCACATCAACAGGTCGGCCCCAGCTTTGTTCGCCTTCAAGCCAACCCGTGGCAAACGGCTTATAATCAATCACCTTATTCCCCTCAAGTGCCACCTGCATAATGCGATAACCCACTTTGTTAGTGCGGTTCCACGAGCCGTGCTGGGCAATTAAGATTGATTGTTTATAAGTAGCAGGGAATTGACTACCTTGATAAAACTCCATGCCTAATGCAGCAACATGAGCACCTAAGGTTAATACCGGAGGCGTGTTGAGTTTGGCGATTTTGGGGTTAGTAAAATCTGTATCGGCAATATCTGTGTTGTGAATATAAGGAAAACCAAAGTGTTGCCCAGTTTGAGTGACTCGATTAAGCTCATCATCGGGTAAATCATCGCCCATCATGTCGCGGCCATTATCGGTAAACCATAACTCACCTGTTTGTGGGTGAAAATCAAATCCGACACTGTTGCGTACACCTTGAGCGACGATAGTGGTTTGTTTTGTTTCAAGATCTAATTGTAAAATACTGGCAAAGGGAAGCTCACTTTCACACACATTACAAGGCGCGCCGACGGGAATGTACAGCTTTCCATCTGGGCCAAAAGCGATAAATTTCCAGCCGTGATGGGATTTGTTAGGCAGCTTGTCGTACACCAATTCTGGTTTAGGGATCTTGGGTAATGATTGTTCAATATCAGGATAACGCCAGATTTTATCGACTTCAGCGACATACAAACTGCCATTATGGTAAGCAAGACCGGATGGCATAAACAAATCCGTTGCGATAATGATTTTCTTGTCAGCTTTGAAGTCATTATCACTGTCTATAAGCGCATAAACATTGCCTGCTTTGCGACTGCCTACAAAAACAGTTCCGTTGTCACCAAGCGCCATCTGGCGCGCATTTTCAACATTTTCAGCATACACATCAATGGTAAACCCTGCTGGTAATTGGATGTTATTTAACGGCAGTGCATAGACTGAATAAGATAAGCCCAAAAGCGCGAGGGTAGATAGCAAACTGATTGGTTTAATCATATTGGGCCTCTTAAAATAGATTGTTTATCTGTTTGAGTTATTTGAGTTAGTTGCCAAGTGTAATGGTAATTATCACCAGTCTTTAATGATCTGTTTGACCATATTGGCGGTGTTTTCTGGTTGTTCTAATGGAAACATGTGTCCGCCATTGGGTAGCGTCATTAACTCGATGTCGTTCAGTTTTGCAAACCGAACAAAATGTTTAATCGGGAATATCTGAGTCTTTTCACCGTAAATCAGTTTTGCTGGCACGGTCAGTTTGTTTTTGTATTTAACAAGGTTGGTCGGTAAATGCCTAAAGATGTCGGCTTCGACGGCAGGAGAGAAGCTGAGCTCTAAACGTTTATTGCGTAGCACCACACTTGATGATGCATAGTCTTGTAAGCAACGAGAATCAAAGTTTTTAAACAATGTTTTCTGTGAAAAATAATCAACTAAGTTAGTGTTTTCTGGCCAGTGATTTTGGCGTGTGTTGGCTTTTCCTGCTGGAGAAAGCTTATCAATATAAGGTGTTCGCTTAATAAAACTCAGCAAATGTGAGAATGCGCCGGTGACGACAGGTGGATCGAGCATCACTAAACCTCGAAAAAGCTCAGGATGTTGGCAAGCAGCGATAAACGATATAACACCGCCGAATGAATGCCCAACACAAATGACTTTTTCATCTTGCTTCTTAATAAATTCAACAAGTTCAGTAACAAGGTGTTGCCAGTTATTGTGTATTGGATACAGAACATTATGGCCAAATTGATTGTGGGCAACGGTACGGTAGTCGTTATCAAACTCTTGTAGAAATGTTTTATAGCTGCCAGCGGGGAAGCCATTGGCATGCACTAGGTTTATCAAAGGTTTTGTCATAGTTCACTCTAAAGGGTTAGCGCTATTAATGATTAAATTAATTCAGTCATGAGCTAAGTTAATTGGCAATAACGCTGGTTTACCCAATGCTTAGAATATTTTTAATGGGTCAATTTGCGTTAACTCTTCAAATTCAGGCGCACGATTTTGCGCTTTCGCTTTAAAGATTTCCATCATGTCGTTTTGAGGTTGGAACATGCCGCTTTGCCATACCGACATGTAATGTAAACTGTCGGCGACACTGTGGTCGCGGGCATAGTTAATCATCTCTTTACAGCCGGTAACGGCTAAAGGCGAGCGGGCGGCAATATCTGCAGCAATGCCTAATACAGCAGTTAACATTGATGCTTGGTCTTCATATACATGATTAACTAATCCGGCTGCTTTGGCTTCAGCCGCAGGCATTCTTCGGCCTGTGTAGGCTAACTCTTTCACTAATCCGATTGAAATCAATTTAGGTAAACGCTGCAAGGTCCCTACATCAGCGGTCATGCCGAGTTTGGTTTCTTCGATGCTAAAAAAAGCGTCGCTGGTGCAATAACGGCAATCTGCCGCGGTGACCATATCAACGGCGCCGCCAATACAGCCACCTTGAATAGCCATTAACACAGGCATGCGAGCTGTTTCAAGCACGTTAAAGCAATCTTGTAGCTTGAGAACCAAGCGGCGTAATTGGTCGTGTTTACGGCCTAATTCGATATTCTCGTCGCGGTTACTCGCACTGAATACGGCTAAGTCCATACCAGCACTAAAATGCTTGCCAGTTGAGGAAATGACAATGGCGCGAGCCGCCGATTGATTATTGATATCGTGTATTACGCTTGGAAATTCATGCCAAAAATCGACGTTCATTGAATTTAACGCGTCAGGACGATTAAGGATAATGTGAGCCACTTTATCGGTAATGTCGACAGTGAGCGTTTGATAGGTCTTTTGCGATATCATATTTATATCCTTATAATTTCAATGAAATTTGCTTATCTTGCTCGATGGCTGCATCCAATGAGGCGAGAATAGTCTTACGCTCTTTTAATTTGGTGCCTAAATGCGCAGCCATATTCAGCGTTTGCATGTGTTTAGCCACGGCATGTGCAGTGTCCATGAGTTGTTCTGGCTCAACCACTTGATCGAGAAAACCTGCCATTACTGCTTGTTCTGGTGTAAATAACTCAGCATTGATTACCGCGCGCGACAGATAATTTTGCGGAATACGATTACGCGCGATTTCAATGCCTGCCTGATGCATAGTCATGCCAATAGCCACTTCGTTAAGGCCAATTTTAAACGGACCTGCGCTGCCAATACGGTAGTCGCAGCTGAGTAGTAAAAATGCGCCTTTGGCGATGGCATGGCCTGAACAGGCACCGATAATAGGCGTTGGGAATGCGAGCATTCTGCGGGCTAACGTTGAGCCTGCAGTGACCAAAGCAATTGCCGCTTCAGCGCTTTGCTTCATGGTTTTAAGGTCATAGCCGCCAGATAGAATTCCGGGTTGGCCAGTTATTATGACCACTGCATTTTGCTGCTCTGCATGGTCCAATGCACTGTTGATTTGGGCGATGACTTCAGGCGATATTGCGTTAACTTTGCCATTGCTAAGGGTAATAACATGCACATTGTTTTCAATTACTACGGTGATCAGTTCCATTGTTTACCTTTGTTATTTTAATTATTAGTTTCGTCTAGGCGTTATCGGCAACCACTTCGCCATTATTTTTCGATTTAAAATACTTGGAATTTAACATACCCGCTAGAATCCCTGCGGTAAAGAGCATTGTGAGGGTGTAAATCGCCGGCGTGAATGACATCTTGTAATTAGCCAACAATGTTAACGCCATAAACATGGATAAGGTACTGTTTTGTAGGCCGACTTCAATGGTAATGGACGTTCTTTGAGCAAGATTTAATCCAAACCATTTACTTGAATAATATCCTAATAGCATGGTTGAAATATTAAGAATAATCGATACCGGTCCTGCGGCGATAAGTGCAGGAATAACGATATCTTGCTGAATATACGTTAAAAATATAATTAACAACGTCAGAAACAATATGCCAAAGCGTGATACATGGACTTGAGTACTTTCAGCAATTTTGGGAGCGTAACGTCTGATCAACATGCCCAGCAAAATAGGCACAATGGTCAGCTTCATTAAGCTAAACATGGTTGCCAGTATTGGTAACTGGAATTCATTGCCTTGCCCCATGAAGTGAATTAATGAGTAATTAAGCACCACGGGAATAGTAAACACGGTAATTAAACTGGCCACCGCCGTCATGGTGACCGACAGTGCCACATCACCTTTCGCTAAATGAGAAAACATATTGGATGTTGTGCCACCTGGACACAGTACCAGTAACATGACTCCTACTGCGTATTCTGGTTCTAATGGCATGATATTGGCTAATGCAAAGCCAATAATAGGTAACAAAAGTAGCTGGTTAGTTAATCCAATTGCAACTGCTTTAGGGTATTTAAGCACGCGTTTAAAATCGTCTGTCACTAAAGATAGCCCCATGCCCATCATAATTAAAAAGATGCACACTGGGATAACTTGCGAATTAACAAATGTCACTAATTCAATATCTTCCATAATAACCTCATTCAGATATGACCTTTATTGGGCCGATAACGTCCATTTTTATTTTTTAAACACGAGCTTGTTGATTGAGAGTTTGCCTATTGCTTACTTGGTTTGAGTGTATTTGGGTCTAACGATATGATTTGTCCAACAGATGCATCAGCTGTTCCGGCTAAAACCTGTTGGTAAATATCATTAACGTGGTGAAGATCATGGGTGTGGGAAATGGTGATAATGGATCTACAAAAGTCTATATAACGGAGTAACGATTGATTCATTTGTTTCATGGTTTCGCCAACCCCCCATTCAAGACTGCGTTTTTTCAATTGTGTTGGTGCAAAGAAGAATGTTGGAGGTGCACCTGGTAGCAGACCATCACTTTGTGTGTCTGTTAAGTCAATATCGCCATGATGGGTTGCACCGATCCGGCATGAATAGCGCAGTTGTTGGGTAAAGTGGTGATGAATGGCGGCTAAGGTGTTTTTACCACCGGCCATGTCCACTAAGATGGATGCCACATTGGCATCTAGGGTGGTGATGTCGTTATAGCTAATAACGACATCGTAACAACCTAATGATTCAACAAAACTGAGATTGGCCATTGAGGTAATGCCAACCGTGCTACGTTGGCCTCTTTGCTTGATGGCAAAGGCGAGGGCGATACTGGTTTTACTGGATGCACTGGTAATCAGATATTGCGTGGCATCGAAATAATTATTGTCGAACATAAAGTCATCCACTAACCAAGATGTGGTGAACAGTCCGCGTAATAAGATGTCGTAGTCTTCATTTTTTAGCTGATAAAAAGGATTGGCCGTAACACGATCAAAGCGCGCATAAACCGGAGATAAGCCTTCTCTGCATGGATTGATATCTGAAAACCCGCTTGGGTTAACTTTACCAGCAATGATTTTGAGATGGGTCGCCATTGGCATAAATCCCCACACTCGTTCACCGACGTTGATATCTTTGTTATTTGACGACACCACATCGGCAAACCCCATGACAGGTAATCGTCCCCATTGAGTTTGTTGAGCCGTATTCGTTGTAGACGTAATCGAATTTGAAGCTGTATCTGAAGGGACATTGTTAACAGGAAAGAATTGCCAATAACCTAATGTATCCCCAGTGATGCCATAGCTGATGTTATTTGCGGTTAACGCGAACTTACTCACCTTAAGCAATACTTCATTGTCAGCCAATGGCTGCTCAATATTCAGCTCAACAACACGTGTTTGTGACAAGTCACTTTTAGCCACTTCAAATACAAGTGTCGGCTGAGCTTGTGATGTTAATGTCGTCATAAAATCCCTTTATCGTTATTATTATTTCGTTTGTTATTTAGCGCACTATATTGAGTTTGTTTTACAACAAGCCTTTAACTAAGGATGCAATTAACTTTCTGTTTTTAAATGTATTTAAATTAATATTAATCGTTTATAAAATTATTAATGGCGACATTCACTTCGTCTGGCCTTTCATGTTGTAGCCAATGACTGGTGTCTTGAAAACGCTTTATGGTGCAGTTAGGCACATAGTGATGAATGTCATCGAGATTTTCATTAACGAAGGCAAGGTCTTGTTCGCCCCATAAAATCAATGTGGGAACATTGATCCGTATATTGGGTACTTTAAGCTGCGATGCTTGTTTAACGGGACTCGATTTAGTTGTGTCATTTTGAGTCGATGTTGTGTCTAGGGATGATGCCGTTGTTGAATTACAACGTTGATTATCTGTGTCATTTTCTGCCAGTTGTGGCATAGCGCGATAATATTGCAACATGCCATTAATTGCGCCTGCTTGGCTCCAAACTTGTTTATATTGCGCTTTTACAGCGGCGGTAAACACGCTTGGGTTGGTACTAACCATGATGTCTTCGCTTAAATAGCGATAATCATCTTGCGTTAATAATGACTCCCCCGATGCGCTGATTAATTGATGTATATAAGCACTTTTTTTGCGTTGTAGTGGATTGTTAATCATTTCTCGAGTGAAGGTACTTGGGTGAGCCGCATTAACAATTATCAGCTTACTGATTAACTGAGCATGAAACGCTGCTAATGGCCAAGCAATAGCGCCGCCCCAATCATGGGCGACTAAAATAACAGGCTGAGTAGGGCTAATTGCAGCAATAAACTTGGCCATAAAGCCGATAAGATTGGGTACCGTATAGAAGCTGACATCGTCTGGTTTATCGCTTAGATTATATCCCGGCAAGTCGGGTGCGATAACACGATAATGTGGTGAGAAAAAACTCAGTTGAGCTGACCATGTACCCCAATATTCAGGAAAACCATGCAAAAATATTATTGTCGGTTTGAGCGCAGTGATGCCAGCGACAGCAGATACGTTATTTGCTTCAGTAGATTGCCCTGATTCAACATAATGAATATTGACGTTATCCACTAAAATATTTTTATGCTCTAGTTTCATATTCAATCTCATTAGTCATGACTGGTTAATCGAAAAATGCCACAGCGTTTTCAATGGATTCACGATCGGTACGGGTATTGTTTACCGCTGCACTGTCATCGGCGTAACCAAAAGACATCCCAAATAAAATACCGCGCTCGCCAGGGAGGTTTAATAGTTCTCTTACTGGGTCGGGGAATTGCCCTAATGCACCTTGCATGCAATTTGATATGCCGTGATCTGCCATAATCAATGACAGTGTTTGAGCATATATACCTAAATCAACAGCGCCCATAATGTCTAAGTATTTATCCATAGTGAAAAACACCGCATGTGGCGCATCAAAGAACTGCCAGTTACGTACCATCGCCATTTGACGGGCTTTTTTGTCTTCTCGTGCTACACCGATTGCACTATACAACGCATTCGCTGAGCCAAATTGACGATCACGATGAATACCTTGATATTGCGGTAGCCAATTAAAGTCAGGATTTGGCGAGGCGCCGCTCATGAGTGTTTCCATAAACTTTTGTTTCAATGTGTCTTTTGTCTGACCTGAAACCACACAAGTTTGCCATGGCTGCACATTACAATTGGAAGGAGAAAGCTGTGCATGGGCAAAAATCAAATCCAAGGTTTCCTTGGCAACCGGTTTGTCGAGAAAGGCGCGTGCTGAGTAACGGTTTTTTAATATTGATTCTATAGACATATAGGACACTCTTATTGTTTTATTGATAGTGAGTTTATAGCGTTATTGGCGATATAAATCAGTTGCTTAATCTTGATGTTAATAAAAAAGTCTGCAGTGGCAGTAAAGCGCTATTACCGTCACTGCAGACTGTTTAGCTAGTTAAAATTGGTACGAAATATTGGCTCCAAAGGTACGTGGTTGATTTGGATAACCATTAAAACTGCCCGCTTGAATTGGAGGTGGGAATGCCGACAACAGATATTCATCATTGGTTAAGTTACGCACCCAAAGCTGTAAACTGACGCCATTATCAAATGCCAGTCCCGTACTAGCGTTGAAGGTGTTTACCTCGCGAGATAATGATTCAGGCGTATTTTCAGCCAGTTTAGTATCACTTTCGAAAAGGTAATCGGTACGAACATAGCCATCGGCACCATTAAATACTTCAAAGTTATACACAATACCGGCAGTGATGCTGACTTCATGAATACCAGCCGGTTTCTCGCCAGATAAATCAACCGGGCCGTTTAAACCTGATGCACCAACAAACGAGTCGTAAACAGGGTCGAGGAAGGTACCCGCTAAGGTAAATGACCAATCTTCAGTGAGGTTATAATTAGAGTCAAACTCAATACCTTGGGTACTTTGTTTACCCGCATTGGCCAGGACATAACCTGTGCCAATGAAAATAGATGACTGAAACCCTTCAATGGTTTGATCAAATATGGTTGCGCTAAATGATCCGTGTTCGAATTGAGTTTTAATGCCCAGCTCGTACACCATTGCTTCTTCAGGTGAGGCATAACGGCCGCCATAAACCTGATTGGGAAGTGCTAAACCTGCCGTTTCTAATGCAGATTGATCCGCTGCGAAAGGGCTTGAATAACGGGATAAGTTCCAAGACGTTGCTTTAAAACCTGTTGCTGCTGTAGCGAATATATTGACATTGTCATTAATTTCGTAAGCTAAGCGTAGTGACCACGTGGTTTTACTATCATCTGATTGATTGTTTTCAACAGCATTTGGCAACCCCAGCATAGGGGGTAAAAACTGCAAACTTTTAATCACTGGTACCGCAGGTGCCAACTGAGGAATACTGCCAATAGGCACGCCATACAATGTTGGCACTGTGTCTAAATCAAGTGCAGAAAGGACATCTGAATGTTGTTGAGTGATGTTGATTTCTTTTTGATCATTGGTGTAACTCACGCCAAATATGGCGGTAAAATCGTCGCTGATATGGTAATCAAAACTGGCAAATATCGAGTAAGCATCATTTTCTTGTTCGAACTCAGAACTTACTGCCGAGTCACCTGAGAAAAATGTGCCGGGATCCAGGCCATATACTCCTTCAACACCCGCTAATAAACCCGGAGCACCACCAGCAGCCATCAACACATCAAAGTAATTTCTAATGTCGTTACCATAATACAAGGTATCGCCAGTGGTAACTTCTTCATGAAAAATGAATGCGCCAAACATCCATTCGAGCTGACGTTCACCGGTAGAGGTTAAGCGAAACTCTTGGGTAATTGTTTCGATATCGGTGTAACCGCCTTCGTTCAAAATATCGAGAGAAGTGTAATCGACATCATTCATAAAATCAGAATCGTTGGTACGAAGTGCACTGATTGAGGTAAATGAATAACCATCAAAATCAACATCTAGTTGCAGTGATACTCCACCATCTTTGACGTTGTTATCGGGATTGGAATTAAGAGTAGATTGATAAGCAAATGAATCTGTTTCATCAAGGTCCATGCCCCCGAGCGCACGCACAGCGCCAGTAGTAGGGCCATTAATTGAATTCTCTACCGTACAGCATGCTTCTTCAATTTTACTATAGTCAGCAATTAATCGAAGTTTTACGTCTTCAGTTGGTTCGTACAGTGCCTGACCTCGAATATTCCAACGGTCACGGTCGTTAATATCGTCTAATCCCACCACACTTTCAGTGTAACCATCTCGTTTGTTCAATCCACCAGAAACACTGAATGCTAAATTATCGGTTATGCCATTGGTGTAATAACCTTTAATTTCTTTTTGGTTGAAATTACCTACGCCAACTTCAATTTTACCTTCTTGATAATAAGCGGGTTCTCGCGTGGTGACGCTAATGACCCCAGCGGAAGCATTTTTACCAAACAAGGTACTTTGTGGTCCACTTAGCACTTCAATTTGCTGCAGTCTTGGTAAGTCACCTATTTGAGATGCCGCACGAGAGCGATACACACCATCAATAAATACCCCAACAGAAGGCTCAATACCCGTATTGTTGGTGCCATTACCAAAGCCACGAATTGAGAAGTTGGTGTTAGTTGAACGTTGTAGTGGGGTGACGCGTAGAGTTGGTACCAGAGTTTGTAAGTCTGTTATGTCCATTACTTTAGCTTGCTCTATTGCTTTGCTACTCACTACCGTAATGGCCACAGGAGATTCCTGTAATCCTTTGGCACGTTTAGATGCCGTTACGACGATTCTTTCTATATCGTCTGCACTTTTTTGTGCTTTTGGTTTTTCATCTTCAGCATTTGCAGCTGAGCTCATTACTCCCATAATCGCAAATGCGAGTAAAGAATGCTTAAAATATGTTGATTTATTATTATTCATTTATTTCCCCAGACGATGACTAATCGTTATTAAACAAGCTTGCCAATACATTGATTTACAAAAGATATGTATGACGCTTAAGCGTTCTTATTTGTAACCTGTAAATATATAGCGTTGTAAAATTAGCGTTATTCAATAACATCAAGGGGGGATCAATCAGCTTAATTTTCTATGTTGAAAATTTATCCTGAAAATACGTCATTACCACTTTAGTGAACAATTAACCGCCAAATCATGCTAGGGGGTGTTTTATAATTAAACAAATCAATTATTTTGATAAGTAACTATTCATATAACGAATAATGCACTGAGGAATTTCACCGTCTGAGTGTTTTTAGTTATGCGTAGGATGAATAATCGTCGAGGGCTGAGGCGGTTTTGTTGCGAAGTTGTTGCTGCAAGTCTAACAATACCGACAAACTATAATTCAAACGAATGTATACATATAATTATTATGCATTTGGATAATACTTGTAGTTAACTTAGCATCGGTAGTAACAAATATTATTTGCATGGAAAAATTCATCCAAATAATCACTAACTAGATATAGATTGATAATGACATGGAGAGTAACAATGCCTGAATATAAAGCCCCCATTCGTGACGTAAAATTTGTTATGCAAGAACTGCTAGATTGTGAAGGGCACTATCAGCGTTTGGGTTACCAAGATGCCAGTATCGATATGGTTGATGCGATTATTGCTGAAGCGGCAAAATTAACCGAACAGGTTGTTGCACCATTAAACCAAATAGGCGATCAGCAAGGTTGTACATGGAACGACGGTGTGGTGACCACACCAGATGGTTTTAAAGAGGCGTACGCTCAATATGTAGAAGGTGGTTGGCCAACGTTATCTCAGTCTGAAGAGTTTGGTGGCCAAGGATTACCTCATTCATTAAATATCAGTATTGCTGAGATGTTTTCCAGTGCTAACCATAGTTTTGCCATGTATCCAGGGCTAAGTCATGGCGCATTAGCCACCATTGAAGCACACGGCACTGAATCTCAAAAACAACAATTTATGCCAAAGTTAGTTGAAGGTAAGTGGACTGGCACAATGTGTTTAACTGAGCCGCATTGTGGTACCGATTTAGGTATGTTGCGTACCAAGGCTGAGTTACAGGCCGATGGCAGTTATTCATTAAGCGGCACTAAAATCTTTATTTCGGCAGGTGAACACGACCTGTCAGATAACATTGTCCATATCGTTATTGCCCGTATTCCTGGCGCGCCAGAAGGTAATAAAGGTATCTCGTTATTTATCGTACCTAAATTCAACGTTAATGAAGATGGCACCATTTCAGATAGAAACGGCGTGAGTTGTGGTTCTATTGAACACAAAATGGGCATTAATGGTAACGCGACCTGTGTGATTAATTTCGACGACGCTACAGGACATTTGATTGGTGAACCGAATCGCGGCCTTAAGTGCATGTTCACCTTTATGAATGCTGCCCGTATTGGCGTTGCTAGTGAAGGTGTTGCGGCTGCTGAAGCGTCATTCCAGGGGGCTTTGGCATACGCAAAAGATCGTCTACAAATGCGTTCAATCAGCGGGGTTAAAAATCCTAACGGCCCAGCTGACCCAATCATTGTTCATCCAGATGTTCGTAGAATGCTGTTAACTCAGAAATCGATTGCTGAAGGTGGCCGTGCGTTAATTTCGTATCTTGCCCAGCTAGTTGATATTGGCCATGCCGAAAAAGACGAAGCCATTAAAGCTGATGCTGAAACAAAGTTAGCCTTATTAACGCCGATTGCTAAAGCATTCCTTTCAGAGCTGGGTTTTGAATGTACCAGCCACGGTGTGCAAATTTTTGGTGGTCATGGCTTTATCAAAGAGTGGGGCATGGAACAGTTAATGCGCGATACCAAGATTAGCTGTTTATATGAAGGTACTACCGGTATTCAGGCATTAGACTTACTGGCTCGTAAAATTATTGGTACTCAGGGTGAAGTATTAAAGCCTTTCTCTAAAGACGTTACCGTATTTTGCCAACAAAACATGGATAACCCAGCCATGGCTGAGTTTATTAAACCGATTATGGCTTATGCCAAAGAGTGGCATGAACTGACCGTGTTAATTGGTGGCAAGGCGATGAAAAACCCGGATGAAATCGGCGGGGCGTCTGTGGATTACTTGATGTATGCCGGTTACGTCACACTCGCTTTCTTCTGGGCGAAAATGGCTAAAGTGGCGCAAGATAAATTGGCTGCAGGCACCACCGAGCCAGCGTTCTATGAGGCTAAAATTAAAACAGCTCAGTTCTTTATGCAGCGCATGCTGCCAAGGGCTAAAGGCCATGCGGCATGTATTGCCAATGGTGTCGATTCTATGATGGCACTTGATAGCGAAGACTTTGCTTTTTAATTGAGCAATTATATCATCCGCTAAAATCGATTATATTCTCGATAGAACAAGCCGCAGCGTCAATCGCTGCGGTTTTTTATTGGCTGCGAAGTAACAATACAGATGTAACTCATGCACTGACTGTTTTTCTAATCATTACTTTAAAAGGGTCTACTTTATAACCTGATTTGTTGATCACTATTCGTTACAGATTAGTTAATTCAGCGCTCATCACTTTAGATCTTTATTCGGTTATAGTAATCACTTCATAATAAAAAAAGGACTAAGCCGATGTCAGGCAAAATACTCACGTCTGTGATTCCACTACTTGCTCTTATTCCGTTGACATCATCAGCGGAATCCTGGGTTGATGTCAGTAATGCATACACCAACAAACAAATTCAGGTAACGAGTCAATTTCAACCTGAAATGGCAAGTTCAATTGGCATTACTGAAACCGATAGTCAATGCAGCAGCATTACTAAGGCACAACAAGATAAGTATATTCGTACTCTTGAAACCAGTAAAAAGACGTTGTTACAAGCGCTTAATACTGAAAAATCATTGCAGGTTCGTCAAGACCTCAACATTATTATCAACAATATTGATCAGACCATTGCCTCAGGTAAATTAGAAGACAAATACATGTTGCCTTGGGTGGACGTGCCGTTAATTATATTTAGAGGCGTGTCGGCATTATTAGATGATCAAATGTCAGATACACGTAAACAAGCGGCTAATACTCGTTTAGCGTGTTATGTCGGTAAAACGGGTCAACCTGCGTTAACTGAACAAGCAAAAACCTTGTATGAAGCCGCATTAGCCAACAAAAAATTAATGGGGCCAACAAAAGAAGAAGTAAACCAAGCCCTGGCAAGAATCGATACCTTATTGCAAGGTTTGCAGCAGTTGTTTGAGAAAAATGAATTCATAAAAGCCGATGATAATCTGTCGCTACTAAAGCAGCAAATTGCAGATTACCGTCAGTGGGCAGAAAAAACCGTTATTCCAACTAGCCGAGATGACTTCCGCTTACCGTCAGAAATTTACGCTTTAAAACTCAAAACAGTTGGCATTGATATCGAACCTGAGTTGTTAATTGAACGCGCGAAAGCAAGCTATATGATAACCAAAGCCAACATGCAGGCGTTAGCGCCGTTGGTTGCGCAAAAGTTTAATATGCCATCAAGTGATTATCGCGATGTGATAAAAGCACTTAAAAAAGACTCTTTAGACAACGATAAGATTGAAGATCATTATCGAGCCATTAATAAAAAACTTGAAGCGTTAATCACTCAGAAAAAAGTGGTCAATTTACCTGAGCGCGACATGATTATGCGATTGGCCAGCGAAGCAGAGGCTGCGGGCAGTCCAGCGCCTCATATGTTACCGCCACCGTTTATTGGTAATACGGGTGAACAAGGGCAATTTGTACTGACAACCGGTAACCCTGCATTAACCGGGGATGCTGCTTACGATGACTTTAATTTTAATGCCGTTGCTTATACATTAAGTGCTCATGAAGGCAGACCTGGCCATGAATTACAATTTGCGGTCATGTTGGAGCAGGGCGTGTCACTCGCTCGTGTTTATTATGCTTTTAACAGCGTAAACGTTGAAGGTTGGGCACTGTATGCCGAAGCTGAAATGTTGCCATATCTTCCTATTGAAGCACAGCTTATAGCGCTTCAGCATCGACTATTACGTAATGCTCGCGCCATGTTAGATCCGATGTTGAACCTAGGTCTAACAACAAAAGAAAACGCCTATGCATTGTTACGCAATGACGTGGTATTTTCAGAAGCGGCAGTGAAACAAGAAGTGGATCGATACACCATGAGAATGCCTGGTCAGGCTGGCAGTTACTTTTATGGCTTATCACGATTATTGGAGATCAGGGCTGACGTCGAAATAGCCCTAGGCGATAAGTTTGATCGCTTGGCATTTAATAACTTTGTGTTAGAGCAAGGCTTAATTCCACCCAATTTAATGGCAGAAGCCGTTAAAGAACGCTTTTTAACTAAAAAGTAAAATACGTTGATATTGATAAATCCCATTTAGTTAAATGGGATTTATCAAATACGACTCGTATTCTGGCTATTTTATGCAGCCGCACATACTATAAATTAGCTTAAGCACGATAAAATTATGTCACCGCTATTTTTTAGCATAAGGCAAACGAGCCAGTTTATTGCCTGTGTAGTAACAATCGAGCCCGCTAATCGCTACCGTATCAATAGTGTGTAAATCTATAAACCCATCAGTTTGAACCGCATCATCGTCTACATAAACGTCAACTATTTCACCAATAACAAACTCGGTACCATTGATAGCTAAATGTTGATGCTCTACTAGCTTAACTGAATATTTTAGGCGGCTTTCTTTTACAAAAGGCGCGCTAAAGTCTGATAGGTATTCAGGCGTTAATCCCGTCGCTTCAAACTCTGATTCATCTTTATCATAACGAGCAGATGTTTGATGAGCTTGCTCATAAATAGATTGATTGACTTGATTAATAGTATACAAGCCGGTTTGTAAAATATTTTCAAAGGTATGACGCGGCACACTGTGAGGGCGGATTATCATACCAACCAGCGGCGGATTGGCACCTAGGTGAATAACCGAACTGACAATCGACAAATTAGTGTTGCCCTGTAAATCTTGTGTACCTATTAAATTAGCGCTTTTAAATCCTGACAGTGAATTGATTAAATGGCTACGGGTGTGTTTTTCAAGCGCGTCTAAGCGCTCTTTAGTAAAATGCATTAAAAGTCCTTAACACTAACTAGTGCAACCTTATCAATCAAAATTGGCTGCTTCACCAATTAACGCTACATCTGGGATATTGTTCGTCAATTTGCATTATATGATATCTAGGCCATAAATTATTGCATCTGAGTGTGTTTTTGCTTGTAAATGACTCATTAGCTTTATGGTTATAATTCATTGATATTAATGCTAAATAAATCAAACCAATATACCTCTAGTATGATTTATTCATGTTAGTTTGTTTCTAGCTACTGTATTTCGATACTGCGCAGTGCTCAATTGCCTTGATAAATAACCATCATGTATCTCATGTATCTCATATAACAGCTTAAATTTTTTAATCGCAGGCTTTTTTACGAGCAAAGGTAGCAAATAGATCCATTAACATATCTTCATAACGATATTACATGAACAAGCAATAATGAGGCAGAAGTGAGCAATATGCCGCCTTGCGTGGTAACGTAAATTTAGGCTGGTAAATTTATGCCGGTAAATAATCAAATATGCTGAGGCCCAGTGATTCAAATAAACTAGAAACACTTAAAATGTATAGCGTATCCAATGTATTTAAAAGGACAATCATTATGAGTAAGAAACAAGCATACGAAAAGAAATTGCAAGCGCAGCTCGACGAGTGGAGCGCTGATATCGACAAACTTAAAGCAAAAGCTGATGCGGCCGCAGCTGATGAGCAGCTTGAATACTACAAACAAATAGAGGAACTTCAGTCTATGAAGGACACTGCCAATAAAAAGCTTACTGAGCTTAAAAAGGCCGGTGACGATGCTTGGGAAGACATAAAAGTCGGTATTGACAGCGCCTGGGATTCGCTTGGTTCGGCATTTAAGTCTGCGACGTCAAGATTCAAATAAGCATGCTACATAATAGAAACTCGAGTTAATAGTATCCCTACATTATGGCGGCCAATCATTAATGAGTTTATGCATTAAATGATACAAGCAAGTATCAATATTGGATGAACACCATCGCTTCAAATGTGTGTACACATTAATAGCTGAATGGGCCACGTTGGTTGATAAATTCTTAGAGGGAAAAAATATGAAAAAACTGTTTAATAAGATTTTCGCTGGAGTTCATTTGTTCGCAGCTGTAGTGCTTATCATCTTATCTTTGATAATTATGCTGTGGTCCATTTATGAGGTCATTTCTGGCATACAGTATGACTCTGGATTTATTCCATTAATGCTTCAATCTGTCGCTGCTATCATTATTGCAGCAGCCATTATTGATGTAGCACAGTATATGATGGAAGAAGAGGTTTTTAAGGACAAAGAGCTGCGAGATCCCAAAGAGGCAAGACGAACAATTACAAAAATTATTGTCATTATTACTATAGCAGTCAGCATTGAAGGACTGGTTTTTATATTTAAAGCAGGAACGAAAGACCTTAGCCTTTTGCTTTATCCAGCCTTACTTATTATGGTATCAGCTATCTTAATTGTCGCACTTGGTATATATCAAAAATTAAGCGCTACTATAGAAAAAAGAGAAGAGGAAAGTATATAGTCATTTGTAAACAATGGTTTTTATGTATCGCTTAGATAAGTATTTATTCGCCGCTATAAGCGGCGATTCTCTTAAGGGAAAATGGCTAGCTAAATAGAGAGGACATCAACACACTATATTTCTTTGTTTAGCTATTTTTCAGGAATATCTTCAAGTAATTTTATGATAGTACGATTATTGTTTAGATGGGCTAGGTCAAGGAGGTAGCTTTTCTCAAGCTCTTGCATCGGTTCATCTGCCAATAATTCCTTTACTAACTGCTCTTCATCATTTGCAATGGCGGTTTTCAAGGCTGCAAAAGTCGCGATACTGTGTTTATGTTGATCAGTATTGTTAGATCCCATTAGTTTCGCTCCGTTAATTGTTCGATATTTATGTCATAGCGGGTTACCACACTAACAATATAACCGTGTATTTTGCAATCATAGTGATGGTAAATATACCGAAACAGACCAGAATACATAGTCAGTTGATTAAACCGATTACAGTCATATTCTCAGGCGTGTCTTGACAGTTTATCAGCAATGTTAATCGCTTAGCTCCGCTGGTTTGGCAAACGTGATGCTAGGTTAGCATTAAATTTCAGCGCGATTGACAGGATATAAAGCCGTTTTGTTAGCAAAGATGGTATCGTATTTACTCGATGTTTAATGTATTGATTTTAAAGGGTTCTGGATACATTCTTCGGTTAAAAAATCATGCAATAACGTGATGGAGACAAGTTATGGGTTACGAAATAAAGGAAGAAAATCGTGATCATGCTCCGTTAGAGCGTGGTTTTCTTAAGTTTTCATTACCTGTGGAGTCATTCATCGATAGCCAGATCGTAGCTGGAATCGTGTTACTGGTTTCGGCAATAGCCGCAATTCTTATGGTTAACTTAGGATGGCAACACAGTTATGAAGCACTCAGTACACTTAAATTAACTATTTCTCTTGGCGATTGGTCAATAAGTCATTCCTTACATTATTGGATCAATGATGGCTTGATGGTGTTGTTTTTTTTCATTTTAGGGTTAGAAATAAAATATGAATGTTTGGTCGGCGCTCTTAGCGATTTAAAAGATGCTGCATTAGTTATTGTTATGGCATTAGGGGGCATGGTGCTCCCAGCACTGATATATTCAAGCATTATTTGGATTAGTGACTCGTCCAATGCGTATCAAGGTTGGGGTGTTCCTATGGCCACAGACACGGCATTTGCTATAGGTATTTTAACACTGTTAGGCGCTAAAGCACCTCGGGCTGCTTACATTATTCTTACGGGTTTAGCCATTGTAGATGACATGGGAGCCGTTGCTGTTATTGGATTATTTTATACTGAACAAATCGAAGTTCTGTCATTATTGTGGGCTGCTCTGACGTTATTAGTGTTATTTTTTATCAACATTCTGGGCATAAGAAAACCTATTTTCTATTTAATGGGCGGTTTTTTTCTTTGGTGGTTTATTCTTCAATCAGGCGTACATGCAACCACGGCCGGTCTTTTAGCTGCAATGATGGTACCGACGCGTCCTTATACCAATAAAGTTTGGTTTCGTCGTAAAATGCAAAATGTCATTCAAGAATTTAAGGACGTAGACAGTGTAGACACTCCTATCCTTGAGAATGAAAAACAACACGCACTTGCTGTAAAGGCCGAAGATATTGCCAAGCAAAGTACAGCGCCGATATTACGTTGGGGCTATACGCTAGACAAACCCGTTAGCCTTATTATTTTACCTTTGTTTGCTTTTTTGAACGCAGGTGTAATGTTACCCACAATGATTCCTGAATTTAAAGATACTGTGGTCACACTAGCAATAATACTCGCATTGGTGTTGGGGAAAGGCATTGGTATTAGCCTTTTTGCTTGGTTAGGGTTAAAAGTGGGTGCGGTAAGGTTACCTAATGGGGTGACATTTCCTCATATCATAGGTATCGGATTTTTAGCGGGTGTAGGCTTTACAATGTCATTGTTTATATCAGCCTTAGCATTTGAGGGGCAGCCCGCTTTAATCGAACAAGCTAAGCTGGGTATCCTTTTCGGTTCATTATTAGCCGGGATAATAGGGGCTACTATATTGTTTTTGGTTTCTGATGATTAAGTTAAATTAGTTAGCCCCAATTAGCGTATCGAGACGAATAGATAATAGTCAATTTCAATAATGTCAACGTCAACGTCAATAATGTTAACGTCAATAATGTCAACGTATTGATAGGTACTGGAAATGGGCCAAAAGTGATGGCAAAGAACGTTTGCTACAAGCAATATTAGATTTAATGTGGCAGAGCAGCTATGGCACTCTCACTATTGATGCTATATGTGAGCGAGCCGGCGTCAAGAAGGGCTGCTACTATTTTTTCAAATCTAAATCAGAACATGTTACTGAGGCCATCCTCGACGGATTGGAGATAAAAAAGCCGAAAATGAACACCTTTTTCGCTAACCAGGCCACCTTTAGAACGACTTAAAGCCTACCTTGACGATATACAACAAACACTAATTGAAGCTATCGAGAAACATGGCCGCGTGTTGGGTTGCCCACATTTCTGTATGGATGATGAAATAAGCAGTATTGAAACTGTTGATTGTCACGCGCGTTAGGATTTATTTAAAAACGTAGATGCTTATCTATTTATCTATTTATCTATTTATCTAACTATTTATCTAACTATTTATAAATTTCAGAATTGTTATTAAGTTAATCTTATGTGGCTAATAACATACGCTGATTATTGTTAGTCCCTATCATCATTTTTATACTTAAACAAAACTTAATCCCAATCGTTAGTATTGTTAAAAGGATGTACTCAATTACATCATTTTAGTCTGAACTGTTTACAATTATTAAGATTTATTGGTCTAATTGGAAAGGCTAACATTGGTATGTTAGTGTAACTAAACAGTAAAATATAATTTGGTTTATTTAAAGCACCGCACTAACAGTGATTTTAATCATCTTTTTTTAATCATCTGGTTTTAATATGGTTAGCGTCATGCTGAAAATATATTTTAATATTATATCTAAATATAAATGTCTTAAATCAGAGATAATAACGAGTTTTATATTTAAATATCGTATTGACATATTCAAGTGGTTACTTTAGGTGGTTTACTCATTTAATTATAGTTGACCATTTAGTAAAGAATAACAATGTAGATATCAAGCAAGTGAATATGATCAACGCATTTTATTCCATCTAGGCAATTGCCATGAACGGCAAAATAGCGATATTGGCGATGCTGTTAAGTCTCTTTTTTATCGCCGCAGTTACAAGTTGTCGCAGTATATGTGTTCATCAGGTCTGCCTATATTCGAATACTAGACACAGAAAAATCGACGTATGTCAGCATAAACGTACGCCTTCACATTGAAACAGAAGGAAACATAGAATATGAACAACTTTGACTTTCACAACCCGACAAAAATTCTCTTTGGTAAAGGCCGAATCGAAGACCTTAACGATCATATTCCAGTAGATGCAAAAGTATTGATTATCTATGGCGGTGGTAGCGCGGAACGAACCGGTGTATTAGGGCAAGTGAGAACAGCACTTACTGGTCGCACATTGGTCGAGTTTGGTGGCATAGAACCAAATCCTCGTTATGCAACGACCCTTAATGCCGTCAAAGTAATTGCTGATAACAACATCACCTTTTTGCTAGCCGTGGGTGGCGGATCTGTCATTGATGCGACTAAATTTATCGCGATGGCGGCGCTTTATGCTGGTGACCCCTGGGAGATCCTTACTGCCGGCACGGCAAAAGTGACCGCGGCGATGCCGTTCGGAACGGTGCTAACATTGCCTGCAACAGGATCTGAAATGAACAATGGTGGGGTGATAACCAACCCGGAGAAGATAGCCAAGCTTCCTTTTAGAAGTCCGCATTGCTACCCAATTTTTTCGGTCCTCGATCCTGAACTTACCTATACGCTGCCTGCGCGTCAGATTGCCAATGGCGCTGCAGATGCCTTTGTCCATATTATCGAGCAGTATCTAACTTACCCCAGTGGCGCACACGTGCAGGATGGTTTTGCCGAGTCTCTGCTACGCACC
The DNA here is from genome assembly GCF_040309945.1 of Shewanella sp. AC34-MNA-CIBAN-0136. Lineage (NCBI taxonomy): Bacteria > Pseudomonadati > Pseudomonadota > Gammaproteobacteria > Alteromonadales > Shewanellaceae > Shewanella > Shewanella sp. AC34-MNA-CIBAN-0136. The sequence continues at coordinate 6,129 of NZ_JBEOPJ010000007.1, read as the reverse complement.
ATTATTGAGCTTGGCCCTAAAGCGCTAAAGACACCAGAAGATTATGACATTCGTGCAAGTCTGATGTGGACAGCCACACTGGCTTTGAATGGCTTAATCGGTGCCGGAGTGCCACAAGATTGGGCTTCTCACATGATCGGACATGAGATTACTGCGCTCAATGATACAGACCACGCCCGTACTCTTGCTGTCGTGTTACCGTCACTATTGAATGATCAGCGTGGCCACAAGCACGAAAAATTACTCCAATATGCTAGTAATGTCTGGGGCATCACCGAAGGCACAGATGCTGTGCGAATTGACGCTGCAATAGACGCCACGCGTGCGTTTTTCGAGCAATTAGGGATCAAGACTCGATTGAGCGACTACGGTATTGCCGCAGCAGAAATTGAACTTATTGTTCGCGCCTTGGAGGAACATGGCATGACAGCCCTTGGCGAACACAAAGACATCACCCCAACTGATGTCCGTCGCATTCTTGAAGCGTCACTTTAAAGGAGATTGAATATGACACAAACAAACACAACTAATCGACAATGGGTTCTTGCAGAACGTCCTAAAGGCGAACCTACGCTAGACACGTTAACTTTGATTGAGACCGCAATCCCTGTTGCTAACGACAAACAAATGCTACTGCGGACTGAATTCCTTTCGCTCGACCCCTATATGCGCGGGCGGATGAGCGATGCACCATCTTATGCAGACCCTGTCGAAATAGGCGCGGTGATGATAGGCGGTACTGTATCTCAAGTTATTGATTCCAATATCGATGGCTTTGCTCCAGGCGACTTCGTGCTTAGTTTTAATGGTTGGCAAGACTATGCTGTGTCCGATGGCACCGGGCTCACTAACCTCGGTAAGTCTTCGACCCATCTTTCATGGGCGCTGGGTATTTTAGGCATGCCTGGGTTTACTGCCTGGGCTGGCCTGAAGCATATTGGTGTCCCTAAAGCTGGCGAGACCATTGTTGTGGCAGCTGCGACTGGCCCGGTCGGGGCCACTGTTGGCCAAATCGGCAAGCTGCTGGGCTGTCGTGTGGTTGGAATTGCAGGCGGCGCGGAAAAATGTGCCTATGCAGTAGACGAGTTAGGCTTTGACGCGTGCATCGACCATAAGGTTGCTGACTTTGCAGACCAACTTGCCAAGGTGAACTCAAACGGCATCGATGTCTATTTTGAAAGTGTCGGTGGTAAGGTCCTTGATGCCGTCATCCCGCTATTAAATCCGAACGCTCGGATCCCACTTTGCGGGCTGGTGTCACAATATAACGCAACCGAATTGCCAGAAGGGCCAGATAGAATGAACTGGCTGATGGGTCAGATCCTGCGTAAGAAAATTAAGCTGCAAGGTTTTATTATTTTTGATGACTTTGGCCATCTGTATCCCGACTTCGCCGCCGAGATGACTGGTTGGGTTAAAAGCGGCAAGATTAAATACCGAGAAGAGATTATCACAGGGCTCGAAAATGCTCCTCATGCATTTATAGGCCTTCTTAATGGCGAAAACTTCGGCAAACGTACAATCCATGTTGGTCAAAAGTAACAGGTCAATATTTTACCATTTTGATGGTTCTGACTTCGCCCTCGGGCGATAGCTTTTGCAAAACAACACCGGGGGGCCGGTTGTTAAATACTCGTCTCCTGTTGGTACATTACCCAAAAAAGGTAAATATTATGACATATGAAACACGCAATCCTTACACTGGTGATCTTCTGGTAACGTTCCCAGATGCAAGCGACTCAGAAGTAAAGCAAGCAATTGAAAATGCGCATGATGCTTTTTTACTTTGGAAAAATACTGGGTTTACTGAGCGTGCGCGCATAATGCACGCCGCCGCCGAATTATTACGTCGTGACGTTGATTATTATGCCAATCTGCTCACCATTGAGATGGGTAAACTTATATCCGAAGCCAAAGCAGAAATAGCGTTGTCAGCAGATATCTTCGACTACTATGCAAATAATGCACAGAAATTGCTGGCTCCACAAAAGCTACCGGTTGCCGACGCTGATGCGGAAATTTTGTGTGAGCCGCTGGGTGTATTATTGGCGATTGAACCATGGAACTTTCCTTTCTATCAGGTGGTTCGTATCGCTGCACCACAAATATCTGCTGGTAATACACTGTTGCTCAAGCATGCGTCTAACGTTCCGCAGGCCGCGGCTGCATTCGAAAAATTAATGCTCGATGCTGGTTTACCTCAAGGTGTGTTCAAAAATCTATACGCTACAAGGTCGCAGATAGAAACGATCATTAACGATCCGCGCGTTCAGGGCGTAGCATTAACAGGGTCGGAAAGGGCCGGTGCAGTCGTTGCGGCCCAGGCAGGCAAGGCATTAAAGAAATCGACTCTTGAACTTGGCGGTGCTGATGCATTAGTTGTTCTAGCCGATGCAGATATGCAGAAAACAATTAACTGGGCGGTTCTAGGACGACATTGGAATGGTGGTCAGGTCTGTGTGTCATCAAAACGAATGATCATTGTGGATGAGGTGTATGATCGGTTCCTTGAAGGATATATTGGTGGTACTGCGAATCTCAAAGCGGGTGATCCGTTCGAGCCAAGCACAACGCTAGCGCCACTTTCATCTAGGGCGGCAGCCGATGAAATCAAGGATAAGATTCGCCAGGCGATTTCTTACGGGGCTACCGCAACTGAGGTTGGGCCAATTGTCCCTGATTCAGGCAATTTTGTTCAGCCGACCATTTTGACTGACATTGCAGAAGACAACCCCGCACGTTATTGGGAATTCTTCGGTCCTGTTTCTATGATGTTTCGCGCCAAAGATGAAGATGACGCGGTCCATATAGCCAATGATTCACCGTTCGGTCTGGGCGGTTCGGTATTTACTGCCAACCCAATCCATGGTGCAGAAGTGGCGAAACGAATATCCACAGGTATGGTCTTCGTCAATCACCCGACAATGGCTAAGGCGGATTTACCATTCGGTGGTGTTAAACGTTCAGGTTACGGCCGCGAGCTAGTCGGTCTCGGCATCAAGGAGTTTGTTAACCACAAACTTATCGCCATTGTTGACATCGACGCTCCGTTCTAGCGCTAATTGCCAATCCGATGTCTAGTCGGATTGGCTTATCCAGTAAGGACATAAATCGGTAAATAGTGAGTTGTTTAGCGATATCAACATAAACACTTCTAAGCATGCAAAAATATCAAAATAGTTAACTTTGCAACGTTTAGCGCCCTCGGCAATTAATTTTCGTTAAATAACTTAGCCAATCACGGAACACTGTCGACTATCACCACATCATCGGAGCCAGTAACCGAGACTAAAAGTCTTAATGCAAAACATATCCCCAATTCAGTACTGGCCAGCCTTGTTTGCGAAAACTGAATAAGCCTCCAATTGTCCTTATTTCAAGTACTTCTAAAGCGCTAGCATCAGCATGACACCGTCTTTTCATCATGAGAGATGAGGCTAACATTAACAAATCATCCACACGTCATCATCGTATGTGTCATCATCGTATGTGTCATTGATTATGTGTTATTGATTATGTGAATTTGTTCAAATCTAGAAATCGATTAGTGTTATTTGAAATTAAAAGATATAACTTTTTCGTCACGATAAACCCAGTGCTATTTTTGCAGCTAACGATGATATGGCTGCTGCGGTGATGTCTATTGCACAAAGCCAGGGGATTAATGTGCCAAATGATTTATCGGTTGTTGGCTTTGATGATACAACCCTCGCAACGGTCGTGTGGCCAAACATTACCACGGTAAGACAGCCTATTGATGAAATGGCAACGTTAGCTGTCAGCTTATTTACCTCAAATAAAAACAAAGACTTTTCAGGACTAAAAACAGTCAGTTGCGTCATATTCTCGAATTTGAAATTATTCAAAGAGAGTCGAGTAAATCAATTGTCTAGCAATGACCTATTCTACGGATGATGAAGTGTTTGTTTACGGAAAATACAAATACAATCAATAATTTAAGCAGGTTAATTTGTGGTGATCGTTGATAAAACGCATCTAAGCCACAACGATGATAAGTATTGTTGTAATATTGTGCATTGGTGATGTGCAGTAGAAATTGATTTTGTTTCATGCATTTACAATTATGTTTTTGGTGAGTAAAGTGATTATCAACGTCTGTTGAATATGACTTTTTTACTACTACACAGTTGTTCAACGGCAATCTCCAGAGTGTGTATGTACAACCAAGCTCGCTATATTAAATTGGATCTTACCTGTGAATTTTATAAACGAAGTTATTGATGAAGAAACCATCCCTGCTGATTGTATTAGTAACTTAACCGTTGATAATCTTATTTTTACCCTTCATGACAGCAAACTTAAAGTCTTATTGATTAAATACAATAAAGGCCTAGCAACCAATAAATGGGGCTTAGTCGGTCACTGGGTTCGCAGTGACGAAAACCTCGAGACTGCGGCATCGCGAGTTGTAAAAAACACAGCCGGGGTCGAAAACTTATATTTAGACCAACTAGGTGCCTTCGGTGATGTTGACCGTTACCCAGCCAGACGAATTATTACCATTGCGTTTTATTCGTTGGTCCGCTTTGACGAAACCAATTTATCGCATGGTCCAAATGCCATAGAATGTGAATGGTTTGATGTAAGACAAGTCCCTAAACTGATGTTTGACCATGATAATATTTTGGCCAGTTGCCTTAATCACTTAAAATACAAAGTCAGACATGAACCGATCGGTTTTAGTTTGTTACCTGAAAAATTTACCTTATTACAACTACAAGATTTATATGAATCTATTCTCGGTGTGACATTAGACAAACCCAATTTTCGCCGAAAAATATTAAAGATGAATTTATTAATTGACTGTAATGAGAAGCAACGTAATGTTGCCCACAGAGCAGCGTCATTGTATCGATTTGATGTGCATGTTTATGAAAAACTGACTCAATTTGGTTTTACGTTCGAATATTAATATTCCCTAATCTCAGATGCATCTGCAGAGCAGCAAAATCAAGTATGGTATCAACATATCTATCAACCATTACAAAATGACCCACTAATAAAAGATGCCCACAAAGCATTACTCCTATGGCGTGACAGTATGACTGTGTCATTGGTTACTGGGCTGTTACTGGTAATTGGAGGGGTAAATGTACCTTGGGTCGCAAAAATATTTGATCACTATTCTCTAAGCGTTCCCTTCTGTTTTGCCTTTGCCTTTGCCTGCGGACTTGCTGCGAATAATTGCGGTAAAAGAATGGTGACTAATACGGTTACCATTTGCTACGGCACTAAATTTCACAATCTAAATAGAAAACTGCAGGTGTTCAAATTAACCAAATAGTAGAGTTAAGTCGCTTGCCCTGAGTTGGCGGATCAGAGCTGTGGTTGAAAAGAACAAGCCATTTTGAAAAAGTACATTTATCTACTTGGTGTACATCAGGTGTTGATTGAAAGTACGTCAACTGGCTTGTGTGACTGTAAATTATTCATCGTGCCAGTAATGGAAGTTGTAGTTGTCATTCATTTCAGGTTCAAAAATCACTTGTGCCAACATGTTTGGCACGAAATGGACACAAAACGTCATTTTGGTGTTTTTTGCCTATTTTTTTGAGTTTTAACTATCTTATAGGCTAAATTTGAAATGAATTAATTTGTAAGACTTCTAGACACGAAAAATAACTGCTTGGCACGAGGTTAATGCGATTTGGCGCAGATAAATTTTTACGTAGAGAATTTGGTAATAAAAAAAGGTTTTTAAAACGAGGAGTTACTGCAAGAAATGGTACACCCGAGTGGACTTCGCTTTACCACATGAATACCGACCCCTACCGCCGCCGTTAACTAAGAGAGGGTAGTGCTCTAACCAGCTGAGCTATGGGTTTATTAGCTTGTGAATATTAACTATTAATTTTAGACACAAAAAAACCAGCTTTCGCTGGCCGTATTCTCTTGTATAAGAGAATTGGTACACCCGAGTGGACTCGAACCACCGACCCCTACCATGTCAAGGTAGTGCTCTAACCAGCTGAGCTACGGGTGTATTGTTTACTTTTATTACAATTCCAATGTTTAGACTCTTTGAAAAGAGTGGTACACCCGAGTGGACTCGAACCACCGACCCCTACCATGTCAAGGTAGTGCTCTAACCAGCTGAGCTACGGGTGT